>JAYSEE010000125.1:0-2548 GCA_041914045.1 Ferrovibrio sp. | reverse complement strand
AACACTACAAATGCATGCCGGGAGGAAAACATGGCCGAAGCCGCAGCTCAGACGCTGCCTAAAGTGCTTGTCGTGGGCGCCGGCATCGGCGGCCTGGCCCTGGCGTTGAGCCTGCACAAGGCCGGCATTCCGGTTGAGGTGGCGGAAGCCGTGCCGGAAATCCGGCCGCTGGGCGTGGGCATCAACCTGCTGCCGCATGCGGTGCGCGAATTGTCCGAACTCGGCCTGGCCGAACGGCTGGATGCCATCGCCATCCGCACCCGCGAATTGATCTACACCAACAAATTCGGCCAGGAAATCTGGCGCGAGGATCGTGGCCTGGATGCCGGCTATCGCTGGCCGCAATATTCCATTCATCGCGGCCGGCTGCAAATGCTGCTGTTCGACGCGGTTTGCGAAAGGTTAGGGCGCCAGGCCGTCGCCACCGATGCCGAACTGGTGCGGCTGGAGCAGGATGACGACGGCGTCACCGCACATCTGCGCCGACGTAGCGACGGCAGCCCGCTGCCGCCGCGCCGCGCCGATGTCGTGGTGGGCGCGGATGGCATCCATTCCGCCGTACGCGCGGCCTTTTATCCCAACGAAGGGCCGCCGAAATGGAATGGCGCGGTGCTGTGGCGGGCGGTGAGCGAAGCGCCGCCTTACCTAAGCGGCCGTTCGATGATCATGGCCGGCCACCAGGATCAGAAATTCGTCTGCTATCCGATCGGGCCGGAGGAAGCCGCGCGCGGCCGCAGCTTGGTGAACTGGATCGCCGAACTGCGCTTTCCCAACGACACGCCCTGGAACCGCGAGGATTGGAACCGCCCGGGCCGGATCGAGGATTTTCTGCCCAAATTCGAAAGCTGGGATTTCGGCTGGCTGGATGTGCCCGGCCTGATCCGCGCCACCAAGGCGGTATACGAATTCCCCATGGTGGACCGCGACCCGGTGGAGCGCTGGAGCTTCGGCCGCATCACGCTGCTGGGCGATGCGGCGCATGCGATGTATCCGATCGGCTCCAACGGCGCCAGCCAGGCAATCATCGACGGCCGCGTGCTGGCGCATAAAATCGCCACCGAAGCCGATCCGCAGGCGGCCTTGCGCGCCTATGAGGCGGACCGCCTGCCGGCCATGGCAAAGCTGGTGCTGGCGAACCGCGCCAACGGGCCGGAACGCGTGATGCAATTCGTCGAGCAGCATGCGCCGCAGGGCTATGCCCGGCTGGACGATGTGATCAGCCGCGCCGAATTGGAAGGCGCGGCGAAGGATTACAAGCTGGTGGCGGGTTTCGACAAGGATGCGCTGAACAACCGCGCCTCGTTCGACGCGCGGCATCCCCTGGCCTAGGATAGCGACCTGGGATGGCGACCTGGGATCACTCGTCCCAGGTCACTCGTCGCCGGAACGATCCTGCGGCGGCTTCGTGCGGCGCTGGTTGGAACGGCGCGTGGCGCGCTGGCGGCGTTCGGAAACCGTATTCGCCTCGGTCGCATCGGCGATGCCGCGACGCTCCTTGTTGCGGCGTTCGCCCTTGCGGCGGCGATCCGGGCCGACATAGCCGCCGCCGCGCACCAGCGGGCGCGCCTGGCCGAGAATATGCAGCAGCCGGCGCACCAGCACCTGCATGGAAATCGGCTTCACCACGATCTCGTTCACGCCGGCATCGCGCGCCGCCGTCACCAATTCGGCATCCACGCTTTGGGCCATCAGAATCACCGGCACGCCGTTATTGTTGATGCTGCCATCGCGGCGCAAACGCTCGGTGAAGCTCAGGCCGTCCATTTTCGGCAGGCGGTAATCCACCAGGATCAGACTGGGTTCATGCGCCGAGATTTCCAACAGACCGGCACGGCCATCGGCGGCCTGATACACCGCCGCGAAGCCCATGCCGAACAGCACATCGCGCAAAGCCTGACGGGTGCCGCGATTCTCATCCACCACCAGAACGGTGGCGGCGCGGAAACGGTCGGCCGAGGCCTTGGTCTTGGATGTCGTCATGTCGGTCGCTGCATTCAACATAGGGCAGAACTATCTACCCTGACAGTTAACGAAGCGTATAGGCCCAACGGCAATTCAATCGCTGATTCGGCAAACGGATCAACCGGATAGCCGCGCGCCGCACCACCTATGATATCTATTTTACAACCGCCGCCGGCCCTGCCGCCCGATCAGTCGCGCAGCAGGTCGTTGATCGAGGTCTTGGAACGGGTCTGCGCATCCACGCGCTTCACGATCACCGCGCAGGCCAGCGAGGGGCCCTGCGTCCCATCGGGCAGCGGCTTGCCCGGCAGGCTGCCCGGCACCACCACCGAATAGGCCGGCACGCGGCCATAGAAGATTTCGCCGCTGGCGCGGTCGACGATCTTGGTGGTGGCGGAGATGAACACGCCCATGGAGAGCACCGAGCCTTCTTCCACGATCACGCCTTCCACCACTTCGGAACGCGCGCCGATGAAGCAATTATCCTCGATGATAACCGGCGCGGCCTGCAACGGCTCCAGCACGCCGCCAATGCCGACGCCGCCGGAGAGATGCACATTCTTGCCGATCTGCGCGCAGGAGCCGA
>JAYSEE010000124.1:0-10288 GCA_041914045.1 Ferrovibrio sp. | reverse complement strand
GAACCTCCCTTCGTTTAATCGGCGGGTTTCGCGCTCGGATTGTGATTTTTTTGCCACTGGTGCCCTCTGCGGCGCCAGCGCCTCTTGCCGTTGCCCGATTTTAGCCCAAAATTCAGGATGTTGTGTAACCGTCTGACTCAGGAATCGACCTGGGCTGGAGAACGGTAGGAAATGGCGCGCGCCCGCATTTTGAGGCAGGTCGAACTGGTGGAGAAGGTCCTGGCGTATGATCCCGGCGCCGATGAGGACCTGCTCAACCGCGCCTATGTGTTTTCGCTGAAGGCTCATGGCGCGCAGAAGCGGGCTTCTGGCGATCCCTATTTCAGCCATCCGGTGGAGGTGGCCGGCATCCTGGCCGGCATGAAGCTGGACGACAAGACCATCGCCACCGGCCTGCTGCACGACACGCTGGAAGACACCGTCGCCACGCCCAAGGAACTGGAAAGCGCTTTCGGCGGCGAGGTGCTGCGGCTGGTGGATGGCGTGACCAAGCTGTCGCGCATCGAACAGCAATCCGACCGCACCCGGCAGGCGGAGAATTTCCGCAAGCTGCTGCTGGCGATGTCGAACGATATCCGCGTGCTGCTGGTGAAGCTGGCCGACCGGCTGCACAACATGCGCACGCTGCACTACATCGCCACGCCCGAGAAGCGCAAGCGCATCGCCAAGGAGACGATGGAGATCTACGTGCCGCTGGCCGACCGCATCGGCATGCAGCAGATCAAGGAAGAACTGGAAGACCTGGCCTTCGCCGAACTGAACGGCGATGCCCGCGCCTCGATCATCACGCGGCTGGAGCAATTGCGCAGCGAAGGCGGCAGCCTGACCGAGCGCATCTCGGACCGCATCAAGCGCACGCTGGCGGAGCAGGGCCTGGATGCCTGGGTTTCCGGGCGCGAGAAGCGGCCATTCTCGATCTGGGAAAAGATGCAACGGAAGAATATTCCGTTCGAGCAGCTTTCCGACATCATCGCCTTCCGCATCGTGGTGCGCGATGTGGCCGCCTGCTATCAGGCGCTGGGCATCGTGCACAACACCTGGCCGTCGGTGCCCGGCCGCTTCAAGGATTACATCTCCACGCCGAAGCAGAACGGCTATCGCAGCCTGCATACCACGGTGATCGGCCCGGAGAACAAGCGCATCGAGGTGCAGATCCGCACTCAGGACATGCATGAGGTGGCCGATCTGGGCGTGGCCGCGCATTGGCATTACAAGCAGGGCGACAAAGCCAACGCGCCGGATGCCGAGGCCAAGCAATACCGCTGGCTGCGCGAATTGCTGGAAATTCTAGAGCAGGCTTCCGATCCCGAGGAATTCCTCGAGCATACCAAGCTCAACATGTTCCAGGATCAGGTGTTCTGCTTTTCGCCGAAGGGCGACCTGATCGCCTTGCCGCGCGACGCGACCGTGGTGGATTTCGCCTATGCGGTGCATTCCGACATCGGCGATACGGCGGTGGGCGCCAAGGTGAATGGCCGCGTGGTGCCGCTGCGCACCGTGCTGCGCAATGGCGACCAGGTGGAAATCCTGCGCTCCAAGGTGCCGGCGCCGAATCCCTCCTGGCTGAATTTCGTCAAGTCGGGCCGCGCGAAATCCTGCATCAACCGCTTCATCCGCCAGCAGCAGCGCGGCCAGTATGTCGAACTCGGCAAGGCGATCCTGAACAAGACCTTCAAGGATCACGACCACCAGGTTTCCGAGAAGGGCCTGGAAATCGCCGCCAAGGCGCTGAAGCTGCGCGGCGCGGACGATGTATATGTCGGCGTGGGCGACGGCACGCTTACGCCGCGCAGCGTACTGCATCTGGTATTCCCCGGCGAGAAGGAAAAGGACCGCGAGGTCGAACGCGTGCCGCTGGCGCAGCAGCGCCTGGGCAAACCGCTGGATCAGAACCGCTCCAGCAGCGGCGCGATCCCGATCCGCGGGCTGATACCCGGCATGGCGATGCATTTCGCCGGCTGCTGCCATCCGCTGCCGGGCGACCGCATCGTCGGCATCGTCACCACCGGCAAGGGCGTCACCATCCACACCATAGATTGCGAAAGCCTGGGGCAGTTCGTCGATCAGCCGGAACGCTGGCTCGATCTGGCCTGGGATGCGCCGCAGGATGGCGAGAATGACGGCCAGGCCCATACCGGCCGCGTGGTGCTGATGGTGACCAACGAGCCCGGTTCGCTTTCCGCGCTGTCCACCGTGATCGCCAAACACAAGGGCAACATCACCAATCTCAAGATCACCAATCGCACCCAGGAATTCTTCGAGATGTTCGTGGATGTGGAGGTGCGCGACGTGAAGCATCTGACCAATATCATCGCCGCCCTGCGCGCCACGCCGAATATCCATTCGGTGGAACGCGCCAGGGGTTGAATAAAACCGAAAGAAAGCAGGCCCATGAACAAGGAAGACGTACTTCGCCATTACCGTGAAACCGGCGCGTTGCTGGAGGGCCATTTCCTGCTGACTTCGGGTTTGCATAGTCCGGTTTACATGCAGTCGGCCAAGGTGCTGATGCATCCCGATCGCGCCGCGCTGCTGTGCAAGGCGCTGGCCGATGCGATCCGCGCCAAGCTGGGGCCGAAGCCGGTGGATCTGGTCTGCTCGCCGGCCATGGGCGGCGTGGTGGTGGGCTACGAATTGGCGCGCCAGCTTGGCGTGCCCTCGATTTTCACCGAGCGCGTGGATGGCGCTTTCACGCTGCGCCGGGGCTTCGAGATTCCCAAGGGCGCGCGGGTGCTGATGGCGGAAGACGTGGTCACCACCGGCAAGTCCAGCCGCGAATGCATCGCCACCATCCAAGCCAATGGCGGCAACACCGTGGCGGCTTCCTGCATCGTCGACCGCTCGGATGGCGAAGTGGATCTCGGCGTGCCGCTGTTCGCGCTTTGCGGCTACAAGGTGCCGGCTTATGCCGCCGATGCGCTGCCGCCGGAAATGGCCAATACGCCGGCAATCAAACCCGGCAGCCGCAATCTGGCCTGAAAACGCATAGCTGCTGGTTGTTTTTTGCTTGGCGTCAGGGGCTACCCAAGCATTGTTGCTTTTGTTATTCACACAATTATCATGTTGATGAATTGTCTTTTTGAGGAAGATAATGGCTGGCAAGTCCGATACCGTTTCAGCGCTTGATGCAGCGATCAAGGCCCACGCGCAATGGAAGGACCGGTTGCGCAAGGCGGCGGAAACCCGCACCAGCGATGTCTCGCCCGAGCATGCCTGCGTGGACAACCGTTGCCAGTTCGGCAAGTGGATTTATGCCGATGGCGCTTTGCTGCCGCTGCAGCAGAAGGGCACCGAATACGAGAAGGTGCGGCAGTTGCATGCGCAATTCCATGCTTCGGCCGGCGAAGCCTTGCGCAAGGCATTGGCCGGCGACCGCGAGGGCTATGATCGCGATACCGCGCCGCTGGGCAGTTTCCATCGCATTTCCACCGAGCTTACGGCGGCGCTGATTTCCTGGCGGCGGCGGCTGGAGCGCCAGGCGCGGGCCTTGCAAAGCATGGGCGCCGCAGCCGGCGGTTTGTCGGCTAAGCATTTGGCGCTGGGTCAGGCTGGCCTGGCCGTAGCGATGCTTGCTGCCATCGGCATCGGCCAGGCTGGAATAGGCGGCGCTTTGCCGCTTTATGCCGCGGGCGGCCTGGCGGCATTGGCATTGCTGCTTGCGGCTTATGCCAGCGCCAGCGCCGAAGCCATGCCGCGCAAACTGGCGAAGGTGTTGCAAGAGCTGTCGCATGGCGATACCGGCCAGCCCGTGCCGGAAGCGGAACGCGCCGATATCTACGGCGCCATCGGCCGCGCGGCGATTTCCTTGCAGGAATCCTCGGTGGATGCGGCGCGTGCGGTCACGGCGCTGAACGGCGTGCGGTCCGGCGTGCTGGTGCAGGATGCCATGGGGCAGGTGGTGTTCGCCAATATCGCCTGCTTCCAATTGCTGGAAAGCGTGGAAGCGGCGATCCGCGAGCGCGTTGCCGACTTCCGTGCCGATTCCGTCATCGGCAGCAAACTCGAGCAGGTGCATCCCGATCTTGCCGATCTGAACGATCTGGTGACCAGCGGCGCGTCCAAACGTCTGCCGATCGGCGGCACGATCATCGAGGTGGAAGCCGGCGCGGCGCTCGACCGCGAAGGCAAGCGCATCGGCACGGTGGTGCAGCTAACCGATGTCAGCCAGTCGGTGGCGGTGGAGCGCGAGATCGCCAATCTGGTGGACAAGGCCAATGCCGGCGATCTGAGCCAACAACTCGACATTTCCGGCAAGACCGGCTTCATGCGCGATATCGCCATCGGCTTCAACCGGCTGGTCGGCACCGTGCGCATGGCGGTGGAAGAAGCCGTTTCCGTGGTGCATGCGCTGGCGGAGGGCGATGTCAGCCGCCGCATCCGCAATGAATCCGGCGGCGTGTTCGGCACCATGCGCGACGACCTGAACGCCACCATGGAAAAACTGACCGACTTCTCGAACCAATTGCGCGAGACCGTGCGGGTGGTGCGCGAGGCGGCGGAAGACATCACGCAAGGCAGCGAAGATCTGGCCGGCCGCACCGAAAGCCAGGCTGCCCAGTTGGAGCAATCGGTCGCCTCGATGCATGAGGTGACGCAGACCGTGAAGCAGAATGCCGAGAGCGCAGGCATGGCCGACAAATTGTCGGCCGCCACCCGCGATCTGGCCGAGCAGGGCGGCGATGTGGTGCATAAGGCCGTGGCCGCCATGGGCCGGATCGAAACCAGTTCGGCGCGGATCAACGACATGGTGGCGCTGATCGACGAGATCGCTTTCCAGACCAATCTGCTGGCGCTGAATGCATCTGTCGAAGCCGCGCGCGCCGGCGAAGCCGGCAAGGGCTTCGCGGTGGTGGCGCAGGAAGTGCGGGCGCTCGCGCAGCGCAGCGCCGGCGCCTCGAAAGAGATCAAGGCGATGATCAACGAGGCCGGCAGCCAGGTGAAAGAGGGCGCCGCCCTGGTGAACCAGACGGGCGAACGGCTGCAAGAGATCGTGGTTTCGGTAAAGCGCGTCACCGATATCGTCGGCGAGATTGCCGGCGCCAGCGGCGAGCAGGCCACGGCGCTCAATGAAGTGAACACCGCCTTCAATGCAATGGACACCATCACCCAGCAGAATGCGGCGCTGGTGGAGGAAACCCATGCCGCCACGCAATCGCTGTCGTCGCAGGCGCATATGCTGGCCGAGTTGGTGGATTTCTTCAAAACCGGCGGCGGCGCCGAACGCCGCCGCGCCGCGCGCTATGCCTCGGGGCCGAACGATTGCATCGTGATCGACGGCCAGCGCATGCCGCTGCGCAATTTCAGCAGCTTCGGGGTTTACTTCGGCCCGATCGCGCCGGAGCTGGACCTGAAGGAACTGGGGCAGGCCCGGCTGCAGGTGGAAATCGCCGGGCGGATGCGGGAATTCGACGCCGAATACGAAATCCGCCGGCGCGATGGCAGCTATGCCGGCGCCGTGCTGCGGCTGCAAGACGAAGCGATGAAAGCCGAAATCACCCGGCATTTCGCTCGCTAAGGCCCTCCGGGCTTGCGCAGTCCGGGCCGGAAGGGCTGCAAATCGGCGGCGATGGCGGTATAATCTCGCCATCCGCAATCCTTTTGCCGAGGATAACCGTCCATGCAGCCGTTGCGCCTGGGTGTAAACATCGACCACGTCGCCACCATCCGCAATGCGCGGGGCGGTATGCATCCCGATCCGATCCGCGCCGCCAAGATGGCCGCCGCCGCCGGGGCCGATGGCATCACCGCCCATCTGCGCGAGGATCGCCGGCATATCTCGGACAGCGATATCGACCGCCTGATGGCCGAGATCGACCTGCCGCTGAATCTGGAAATGGCCGCCACCGAGGAGATGCTGGCGATTGCGCTGCGCCACAAGCCGCATGCCTGCTGCATCGTGCCCGAGCGCCGCGAGGAACGCACCACCGAAGGCGGCCTGGACGCGGCGGCCCAGCATAACCATCTGGCCCCGATCATCGCCAAGCTGCGCGATGCCGGCATCCGGGTTTCGCTGTTCATCGAACCTTCGCCGGTGCAACTGGCCGTGGCCAAGGCGATGGGCGCGCCGGTGGTGGAATTGCATACCGGCCGCTATTGCGAAATGGAGAGCGGCGCCGCCCGCGAAGCGGAACTGCTGCGTCTTCAGAAAGCCGCCCAGCATGCCGCCGAATTGGGCCTGGAATGCCATGCCGGTCATGGCCTGAGCTTCGAAACCGTGGGGCCGGTGGCGGCTATCCCCAGCGTGGTCGAACTCAATATCGGGCATTTCCTGATCGGCGAGGCGATTTTCGGCGGCCTGGACGGCGCCATCCGCCGCATGCGCGGCCTGATGGACCGGGCGCGCGGCGGCCTGGGCCTGACCGCTTGAGCGAGGCCGCATGATTATCGGCATCGGCTCCGACCTGATCGACATCCGCCGCATCGAGCAGACCATCGGGCGTTTCGGCGACCGTTTCCTCGACCGCATCTTCACCGAGACCGAGAAGGCTCGCTCGGCGCGCCGGCCGCTCACCCGCACGGCTTCCTTCGCCAAGCGCTTCGCCGCCAAGGAAGCCTGTTCCAAGGCGCTCGGCACCGGCTTTCGCAAGGGGGTGTTCTGGCGCGATATGGGCGTGGTGAACCTGCCCGGCGGCAAGCCCACCATGCTGCTCACCGGCGGCGCGCTGGCCCGGCTGCACAGCCTGCTGCCGGCAGGCCATGCGGCGCAGATCGACCTGACCATCACCGACGAACCGCCGCTGGCCCAGGCCTTCGTTATGATTTCGGCGATACCAATTGTAAATCAATAGTTTGTGTGGCATTTCAGAGGCGCGCTTGACAGGGGGCGGGGGATACCGTCTGTTGTCAGCGTCGCAGTTGCGCGGGGTGTAGAATGCAGCAGGAGCAGAGTGTGTCCAAGCCGAAATCCGATATATGGGAGACGCTGCGGACGCTGTTCTATGCCATCCTGATCGCGCTGGGCATCCGCTCCTTCGCCTATGAGCCATTCCATATCCCGTCCGAATCCATGCTGCCGACCTTGCTGGTGGGGGATTATCTGTTCGTTTCCAAATACGCTTACGGCTATTCGCAATATTCCCTGTTCATGAGCCCGCCGCTGTTCAAGGGCCGCATCCTGGAAAGCGTGCCCGAGCGCGGCGACGTGGCGGTGTTCCGCTATCCCGGCGATACCAGCAAGGATTACATCAAGCGCGTGATCGGCCTGCCGGGCGACCGCGTGCAGATGAAGGCCGGCGAATTATGGCTGAACGGCGAGAAGGTGGAGCGCCGGCGGGTGGCCGATTTCGAGGAGCATGACCGTTTCGGCAATGCCCGCCCGCGCGTGCGCCAGTATGAGGAAATCCTGCCCGGCGGGCGCAGCTATCTCACCCTCGATGCCGGCATCACCGAAGGCGACGACACGCCGGTTTTCACCGTGCCGGCCGGGCATTATTTCGTGATGGGCGACAATCGCGACAATTCGCTGGATAGCCGCTTTCAGGTGGCCTATGGCGGCGTGGGCTACATGCCGGCGGAAAACCTGATCGGCCGCGCCGAAGTGCGCTGGATTTCGCTGGATAGTTCCGCCTCGCTGTTCAAGCCCTGGACCTGGATCGGCGGCTTCCGGTTCGAGCGCATGTTCACCAGTATCCGCTGATCGTGCCCGCCGACATTCAGAAACCCGATCTCGCCGCGCTGCAAAAGGCGCTGGGCCATCGCTTCGCCGACACCACCTTGCTGGAAGAGGCGCTGGTGCATCCGTCCGCCAATCCGCGCCGCAGCCGCGCGCGCTCGGCCCGGCGCAGCGGTTCGAGCAAGACCATCGAGGCGCTGTCGCGCGACTATAATCGCCTGGAATTCATTGGCGACCGCGTGCTGGGGCTGATCGTGGCCACCATGCTGGCCAAGACCTTTCCGGAAGCCGCCGCCGGCGAACTGGCCCTGCGCTACAACGCGCTGGTGAAGCAGGAAAGCCTGGCGCGGTTCGCGCAGGATATCGGCCTCGGCGAATATATCCAATTCTCGCGTTCCGAACGCGATTCCGGCGGCGCCGGCAAGCCGGCCATCCTGGCCGATGCGCTGGAAGCGGTGATTGCCGCGCTGTTCCTCGATGGCGGGCTGACGCCGGCCGAGCGCTTCGTTGCCGCACATATGCAGCCGCAGCTGGCCGCCTCGCTGAGCGGCGCGGCCAAGGATGCCAAGACCGCGTTGCAGGAATGGGCGGCGGCGCGTTTGCAGCAGGTGCCGCGCTATGAAGTGGTCAGCATCGAAGGGCCGCCGCACGAGCCGCGTTTCACGGTTTCGGTGGCGCTCGGCGAGGACGAACCGGAACTGGGCCGCGGCGGCTCGAAGCGCGCGGCCGAGCAGGAAGCCGCCGGACGATTGTTGAAGCGTATGGGAGCCGAGTGATGGCTGAAGAAACCGCCTGCGGCTATGTCGCCATTGTCGGCGCGCCGAATGCAGGCAAGTCCACCTTGCTGAACGAACTGGTCGGCGCGAAGATTTCCATCGTGTCGTCGAAGGTGCAGACCACGCGCGCGCGCATCACCGGCATCGGCATGCTGGAGCGGACGCAGTTGATCTTCGTGGATACGCCCGGCATCTTCGCGCCCAAGCGCCGGCTGGACCGCGCCATGGTGCAGGCGGCCTGGAGCGGCATGGACGATGCCGATGTGATCCTGCTGGTGGTGGATGCCGCGCGCGGCTTCGACGACGAGACGCGCGGCATCCTTAAGAATCTGGCCGGCCGCAAAGCGCCTGTGGTGCTGGCGCTGAACAAGATCGACAAGCTGCCGCGCGAAAAGCTGCTGGGCCTGACCAAGGCGCTGAACGAGGCGCATCCTTTCGCCGCCACATTCATGGTCGCCGCCAGCAAGGGCGATGGCTGCAAGGATCTGCTGCGCGATCTGGCGGCGCGCTTGCCGAAAGGGCCCTGGCTCTATCCGGAGGATCAGCTGTCGGATGCGCCGATGCGCTTCCTGGCCGCCGAGATCACCCGCGAAAAGCTGTTCAACGCCATGCGCCAGGAACTGCCCTATGCGCTGACGGTGGAGACCGAAGCCTGGAAAGACCAGAAGGACGGCTCGGCGCGCATCGACCAGGTGATCTTCGTGGAGCGCGACGGCCAGAAGAAGATCGTGATCGGCGAGAGCGGCGCGATGCTCAAGCGCATCGGCGCGGCTGCCCGGCTGGAAATGGAAAAGCATTTCGAGCGCCGTGTGCACCTGTTCCTGTTCGTCAAGGTGCGCGGCGATTGGGGCGACGATCCGGAACGCTACGAAGCGATGGGTCTGGATTTCCCTAAAGGCTGAAATCAAAGCCCCAGCAGCGCCAGGAAGATCGGCATGGTGATGAACGCCCCCAGCGTGCTGCTGGTGACGATGGCCGCCATCAGCGGCGCGTTGCCGCCCATCTGGCGGGCCAGGATGTAGCTGGCGCTGGCGGTGGGCAGCATGGCCCACAGCGTAAGGATCTGGGTTTCCATATGCTCCAGGCCCCAGAGCCGGCTGACGATCAGCACCGTGGTGGGATAGACCACCAGCTTCAGCAGGGTCGCCGCGACGACCGTTTTGCCGCCCTGGCGCGCCGCATCCAGTTGCAGCGCCGCACCGACGGTGAGCAGGCCGAGCGGGGCCGCCACATCGCCCAGCATCTTGAACACCGGATCAATGCCCGGCGGCAGGCGCAGGCCGCTGAGATTGATCAGGATGCCGGCGAGGCAGGCCAGGATCAGCGGGTTCTTCGCCAGCAGCAGCAATTGATCGCGCAGCGACGTGCCGCCGCCATGGGCGCCGTAGCGCACCAGCACCAGCACGGCCAGCACATTCATGGTGGGTATCGCCAGCGAGATCACCACGGCATAGAGCGTGATGCCGGGATTGCCGGCCAGGGCGGCGGCCGCGCCGAAGCCGACGAAGGTGTTGAAGCGCACCGAGCCTTGAAACAGGCTGGTGAAGGACGGCCCGTCGATCTTCAGCCAGGGCTTCACCGCGAAGGCGAGCAGGGCATTCAGCAGCAGGGCGAAATACAGCGTGCCGAACAGGCCGGTGGGGTCCAGCTCGCCCAGATTGGCGCGGGCGAGGTTATGCACCAGCAACGCCGGGAAGAAGACGAAATACACCACGCGATCCGCCAATGGCCAGAAAGCGTCGCCGGGGAAATTCCAGCGCCGCATGGCATGGCCGATCACGATGAGAATGAAAACCGGAAGAACCGAAAGAATGACGCTGAGCATGGCGGCGATAGTAACCCTAACCCAGGCCGCTTTGCACCTGCAGGGAAACGTCGATCAGCCGATTGGCCAGCAGAT
>JAYSEE010000123.1:0-10323 GCA_041914045.1 Ferrovibrio sp. | reverse complement strand
AACGAGACCAACCGGCTCTACGGCGTGCTGAACAAGCGGCTGGAAGGCCGCGCCTTCATCTGCGGCGACGACTACACCATCGCCGACATGGCCAGCTATCCCTGGATCGTGCCGCATGAGCGCCAGGGCCAGAAGCTGGAGGATTTCCCCAACCTGAAACGCTGGTTCGACGCCATCTGGGCGCGGCCCGCCACCAAGATCGTTTATGAGAAAGGCAAGGCGGTGAATCAGGGCGTGCCCACCGTGACCGAGGAAGCGCGCAAGCTGCTGTTCGGCCAGACCGCCGCCGTTGTGAAGACCTGAACGATACGCAGCAATGAGTCAGCCTCAAATCCTCATCGCCGAAAGCGATGCGCAGATTGCCGCCTGCTTCGCCGCTCTGCATGAATTGCGCCCGCATCTGAAGGATGCCGCCGAGCTGATCGCCCGCGTGCGCCGCCAGCAGCAGCAAGGCTTCGTGCTGGCCTATATCGCCGGGCCGGATGGTCAGGCGGTGGCCTGCATGGGCTTCCGCCGGCAGGAACGGCTGGTGCACGGCAAGGTGATCTATGTGGACGATCTGGTCACCCGCGCCAGCGAACGCTCGAAACAGCATGGCGCGGCCCTGCTGACCTGGCTGGAAGAGCTGGCGCGCCGGGAAGGCTTCGGCGTGGTGGATCTGGATAGCGGCACCCAGCGCCTCGATGCGCATCGCTTCTATCACCGGCAGAAATACACCGTCAGCGCGTTTCACTTCCTCAAGAGGGTGCAAGGATGATCGACTTCTATACCTGGGGCACGCCGAATGGCCGCAAGGTTTCCATCATGCTGGAGGAAACCGGCCTGCCGTATCAGGCCTTTCCCATCGACATCAGCAAGGACGAGCAATTCGCGCCGGATTTCCTGGCGGTGAATCCCAACAACAAGATTCCCGCCATCGTCGATCATGCGCCGCCGGCAGGCTATGGCGACAAGCCCTATGCGGTGTTCGAGAGCGGCGCGATCCTGATCTATCTGGCCGAGAAGAGCGGCCAGTTTTTGCCCAAGGATGCCGCCGCCCGCATGCGCGCGCTGCAATGGCTGATGTGGCAGATGGGCGGCTTCGGCCCGATGCTGGGCCAGACGCATCACTTCCTGCGCTTCGCCAAGGAGAAGGTGCCCTACGCCATCGACCGCTTCACCACCGAGACGGCGCGGCTTTACGGCGTGCTGAACGGCCATCTGGCGAAGCACGACTATCTCGCCGGCAGCGATTATTCCATCGCCGATATGGCGGCCTATCCCTGGGCCATGCGCCATGAATGGCAGGGCGTCGATCTGGCGAAATATCCTGCCGTGCGGCGCTGGATGGATGCCATCGGCGCGCGCCCGGCGGTGAAGCGCGGCTTCGAGGTGCCCTGACCGCCATGCCGCAGATCAGGCCGCGCCGGCTCAGCATCTGGTTCGACTATGCTTCGCCCTATGCCTATCTCGCGGTGTCGCGGGTGGGGGCATTGGCGCGCGAGCGCGTGCCGGATTGCGAGATCGACTGGCGGCCCTTCCTGCTCGGGCCGATCTTTCAGCGCCGCTCCTCCAACAGCGCCGGGCCGTTCATGGACATGTCGCCGGCCGAGCGGCATTACCGCTGGCGCGACTTGCAGCGCCATGCCGCGCTGTATGGCATTCCCTGGCAATTGCCCAAACGCTATCCGCCGGCAGGGCTGAATGCCGCGCGGCTTACCCTGGTGGCGCAGGATCGCGGCTGGGGCGAGGCGCTGATCCATGCTTTGTATCGCGCGGCTTTCGTGGAGGATCGCGATATCGGCGACGATCTGGTGCTGGCCGGCATCGTCGCCGATCTCGGCCATGATGCCGCCGATCTGCTCACCGCGATGAAATCCTCCGCCATCAAGGCGCGGCTCACCCGCCAGGTGGAAACCGCCATCGAGGGCGGATTGTTCGGTGCGCCGAGCTTCGTGGTGGGCAGCAATGAAAGCGGCACCGGCGGCGAGGTGTTCTGGGGCAACGACCGCCTGGAACAAGCGCTGGCCTGGGCGGCCGCGCCCTGGCTGGAACACGAAAAGCCGCAGGAAGCGGAGCAGGGCGCATGAATGCCATTCTTGCAAATGCCTCGGTGCAGCGCGTGCGCCAGGCGCTGGCGGCGCTGGGGGCGGGCGAGCGCGTGATCGTGCTGGATGAGTCCGCCCGCACGGCGGCGGAAGCCGCGGCCGGGCTGGGCTGTCCGGTCGGCGCCATCGTCAAATCCCTGGTCTTCGATGGCGCTGTGGGGTCGGATTCCGGCAGAGCCGTGATGGCCCTGGTGGCCGGCGACCGCATGTGCGACACGGCGGCACTCGGCCGCGCGCTGGGCCTGGCGACCGCACCCAAACGCGCCTCGGCCGATCTGGTGCGCGCGGCCACTGGATTCGCCATCGGCGGAGTGGCGCCGCTGGGGCATCCCGGGCCGCTGCCCATCGTCATTGATGGCAGTTTGGCGCGCTTCGAGCAGCTTTTTGCCGCCGCCGGCCACCCCCATGCGGTGTTCCCCCTGCAATTCCAGGAGCTTTGCGCCTGGACCGGCGGCCTCAGGGCCGATGACCTCGCTCTGGAACCCTGAGGTCGGATGACCTCGCCGGAACCCTGAGGTCGGATGACCTCCCCGGAACATTGACAGACCTGCCCCCGGCCCTTAGAAGAGGCCCCGCATACGCCGTGTTATGTAAACCCACTCGCGTGCGGAGGGGTGGCCGAGTGGCTGAAGGCGGCGGTTTGCTAAACCGTTGTACAGGGTAAACCTGTACCGTGGGTTCGAATCCCATCCCCTCCGCCACTTTCCTCATACAATCAGATACTTACTAGGTTAGCTAGAAGGGCTTTACCTAACTGCTTTTTTTGCCTTTTTGACCCGTTTGCGGGTAATCAGGAAGAAAATCAGGAAGAAAACAGGCTCTAACCGACCTCCAAGCGGCCCGAAAGCGCCGCCTTTGAGAAGCCCGGCGCGCAGCGCGCTTCCTTGCTTGTCGGTCGGGGTCGTATATTGCCCATGCTTTGGCCCACGCGCGGCGATGACGACCCTCCGGCTTCACGGGTCGAGCTGTCGGACGGGGCTTGGTCGCCGGAACCAGGAGAGGCGGGTGTGCGCACTTCCTCCCAAAGCGCTTCCTCCATTGCATTCTCTGCCGTTGAAGCAACGCTGAAGCAGTGCCGTGCTAGTAAAGCATCGGCGTTGTTTGCCGAAACTCGTGGGCGTTCGCATTGCTCCGTTGCGGCAATGCAGCGCGCTTCAGCGAACAGGTTTCTGTTTGCAATCGCTCTTACGCGCGTGCACGTGCGCGAGGCAGGCATAGCAACGGAGGGGCTGCCAGCACGCTCCTGGAGAGGCGAATAGCCCGTTCCGCTATCACCCCAGCCGGATACCTGCGGGGAATTGCCTAGCGGCCCGGGAAACGTCTTGTTTCATTCATCGCCTATGGCCTAGCTCCTGCGGTAATGCTGGAGGAAACCAGCGCATCGGCCCAGGCCTTGTCCAATCTGACGATGAAGCTGTCGCAGTTCATCGGTTTTTCCGGATTTGATCGCCGCGAGCCTGTCGTTGCCGCCCTTTTGCTCGCATAGTGCGTCGATAGGGAGGCGAACGTGACAGCCCAAACAGGCCGGCTTGAAGCCGACGTAAAGACGCGTAGCTACGCATATCGGAAAAGCCGGGATCAGGATGCCGCCGCTCTCGCGCGCCATCCGGTGGTGGTGATCGGCGCCGGGCCGGTCGGGCTGGCCGCGGCCATCGACCTGGCGCAAAGCGGGATCGGCGTGGTGCTGATCGACGACGACAATACGCTTTCGGTCGGCTCGCGGGCGATCTGCTTCGCCAAGCGCACATTGGAAATCTTCGACCGGCTCGGCTGCGGCCAGCGCATGGTCGAGAAGGGCGTGATCTGGCAGACCGGCAAGGTCTTCTTCCAGGATAAGCCGATCTACGAATTCGATCTGCTGCCCGATGCGGGCTATCGGCGGCCGGCTTTCATCAATCTTCAGCAATATTATGCCGAGGCTTTTCTGCTGGATCGCGCGGCGGAATTGCCCAATCTTGAAATCCGCTGGAAGAACCGCCTTGTCGGCCTTGAGCAAAGCGATGATGGCGCGGCCCTGACGATTGAAACCCCCGACGGCGCATACCGCATGCGGGCCGATTGGGTGATCGCCTGCGACGGCAGCCGCAGCGCCGCCCGGCAATTGCTCGGCCTGGAAAGCAAGGGCAATGTTTTCAAGGACAGATTCCTGATCGCGGATATCAAGATGCCGGCGGCTTTTCCGCCGGAACGCTGGTTCTGGTTCGATCCGCCTTTCCATCGCGGCCAATCCGTGCTGCTGCATAAACAGCCCGACGATGTCTGGCGCATCGACTTTCAACTCGGCTGGGATGCCGATCCCGTGGCTGAAAAGCAGCCCGAGCGCGTGATTCCACGAGTGAAGGCGCTGTTGGGCGAAGATGCCGAATTCAGCCTGGAATGGGTAAGCGTTTACACTTTCGCCTGCATGCGCATGGATAGCTTTCGTCATGGCCGCGTACTGTTTGCCGGCGATGCCGCCCATGGCGTATCGCCTTTCGGGGCGCGCGGCGCCAATAGCGGCATCCAGGATGCCGAGAATCTGGCCTGGAAGCTGCGCTTCGTGATGCAGGGCTTGGCGCCGGAGCGGCTGCTCGACAGCTACGATGCCGAGCGCATCTATGCCGCCGATGAAAACATCCTCAATTCGACGCGCAGCACCGATTTCATCACGCCGAAAAACCGCGCCAGCATGGCATTCAGGAATGCGACCTTGGAATTGGCGCGGGATTTCCCCTTCGCGCGGCGCATCGTGAATAGCGGCCGGCTATCGGTGCCGGCGGTTCTGCATAATTCGCCGCTCAACACGCAAGACGCGGATGCATTCGCGGGGCCGTTGCGGCCCGGCGCGGTGGCGGCCGATGCGCCGATACGCGAGAGCGCGGAACAGAAAAGCGGGGCGGAAAACTGGCTGCTGGATAAATTGGGCGGCCGCTTCGCGCTGCTGATTTTCGTCGATGCCGCGCACGACCTTCGGCTGCCGAGCGAAGATGAAATCGCCGATATGGAAAAGCTGGTCGGCCCGGTTTCGGTACTGCTCATCGCCGGTCAGCATGAAGCAAGCATTCGGGCGCCTCGCGCCGCACAGGTCGTGCAGGATAGCGCCGGCTTCGCCGCGAAGCGCTATGACGCGCAGCCGGGCAGCATCTATCTGCTGCGGCCAGATCAGCATATCTGTGCGCGTTTCCGCGCTTTCGATCCGCAGGCGGTGCGGGCCGCGTTGCTGCGCGCCACCGGCAATATTTGAGGCCAGCCGCGGCGCGGCGATGCCGGCATTGCATATAATAGCGGCTGCGGGTATGCGGGCGCTTAGAGCAGAGCGCGAAGCCCCGCGTCGTTGTAGAAACCCACCGGCCGCAATTTCGTCGGCAAGGCTTGTGGCACTATCGGTCTAGCCATCATGAGCGGTTTGCTAGTCGCTATGTTGCGCGCCTAGGACAACTTTTTTATTGAAAAAATAATGTAAAATGCTCCTATTAAGGCAGATCAATAGATATTAGTGTTTCGTTTGAAGCTTTTTTGGGGAAAAACATGTCGAGTGATGAGCTTTCAAAGCTATATCAGTTGTACAAGGATGGAGCGCTTACCGAGGCGGAGTTCAACGAACAGAAAAAACGATTGTTGGGCGGTGCGTCAGAGGCGGTAACTGCTGACGGGGCGCAGCCCTATCAAGCGATGAGCTTCGGCGCTTCCATATCCACTTGTTTTGAAAAGTTCTTCACATTCGGTGGCCGGGCAAGCCGCCCGGAATTCTGGTGGTTCTATCTTTTTTCGGTATTGATGAGTTGGGGAGCCGACGTTGCCACGGGATCGGCCATGGGGCCGAATTCGGATATGGCAGCCATCATTCAAGTGATACTCGGGCTTGTCTTCTTTTTTCCCACTTTAGCCGTTTCAACGCGGCGTCTGCATGATGTTGGCCGCAGCGGATGGTGGCAGCTTCTCTACCTGACTGTTATCGGCATTATCGTGTTGATTATCTGGTGGGCCAGCAAGGGCGAGACCAAAGAAAACCAATACGGCCCGCCAATATACACATAGTGCGAACCTTAGAACGGCAAGCCGACGTAATTCTCCGCCAGCGCGGTCTTGGCGGCTTCCGATTGCGCCAGGTAATCCAATTCGGCGCGCTGGATGCGGCGGTCGAAGCCTGAACTTTCCGGGAAGATGTGCAGCGTGGCGGTCATCCACCAGGAGAAGCGCTCGGCCTTCCACACCCGGCGCAGCGCGCGGGCGGAATAATCGTCGATCCCGGCCTTGGATTTCTCCTGGTAATAATCGCGGAAGGCTTCCGATAGATAGAATACGTCGGAAGCCGCCAGATTGAGGCCCTTGGCCCCGGTGGGCGGCACGATATGCGCCGCGTCGCCGGCCAGGAACAGACGGCCGAAGCGCAGCGGCTCGGCGACGAAGCTGCGCAAGGGCGCGATGCTCTTTTCGATGGACGGGCCGGTTTGCAGCGCCTCGGCGGTATCGCGCGGCAGGCGGCGGCGGAGTTCGTCGTAGAAGCTTTCGTCGGACCAATCCTCCACGCGGTCTTCCAGCCGGCATTGCACATAATAACGGCTGCGCGTATGCGAGCGCATCGAGCAGAGCGCGAAGCCGCGTTCGTGATGGGTGTAGATCAGTTCCTCGGAAACCGGCGGCTTGTCCACCAGCACGCCCAGCCAGCCGAACGGATAAACGCGCTCGAACAACTCGATCGCGGCTTGCGGCACGCTGGCGCGGCTGATGCCGTGATAGCCGTCGCAGCCGGCGATGAAATCGCAGCGCAGTTCATGCTGCACGCCATCCTTGCGATAGAGCAGGCGGGGATGATCGGTGTCGAAATCCGCCGGCCGCACATCCTCGGCTTCATAGATCGTGACGGCGCCGCAGGCGGCCCGCGCATCCATCAGGTCGCGGGTCATCTCGGTCTGGCCGTAGATGGTTACGGTCTTGCCGGTGCGCAGGCGGAAGTCGATACGGTGATTTTCGCCGCCGATGGAAAGCAGCGCGCCGTCATGGATCAGGCCTTCGCGATGCAGCCGGTCGGCGCAGCCGGCCTGTTCCATCAATTGCACGCTGCCCTGTTCCAGCACGCCGGCGCGGATGCGGCTCAGCACATACTCGGCGCTGCGCTGCTCCAGGATCACGGTGTCGATGCCCATTCGGTGCAGCAATTGCCCGAGCAGCAGGCCGGCTGGGCCGGCGCCGATAATGCCCACTTGCGTGCGCATGGTTTTCCTCCCGCTTTTATCGGCGTCGAGTTTAGCCCCCGGCCGAGCGCGCGGCGATGGACAAAAGCGCCATTCAATAGGATTATCCGAACATGCAGCGCCCGATGCGGAAATCCTCCAGGACCGCCATTCCCACCTTCGGCCTTTATGGCGAAGGCTTGAGAAATGAGCAGGAATCATGGCTGCATTGCGAATCCATCGCCGCGCGTTCGGCGCTGCATGATTGGGAGATCAAGCCGCACCGGCATCGGGATTTCTTTCAAATTCTATACATCGCTTCCGGCTCCGGCCGGGCGGTGCTGGGCGGCCGCGAGGTTGCGCTGCATCCGCCCATGGCGGTGCTGGTGCCGCCCGGCATGCCGCATGGCTATCGGTTTTCCCGCGATATCAAAGGCCATGTACTGACGGTGACGGCGGCGCGGGCCGAACGGTTGCTGGCCATGGCCGGCGATTTGGGCGGCGCGTTTGCCGGCGGCGATCCCGCGCTGCTGCGGTTGGAGGAGCAGCCGGAGGAAGCCGCCGATATGGCGGGCGCGGTGGCGGCCCTGGCGCGGGAATTCGCCTCCAGCGCGGAAGGGCGGGCCGCCGCGCTGGAGGCGCATCTGCTGGTGATCCTGCTGGCGGCCTGGCGGATCTGGCGGAGCGAGCGCCGCGCCGCCGATGGCGAGGGCCGGCAGCAAAGGCTGGCCTTGCAGTTGCAGGCCTTGATAGACCGCGACTTCCGCCAACAGCGCCGCATCGGCCATTATGCCGGGCAGCTCGGCGTATCGGAAACCCATCTCAATCGCATCAGCCGGTCGGCCTTCGGCCTGTCGGCCTTGGGCCTGTTGAATCGCCGCCTGCTGCGCGAGGCGGAGCGCGACCTGACCTTCACGGTGTTGCCGGTGAAAGCGGTGGCGTTATCGCTGGGTTTCGAAGACCCAGCCTATTTCAGCCGGTTTTTCGCCAAACATGCCGGCATGACGCCGGCGCAATACCGCCGCCGGACCAGTTGAATCGTTTGACTAAGATCAAGGCGAGGGCTGATTCACCCGGTTAAACAGGCGGCATGACGATATCCGCCGAACTGCTCGCCAAATATGCCGCCCGCCCGGTGCCGCGCTACACCAGCTATCCCACCGCGGCACAGTTCCATGATGGCATTGATGCCTGGGATTATTCCGGCGAGTTGAGCCGCCTGCCGGCAGGCGAGGCGATATCGGTTTACGCTCATGTGCCGTTTTGCGACACGATGTGCTGGTTCTGCGGCTGCCACACCAAGCTGACCCGGCGCTATGGCCCGGTTGCGGAGTATCTGCAACGGCTGAAGCGGGAGATCGACATGGTGGCCGATCTGGCCGGCGAGCGGCCGGCTGGCCATCTGCATTGGGGCGGCGGTTCGCCCACCATCCTGTCGCCCGAGGATATTCTGGATCTTGCCGGGCATCTGTTCCGGCGGTTTCCGCGCCAGCCGGGCAGCGAATTCGCGGTCGAGATCGACCCGCGCGGCCTTGAGCGCGCCACCATCGAGGCGCTGGCCGAGGCCGGGGTCAACCGCGTCAGCATCGGCGTGCAGGATATTGATATCCGGGTGCAGAAGGCGGTGAACCGCCTGCAAAGCCTGGAGGAGACCGCCCAGGTGATCGCATGGCTGCGCGAAGCCGGCATCGACGCGGTGAATATCGACCTGATCTATGGCTTGCCGCATCAGACCGCCGAGGGCGTGGCCGCCACCGCCAAGGCGATTGCGGATTTGGCGCCGAGCCGGCTGGCGGTATTCGGCTATGCTCATGTGCCCTGGATGAAGAAGCATATGCGGCTGATCGACGAGAGCGGCCTGCCCGATGGTCCGGCGCGCTGGGAGCAGGCCGAGGCGATTGCCGCCGCCTTGCTGGCCGAAGGCTACGAAGCCGTGGGGCTGGATCATTTCGCCAAACCCGAGGACAGCCTGGTGCAGGCCATGCGCGCGGGCAAGCTGCGGCGGAATTTCCAGGGCTACACGGTGGATGCCACGGAAACCCTGATCGGCCTGGGCGCATCCTCCATCGGCGCGCTGCCGGAGCTTTACGTGCAGAATACAGTGCCGCTGGATCGTTATGCCGCCGCCATTGATGCGGGCCGGCTGGCGGTCAGCCGCGGCGTGCGGCTGACCGCGCTGGACCGGTTGCGGCGGGCGGTGATCGAGCGGCTGATGTGCGACTTGCAGGTGGATGTGGCCGAAGTGGCTGCCCGTTTCGGCATGCCGCCGCAGATATTGCTGCCCGCCCATGAAGCCCTGCAACCTTTGGCCGAGGATGGCATAGTGCAACTCTCCGGCTGGAATGTGCGCGTGCCGCAAGCCTACCGCCCCCTGGTGCGGCTGGCTGCGGCGGCCTTCGATGCCCATGCCATTCCGGTGGCCACTCCGCGTCATGCCAAGGCTGTATAAGCCGCTCAGCATGATCCGCCCCGTATAGCTTGCAGGCTTAACCGATATCCGTAATCTGTGGCGCGCGACCGCCCATCCGGGCGAGTCTTGCCCTTCCCATGTTCACGGAGTACCTGCATGGCGGAGCTTAAGCCACCGCCCCCCGCATTCCTCACCGCGCTCAAGAAGCATAGCGGCTATCTGATGCAGGCGAAAAAGGATGCCGAGCGCCTTCAGCGGCGCGGCGACAACCTTTCGCGGCTGGATCTGACCGGCGTGGTGATGGACGATGCGGTGCTGCCCGGCTGCCTGTTCCAGGAAACCAAGCTGAAGGGCGCCAAGCTGCGCCGCACGGATCTGTTCGGCGCCGATTTCACCCGCGCCGACCTGACCGACGCGATGCTGGATCGGGCCGACCTGCGCGGCGCCAATTTCCTCGGCGCCATTCTGCGCGG
This sequence comes from Ferrovibrio sp., assembly GCA_041914045.1. GTDB lineage: Bacteria > Pseudomonadota > Alphaproteobacteria > Ferrovibrionales > Ferrovibrionaceae > Ferrovibrio. The sequence continues at coordinate 200 of JAYSEE010000123.1, read as the reverse complement.
GGTGTCGCTGAAGCAGGTGGATTTGCGCCCCGGCACCATCCTGGCGGCCGAGAAGGGCAAGAAAAAGAAGAAACTGGCTTCCTTCCGCGAAGCCTTCCTAGAGCGTGCCGATCTTTCCGAAAGCAAGCTGGACGAAGCCGATATGGCGGTGGCCTCCGCCAAGGGGGCGAATTTCGCCCGCGCCAGCCTGTATGGCGTGA
>JAYSEE010000122.1:2911-10345 GCA_041914045.1 Ferrovibrio sp. | reverse complement strand
CCGCCGCCGCCGCCGATCAAGCCGGCCGCTCCGATCCAATCCGCGCCGGTGCAATCCGCGACGGTCCAATCCGCGACGGCCCAATCCGCCCCGGTAATGAATACCGCCAATGCCGCGCCGATGGCTGCCAGTCCGGCCGCTCCGGTTTCGAGCAGTCAAGTTGCCAGCCTTCCCGCTGCGAGCCTGCCGGCCCCGCCTGCCTCGTCTGCGCCTGCGTCTCCCGCAACAACGGCTCCCGCCCAGGCCGCCGCGACGCCTGCCGCCGCCCCGACAGCCCCTTCGCCAGCTGCTTCCATGCCGGCCGCTCCCATGCCGGCAGCTGCCGCACCAGCCGTTGTCGGGGCATCCGTCCAGGCCGGCGGCGCGCTGGAAATCCGGGCGGATGCCGAAAGCTGGGTGCAGGTGCGCGGCCCGAATAACGAGCCGCTTTACACCCGCCTGATGGCGCCGGGCGAAAGCTATCGCGTGCCGGACCGGCCGGGCCTGACGCTGGCCACCGGCAATGCCGGCGGGCTACAGCTTTCCTTGCAGGGCAAACCCTTGCCGCGCATTGGAGAATCCGGCGAGGTGAAGCGCGGCCTGCCGCTCGATGCGACGGAATTGCAGGCGGCCTTGAAGGTTCAGTGACGGCCAGCCTGCGCCCTTGCCAGCCTGGGGCAAAAGCTCCATGTTACGGCCCATCATGAGCATCCGGCCCTATCGCGATATCCAGCGGCGCAAGTCGCGGCAAGTCTTTGTCGGCAAGGTGCCGGTGGGCGGCGACGCGCCGATCACCGTGCAGACCATGACCAACACCTTGACCAGCGACGTGGCCGCCACGGTGGCGCAGATCAAGCGCTGCGAGGATGTGGGCGCCGATATCGTGCGCGTCTCCTGCCCGGACGAAGCCTCCACGGCGGCGTTGAAGGAGATCATCCGCCAGGTGCGGGTGCCGATCGTGGCCGATATCCATTTCCATTATAAGCGCGCCATCGAGGCGGCCGAGGCGGGCGCGGCCTGCCTGCGCATCAATCCCGGCAATATCGGCAGCGCCGAACGCGTGCGCGAAGTGGTGAAGGCCGCCAAGGATCATGGCTGCTCCATGCGCATCGGCGTGAATGCCGGCTCGCTGGAAAAGCATCTGCTGGAGAAATACGGCGAGCCCTGCCCCGAGGCGATGGTGGAAAGCGCGCTGGATCATGCCAGGATTCTGGAAGACCACGACTTCCGCGATTTCAAGATCAGCGTGAAGGCATCCGATGTGTTCCTCGCCGTGGCCGCCTATCAGGGCCTGGCGGAAGCCTGCGATTATCCGCTGCATATCGGCATCACCGAAGCCGGCGGCACGCGCATCGGCACGGTGAAGTCTTCGGTCGGCCTCGGCATGCTGCTCTGGGGCGGCATCGGCGACACCATCCGCGTTTCGCTTTCCGCGCCGCCGGAAGAGGAAGTGAAGGTGGGTTTCGACCTGCTGAAATCCCTCAACCTGCGCCATCGCGGCGTGAACGTGATTTCCTGCCCGTCCTGCGCGCGCCAGCAATTCGATGTGATCAAGACCGTGGAAGTGCTGGAGCAGCGTCTGGCGCATATCACCACGCCGATGACATTGAGCGTGATCGGCTGCGTGGTGAACGGCCCCGGCGAAGCGCGCGAAACCGATATCGGCTTCACCGGCGGCGGCAAGGGCTCGCATCAGGTCTATATCGCCGGCCAGCCGGCGCATCGCCTGCAAAACGAAGATATCGTGGCGCATCTGGTGAAACTGGTGGAAGACAAGGCCCGCCAGATCGAAGCCGAGCGTCATGAACACGCGGCCGACGCCGCCGATTAGCCAGACAATCTGTTGTAAAGGAGCGACCCGTGGCCCAGTTCCAGCCCGTGCGCGGCACCCATGATATTCTGCCCGATGATTTCGCCCGCTTCCGCAGCGTGATCGACACCGCGCGGCTTGCCGCCAGCCTGCATGGCTATCGCGAGATGGCGACGCCGATGTTCGAAATCGTCGATGTATTCGCGCGCTCGATGGGCGAAAGCTCGGATGCCGTATCGAAGGAGATGTATGCCTTCACCGATAAGGGCGGCGAGCATCTGGCTTTGCGGCCCGAATATACCGCCGGCATCTGCCGCGCCTTCATCTCCAACGGATTGCAGCAGCATGTGCCGTTCAAGGCTTTCGCCTGGGGCCCGATGTTCCGCTACGAACGGCCGCAGAAGGGCCGCCAGCGGCAATTCCACCAGATCGACGTGGAAGTGATCGGCGCCGCCGAGCCGCAAGCCGATGTGGAAGTGATCGCGCTGGCCGCCGATATTCTGCGCCGCCTCGGCATTCTGGATAAATGCACCTTGCTGCTGAATACGCTGGGCGACCCGGAAAGCCGCGCGGCCTATCGCGCAGCTTTGGTGGAGTATTTCTCGGCTCATAAGGCCAGTCTGTCGGAAGACAGCTTGAAGCGCCTGGAGAAGAATCCGCTGCGCATCCTGGATTCCAAGGATGAAGGCGACCGCAAGCTGGTGGCCGATGCGCCGCTGATCGACAATTATCTGACCCAGGCGGCCGGCGATTTCTTCGCGGCGGTGAAGGCGGGCCTCGCCCAGGCCGGCGTGCCGTTCCAGGTCGATCCGCGCCTGGTGCGCGGCCTGGATTACTACACCCATACCGCCTTCGAATTCGTCACCACGCATCTTGGCGCGCAAGGCGCGGTGATTGCCGGCGGGCGTTACGATGGCTTGATCGAGCAATTGGGCGGCAATCCCACGCCGGGCATCGGCTGGGCCGGCGGCATCGAACGCCTGGTGCTGCTTTCCGATCCCAAGCCGGCGGCCGCGCCCATGCTGGCCATCGTGCCGGTGGGCGAGGCGGCGGAAGCCGAGGCGATTGCCCTGGCCGGCGAATTGCGCCGTGCCGATATCGCGGTGGAACTCGGCTATAAAGGCAATGTGGGCAAGCGCATGAAGCGCGCCGACAAGCTCGGCTGTTTCGGCGCACTGATCTTCGGCGCCGATGAAATGGCCAAGGGCGTGGTGAAGCTGAAGGATTTCGCCTCGGGCCAGGAAAGCGAAATCGCGCGGAACGATCTCATCGCCAAGCTGAAGGCGCGCGCCTGATATGGATGCTGCCGGACTGCCCGAAGCCAAACTCGACAAAGTGATCGAGCGGTTCGACATGCTGCAGGCGCAGATGGCGTCGGGCAGCGTGGGCGAGGCTTTCGTCAAGCTCTCCAAGGAATATGCCGAACTGGAGCCGGTGGTGGCGGCGATCCGCGATTGGCGCAGCAAACGCGCCGAACTCGACGATCTGGCGGCGATGAAGGACGATGCCACCGCCGATGCCGAAATGCGCGCGCTGGCCGAGGAGGAATGGAAACAGGCGCAAGAGGCTTTGCCGGAAGCCGAACGGCAGGTGAAGCTGCTGCTGCTGCCGAAAGACGCCGCCGACGAAAAGAGCGCCATCCTGGAAGTGCGCGCCGGCACCGGCGGCGACGAGGCGGCCTTGTTCGCCGCCGAACTCTTCGCCATGTATCGCGCCTATGCCGCCCTGCATGGCTGGAGCTTCGAGGTGATGAGCCTGGCGGAAACCGAATTGGGCGGCCTGCGCGAAGGCGTGGCGGCGATCAACGGGCGCGGCGTGTTCGCGCGGCTGAAATTCGAATCCGGCGTGCATCGCGTGCAGCGCGTCCCGGCCACCGAAGCCTCGGGCCGCATCCATACCTCGGCGGCCACCGTGGCGGTGCTGCCGGAAGCCGAGGATGTGGATATCCAGATCAACGAAAGCGATCTGCGCATTGATGTGTATCGGTCGTCGGGTGCCGGCGGCCAGCATGTGAACACCACGGACTCGGCGGTGCGCATCACCCATATGCCCACCGGCATCGTGGTGGCGCAGCAGACCGAGCGCAGCCAGCATAAGAACAAGGCGCAGGCGATGAAGCTGCTGCGCGCCAAGCTGTTCGAGGTGGAGCGCGACCGGCTGGATGGCGAGCGCGCCGCCTCGCGCAAGGGCCAGGTGGGTTCCGGCGACCGCTCCGAACGCATCCGCACCTATAATTTTCCGCAAGGCCGCGTCACCGATCACCGCATCAATCTCACGCTCTACAAGATCGAAGAGGTGATAGCGGGGCAGGCGCTGGATGAAATCATCGCGGCACTGATCGCGGAAGATCAGGCCGAGCGCCTGGCCAGCCTGAATGCGTGATGGCCTGAATGGCTGATGTCGCTGCTTTGCTGCGTGCCGGCACCGCGCGACTGAAGGCGGCGGGCTGCGATACGCCGCGCCTGGATGCCGTGCTGCTGCTGGCGCAGGCATTGGATGTGCCGCCGGATCGGGTGCGCCTCTCGCCGGATATGAAGCTGGATGCGGATGCCGCGGCGCGCTTTGCGGCAATGCTGGCGCGGCGGGAAAAGCGCGAGCCGGTTTCGCATATCCTCGGCCATCGCGAATTCTGGGGCTTGGATTTCAAAGTCTCGCCGGCCGTGCTGGATCCGCGTCCGGATAGCGAAACCCTGGTGCAGGCGGTGTTGGATGCCGTTCTGGATCGCAGTGGGCCGGATCGCAGGGGGCCGGATCGCGGGGCGCCTTTGCGCCTGGTGGATTTCGGCACCGGCAGCGGCTGCCTGCTGCTGGCTTTGCTGCATGAATTGCCCAAGGCCACCGGGCTCGGCGTGGATGCGTCGCAAGCGGCGTTGGATATGGCGCGCGGCAATGCGGCCGCGCTTGGTCTGGCCGGACGGGCGGAATTCAGGCTGGGCGATTGGGGCGCGGGGCTTGCCGGCCCGTTCGATATCCTGATTTCCAATCCGCCCTATATCGAATCCGCGGCGATTGCCGCATTGGAACAGGACGTGCGCCAGTATGAGCCGCTCTCCGCGCTGGATGGCGGCAAGGATGGCCTGGATTGCTATCGCCGGCTGATCCCGGATATGGCGCGGCTGGCCGCCCGCGATGCGGTTCTGGCGCTGGAAGTGGGGCAGGGACAGGCCGATGCGGTGGCCGGTTTGCTGGCCGCGCAGGGCCTGGCCGGCATCGGCTGCATTAACGATCTGGGCGGCGTAGCGCGCGTGGTGCAGGCGCGCAACACTGCTTAAAAAAAGCCAAATCGCCTATTGGCAGAGGCCATTTGTGGGCTTATCTTCCTGAATCGAGATGGCGCGGCCCCTTGCAACGCCCCTGGCAGGAACAAAACCTGCAACAGGGAAATAGCCTGGGCCATAAGCTCGGCAGCGTCATCGCCTCATCGATACACCATACCGAACGGGCGCTTAGCAGCCATGGTATCGAATCCTCGGGATGCATGAGCATGCCGAATCCATCGTGGGGCCGTTTCATAGCGTCCGCGCTTGGCGCGCGGCGGGATGCCGCGTCATTTGCCGGATGGCTCTTTTTACCCAGAGCGGATTTTTCTACAGAGCGAGATGACACGTGAATAATAAAAATCGTCAGCGCGGCGGCCGCCAGCAAGGCCGGCGTCCCCATAACGGGGGCGGAATGAATGGTGGCGGCGGTGGCGGCGGCGGCGCCCATCGCAATTTCGACAGCAACGGTCCCGACGTAAAAATTCGCGGCACCGCCAGCCATATCTTCGAACGGTATTGCCAGCTTGCGCGCGACGCCAATTCTTCCGGCGACCGCGTGGCTGCCGAGAATTTCCTGCAGCATGCCGAGCATTACTACCGCATCATGCTGGCCCAGGGCGTCACGCCCGGTCAGCGTCAGACCGCCAATGGCGGCAATGGCCAGCCCAGCGTGCAGCAGCCCGGCCAGCCGCAGCCGCCGGCCGCGTCCAACCAGCCTTATGGCGAGGACGAGCCGCAGCCCAGCCTGGAAATGGAACTGGAAGCCGCGCTGGATCAGACTCCGGAACAACGCGACGAAGCCGTGGCGGGTTGATCCCGCCGCGCTGCGGAGCCGGCGTCGTTTCGGCGCCGGCGCGCCGCCGATGATTCAGCAGCGCAAGATTCAGCAGCGCATGATTCAGGAAAAAATCGGCTAGAGCCGGCGATCAATTGATCGGATGCGAGGCGTCGTATTCCGGCACGTCAACGGTTTCCGGCACGCGCTCGGCAACCTGTTCGCCCAGGGTTTCCTCATCGCCCAGCGTATAGGGGCGGATCGGCAGCAGGTCGTTTTTCGGCACCACCGGCGCCAGCACGAAATCCAACTGCATCGGCTTGTCGAGCAGCAGCTTGTCGAGGCCGAGATAGCGTTCGAAGAAATCCGTGGTGCGGGAGATGCTGTCTTCCTTGGCATCGCCGCGGAAGGCATGGCCCTGGCCCTGGTAGATCTTCACTTCGTATTCCGCGCCCACATCCTTCAGCAGGCTTTCCAACTCATGCGCCTTGCGCACGGGCACCACGCGGTCCTTGTCGCCATGCAGCACCAGGGTGGGCGGCATGCGGTCGACGCCCTTGCGCTCCACTTCCGCCGGCATGGCGCCGAAAACATTCACCACCGCCTGCACGCGCTCGTCGCGGCTGCCCAGGCTCAGCGCATGGAAGCCGCCCAGCGACAGGCCGAACACGCCGATGCGCTCGGCATCCACGTCCTTGCGGTTTGAAATCTGCGAGATCGCTTCGGAGATGACCTTTTCGCGGCGATCATGCAAAGCCGGCGCGGCCTTCGAGCTTTCGCTCAGGCCGTCGAAATAATGCACCACGAAAGCGGAAATGCCGCGATCGGCCAGCGCGCGGGCCTGCGGGTAGAACAGCGAACCGTCGCCCAGGCCGCGCGACCCATGCAGGATCAGCACGGCAGGCGCCTTGCCGTCGCTGCCCAGCAGATTGGGATCCGCCTTCACGACATCCATGCGCACCCAGCGGTCGGCGATGCGGAAGCCGTCGCCGCTCGCCTCGGCGGCCTGGCGGGCCGGCTCGGAATTCTTCTGCACGCGCGGCTTGCTTGCCTTGGCGGCTTGCGACTTAGCCGCCTTGCTGTCGGATTTCTGAACTTGCTGCTTGGTGCGCGGTTGCGCTTCGGCGCTCCAGGGGCTGAGCACCGAAGCCGGAAGGGTACCGAGAACAAGCGCCAAAGCCGTCAGGCGGCAGTAGCGTCGCAGCGTCGCAGCCGTGCCCTCGATCATTAACTCCCCCGTTAAGCCCCTGTTTACCCTAATCGTGGCAGGCTCTCGCCCCCACGGCGTAACTATTTGTAACAAGCTCGCGAGGGCTTGTCACCCCTTTATTTTTCCCAGTTTACCGTATTATCGAAAACAATCAGGCACTTGTGGGTAACTTTCGGGCGGTTTTCCGGGTGCTTGACGCTGGCAGGCCCCCTCCCTACCTTGATCGCTAAGGATCGGCTCCGCCGAATCCTAGACCCATCTTGCAGGGACGCCACCCAAGGAAAGCCTCATGTCGAACACCACCAAAGTTACCGACGCCTCCTTCGAAACCGATGTGCTGAAATCCTCGGGCCCGGTGCTGGTGGATTTCTGGGCCGAATGGTGCGGCCCCTGCCGCCAG
>JAYSEE010000122.1:0-2901 GCA_041914045.1 Ferrovibrio sp. | reverse complement strand
TGAGATCGCCACCGAAATGCAGGGCAAGCTCACCATCGCCAAGGTGAATATCGACGAGAACCCCACCACGCCTTCGCGGCTTGGCGTGCGCGGCATTCCCACCTTGATCCTGTTCAAGGACGGCAAGCCGGTTTCCACCAAGGTCGGCTCGATGCCGAAAAGCCGCCTGGTCGAGTGGATCAACTCCGAAATCTGAGTTTTCCGATCAATTTCCGCCGAAACCGGCCGGCTGCCAGAATCGCCCTGGCAGCCGGCTTTTTTTGTCGATTCCGGGCTTACCGATTCTCTGCGAGGATTTTTCCGGCCAGATAGAGCGAGCCGGCGATCAGCAGTCGGGCCGGCTTTTGGGCGGCCAGATGCTTCGCCGCGGCTGCGATGCCGGGTTGCGGTTGCAGGCTCAGCCCGGCCTGCGCGGCGGCCTGGGCCAAAGCCTCGGCGCTGAGGCTGTTGGCCTCGCCGGGAATAGCGATAGTGCAGCCGCCTGCGATCAGCGGCGCCAGCGGGCGCAGCAGACCCACGGCATCCTTGGTGTTCAGCACGCCGGCAAGCAGCCAGGTCGGTTTGCGCGGCAGCGCCGCCAGGGTTGCGGCCAGGGCCTCGCCGGCCATGGCGTTATGGGCGCCGTCCAGCCAGATTTCGGTCTCGGCCGGCAGGGCGGCAACCAGCGGCCCGCGCGTCAGCCGCTGCATGCGCGCCGGCCAGTCGATGCCGCGCAGGCCGGCGGCGATGGCGCTGGCCGGAATATCGAAGCCGGCGAGATGCCGGGCGCAGGCCACGGCAATGCCGGCATTCACGATCTGATGCGGGCCGGGCAGGGCCGGTGCGGGCAGGTGCCATTCGGTTTGGTCGTCGCGCCAGATCAGGCCGCCGTCATCCCTGGCCTGCGCATCCCAGTCGCGGCCCTGGCAGAGCAGCGGCGCGCCGCATTCCGCCGCCTTGGCCGCGATCACCGCCATGGCGTCGTCCGGCTGCGGACCGACGATGCAGGGCACGCCCGGCTTGAGGATGCCGGCCTTGGATACGGCGATTTTCGCCACCGTGTCGCCCAGGAAACCGACATGGTCGATGCCTATCGGGGTCAGCGCGGTCAGCAGCGGGCGCGGCACCACGTTGGTGGTGTCGGCGATGCCGCCCAGGCCGGTTTCCAGCAGCACCAGATCGGCCGGGATTTCGGCGAAGGCCAGGAAGGCCGCCGCCGTGGTGATTTCGAAAAACGTGATCGGCCGCCCGGCATTCACCCGCTCGCAATGCTCCAGCAGGGCGATCAAATGCTCATCCTCGATCAAGCGCCCGGCCAGCCGGATGCGCTCGTTGAAGCGCACCAGATGCGGCGAGGTATAGGCATGCACGCGATAGCCGGCGGCCTCGGTCATGGCGCGCAGAAAGGCGGTGGTGGAGCCCTTGCCCTTGCTGCCGGCGACATGGAAGACCGGCGGCAGCCGCAGATGCGGATCGCCCAGATCGGCCAGCAGCAGCCGGATGCGGTCGAGCGAAAGGTCGATCGCTTTCGGATGCAGCCCCATCAGGCGCTGCAGGATGGCATCGAGGGCGGACATGGCTGCCTGAATAGCAACTCCGCAAGATTTATCAAAGCCGGCCATGCTAGTTTTCCTTCATCGCAAGCAGCGTGGATTTGCAGGAATGACGACTTTCTCAACCGGCAATGCCGCCTCGGAAGCCAGCTATGTGCGGCGCTTCACCCGGGTGACGGAATATATCTACGCCAACCTGGATGCCGAGTTGGATCTCGACCGGCTGGCCGAGGTGGCGGCCTTGTCGCCCTGGCATTGGCATCGCATCTGGCAGGCGGTCTATGGCGAAACCGTGATGGCCACTGTGCGCCGGTTGCGGTTGCAGCGCGCGGCGGCCGATCTAGCGCAGACCCAGCGTGCGTTGGGTGAAATCTGGCCGCGTGCCGGATATGGCAGCCAGGCCGCATTCAGCCGCGCCTTCAAGGATGCCTATGGCTTGTCGCCCGCCGAATACCGCAAAAGCGGCAGCCATACCCAATACATTCCGCAATATGCTCCGAAGGGAATTCGCATCATGCACGATGTAGCCATCCGCAAACTGGCGCCGGCCGAATTGGCCACCATTCCGCATCGCGGCTCGTATATGGAAATCGGCCGCGCCTTCGAAACCCTGTTCGGCGTGCTGGCGGCGCGCAACCTGCTGCGGCCGGGCCTGTGCATGAAGGGATTGTATTACTCCGATCCCGGCAGCGTGCCGGAAGCCGAATTGCGTTCGGCGGCCGGCATTCTGATTCCGGAAGGCGAATTCCCGGTAGAGCCGCCGCTGGAACGCGCCAGCCTGCGCGGCGGCGACTATGCCGTGCTGCGCTACAAGGGGCCGTATTCCGATATGAAGGCGGCCTATGATTGGCTGTTCGGCGAATGGCTGCCGGCTTCGGACCGCGAGCCGGCGGATGCGCCGGTCTTCGAGGATTATCTCAACAATCCGCGCGAAGTGCCGCCCAGCGAATTGCTCACGGATATCTGCCTGCCGCTGAAATAGCGGCAAGACAAAAGCCGTCGCTGAAATAGCGGCAAGACAAAAGCCGCCGCTGAAATAGCGGCGGCTTAGCGCCGCGCGCCGTGCGGGATTTCGCCGGTGGGCGGCATGTCGATGCCGGGGCGCGGCAGCGGCACGATATCGGCGCGCGGCGAAGGATCCAGCAGCAGGCCGACGATGCGGCCCAGTTCCTCGCGCAGCTGATGGCGATGCACCACCATGTCCAGCATGCCATGCTCCAGCAGGTATTCCGCGCGCTGGAAGCCCTGCGGCAAGGTTTCGCGGATGGTCTGCTCGATCACGCGCTGGCCGGCGAAACCGATCAAGGCGCCCGGCTCGGCGATCTGGATATCGCCCAGCATGGCGTAAGACGCCGTGACGCCGCCGGTG
>JAYSEE010000121.1:0-10466 GCA_041914045.1 Ferrovibrio sp. | reverse complement strand
CGGCTTATCTCTTTATCCGTATACAGGCTAAACCCGCCGGCGCGCCGCGTCCACTTTTGTTGCAGACTCTTTGCGGGCTTTGTGGAATCCTAATGGCCTGAGGTTTGTACATTCCGCGATTTCCAGAACCATCAATATCAATGGGAGGAAGGCGATGGAGACGAAACCGCTGGCAAGACCGCGCGTGGCCGCGCTGGTCGGCCCCAATACCACCGGCAAAACCACCTTGCTCGAAGCCCTGGCCTTTGCGGCCGGAGCCATTCCGCGCAAGGGCAATGCCATGCAGGGCTTCACCTTGGGCGATGCGTCGCCGGAAGCGAAAGCGCATCGCATGACGGTGGAGCCCAATCTGGCCGCGCTGGATTTCCTTGGCGAGACCTGGCATTTCATTGATTGCCCCGGCGCGGTGGAACTGGCGCTGGATGCGCAATCGGCGCTGATGGTGGCCGATATCGCCATCGTGGTGCTGGAACCCGACCCCGACCGGGTGATGATGCTGGCGCCGCTGCTGAAATTCCTCGACGAGCGCCGCATCCCGCATCTGCTGTTCGTCAACAAGATGGACAAGGCCAGCATCCGGCTGCGCGACATGATCGCCGCCTTGCAGATCATTTCAGGCCGGCCGCTGGTGCTGCGCGAAGTGCCGATCCGCGATGGCGAAAAAGTCACCGGCTATATTGATCTGGTGAGCCAGCGCGCCTATCGCTGGCGCGAGAATACCGCCTCCGACCGCATCAAGGCGCCGGATGCTATGCGCCCGCGCGAAGCCGAGGCGCGGCAATCAATGCTGGAGATCATCGCCGATTTCGACGATGCGTTGCTGGAGCAATTGCTGGAAGACCGCATGCCCGAACCGCATGCGATATACGCGCAATTGACCCGCGACCTGCATGACGACCTGATCGTGCCGGTCTTCTTCGGTTCGGCCGAACACGGCAACGGCGTGATGCGGCTGCTGAAAGCGCTGCGCCATGAAGCGCCGCAGCCCGTGGAAACCGCAGCGCGGCTGGGCATCGACCTGACGCAGCCTTTCGCCGCCAGCGTGTTCAAAACCCTGCACCAGCCGCATACCGGCAAGCTGAGCCTGTGCCGCATCTGGTGCGGCGAATTGCAGGAAGGCGGGCAATTGCATGGCCGCCGTCTGGCCGGATTGCTTGCGGCCAATGGCGGCAAGCTGAGCCGCGTGCAGGCCGGGCAGCTCGCCGGCATTCAGCGCCTGGAAGACGCCGCCACCGGCGATCTGCTGCGTCTGGATGGCGGCAGCGCCATGCCGGACTGGCCGCAACCGGCCTTGCCCTTGCTGGCGCTGGCGATAGCGCCTGCCGACCGCAAGGATGAAGTAAAGCTTTCAGCAGCACTGGCGAAATTGCTGGAAGAAGATCGCGCGCTCAGCCTGGAGCATGAAAATGGCGCACTGCTGCTGCGCGGTCAGGGCGAGATGCATCTCAAGCTGGCCATCGAACGGCTGCAAAACCGTTTCAATGTGAATGTGACCGCCCAGGCGCCGCCCTGCGCCTATCGCGAAACCATCCGCCATGGCGCCAGCCAACATGCCCGCTTCAAGCGGCAGAGCGGCGGCCATGGGCAATTCGCCGATGTGAAGCTGGAAATCGCGCCGCGCGCCCGCGGCGAGGGGTATCTATTCGTCAACCGCATCGTGGGCGGCGCGGTGCCGAAGAATTTCATTCCCGCCGTGGATGCCGGCGTGCAGGAAGCCTTGAAGCGCGGGCCGCTGGGCTTTCCGGTGGTGGATGTGATGGTCACGCTCACCGATGGGCAATTCCATGCCGTCGATTCCAGCGATCAGGCCTTCCGCATGGCGGGCGGCATGGCGATGCATGAGGGCTTGCCGGACTGCAGCCCCGTACTGCTGGAACCGATCATGGCCGTGCTGTTCCATGTGCCCAATGCCTTCACCGCCAAGGTGCATGCCATCGCCTCGAGCCGGCGCGGCCAGATACTCGGCATGAATGCAAGACCGGGCTGGGATGGCTGGGACGAAATCCTCTGCCATCTGCCGGAAGCCGAGATGGACGGCCTGGCCACCGAACTGCGCTCGGCCACTTTGGGCGTGGGCAGTTTCGAGGCGCGCTTCGACCATTTGCAGGAATTGGCCGGACGGCTGGCGGATCGCGTGGTGGAGGATCGCCGCAGAGCGCATGCCGCGTAAAACTAGCGTAACAGTATGACAATCGGCGGGGGACTGGCTTTCCCGCCGACGCCCCCTATATCAACGATATCGCAATGCCGCCGGATACGCCCCGATCCAGCCGCATAATAGCCGCATCTTGCATTCATCGAGGGGTTCTTCCAGATGTCGTTCACGCTTAAAACCGCAGCGCCCAGCGACGCGGATCGCAAACCGCAGCGCGTGCAGCATGAAATCCGCCGCCGCCTGCTGACCGTGCATTCAGTGCAGCCGCTGGGCTCGAACATGCTGCGCATCGTTTTCTCCGGCGCGGATTTGGCTGGCTTTTACAGCCCCGGCTTCGGCGATCATGTGAAGCTCTTGCTGCCATTGCCGGGCCAGGATGCGCCCGACTTGTCGGGACCGCTGATCGGCGATGGCGGCGAAACCAAACCGATCATGCGCGACTATACCCCGCGCGCCTTCGATGCGCAGAGCAACCAGTTGACCATCGACTTCGCCCTGCATGAGGCCGGGCCTGCCACCTCTTGGGCAAAGCAGGCCCAGCCAGGGCAGAAGATCGGCATCGGCGGTCCGCGCGGCTCGATGCTGATCCCCACCTGCTTCGACTGGCATCTGTTGATCGGCGATGAAACCGCGCTGCCTGCCATTTCGCGGCGGCTGGAGGAACTGCCCGCTGGCGCGAAAGCCATCGTGCTGGCGGAAGTGCAGAATGTCGCAGCAGAAATTCCATTGCCCAGCCGCGCCACCGCCGCCATCCATTGGGTTCATCGCGACGAGGGCGAAAGCCTGCAAACCGCATTGGCCAGCATGAAACTGCCTGATGGCGATTATCATGCCTGGGTGGCTTGCGAATCCTCGGCGGCCAAAGCCCTGCGCGCCGCCTTGATCGCAGAGCACAAGGCCAATCCGCAATGGCTGCGCGCCGCCGGCTATTGGCGGCGCGGCACACCCGGCGCGCATGACAAGATCGAGGATTGACGCGACTAGAGCCCGCCGGATTACTCAGAGGCCGTCCGGATTGCCCGGGCGGATATCGCCCTTGATCAGCGCATTCACGCCGACGCCATGGCCGGCGAAGACCGGCGGATAAACCCGGATGCTCATGCAGAAGCGGTCGGCCTTCAGATTGGGCCAATCGGCCAGCAGGCAGAGTTTGTCGGCCTCGATGTTCCAGCGTGCCGGCTTCACGGCATCGTATTCGCCGCGCAGATTGTTCCAGCGCTTCAGCTTTGCGCTGCCATCGGCGGCGAGATGGAGAATGGCGAGTTCATAGCCGGTGGAAAGCGCTCCCTGGCCTTGTTGCAGCACCACCGGATGCGGATAGCTGACATCGGCGCGGAAGCTGATCGTATTGCCGCGCAGCGCCTCGGCATAATCATGCCGGATTTCCGGCTTGGGCGGCGGCGGACCATCATGCTGCGCCGGCGCATGATCATCGGCGGCGGCCGCATCGAAGGCAGCAAGCAGCAGAAGCAGCGCGAGGGTCCGCCCCATCATGGTACGGAGGCCCGGCGTTCGAGATGGCGCGGCACCGGGCCGTCCGGGGCGGCCGGCGGCGGCGCGGCGGCGGGTGCGCGCGATTCCGGCGCTTTGGGTTGCGCCGGCACGAATTCGCCGGGCTGCGGCGCGTCGGTCACCGCCCAGAGCTTCTTGCGATCATCCAGATACAGCATGCGCTGCTCGTCCAGCGTGAGCGGGCGCGAGCCGAGCCGGCCGAATACCGCGATCTGGCCGCCGGTCTCATCCACGCCGCGGTCGCGGTCCAGGCCCTTGGACAAAGCCCGCGCCGGATAGACCGTGGGCTTCCAGGCGATCAGATGCGGCTTGGGATCGGGGCTGAAACCGTAGAAGGCCGGCTGACTGTCGGGATCGGTAAGCTGGACCACCTTCAGGCCGTTCGCGCCATCGGCGACATAGGCGAACAGCGTGGCGTTGGTGCTGCCCACGATCACATCCGAGGCGTCGCTGATCTGCCCATCGGCGGTGAAGCGCTGATAGACTTTCGGCTTCTCGGGCTTTTCCACATCCACGATCACCAGGCCATCCTTGCCGGCGGCCACATAGGCGAAGGTGCGCGCCAGATAGACGCGGCGCGCATCGCTCAGCGGCAGATCGGCGCCCTGCACCCGCACCGGCTTGGTGGGATCGGTTACATCCACCACTGCAAGCCCGCCCTTCATGCCATCGTTATAGGTTACGAACAGATAACGGAACTGCAAGGCCGTGGCGCGCGCGCCGGCCAGCGGAATCTGCGCCGCCACTTTCGGCTTGAGCGGATCGAACATGTCGAGCACCACGATGCCGCGCGGCACGGTGATGTAGAAATACGAACCCGCGATGGTGATATGGCTGGCGCCGGTCAGCACGCCGCCCTCGTTCCAGGTCAGGTCGCGCTTGAGAAAATTGTTGCGCGGCTCGCCATCGGCCAGGGTGTTCACATTGGCGGCGATCAGGCCTTCCTCGGCATCGGTGATGAAGGCGTAATTGTAGATCGGATGGAAGGGCTGTTCCTGATTGGCCTCCAGCATCAGCTTGCGGGTGGCTTCGTCCTTGCCCTGGCGCAACGGCGCAATCGGCTGGTTGGTCGGCAGCGCCATGCAGGTGGCGTTCTTGCTGGCGATATGGGTGTCGTGGCCTAGCGGGCTGAACGGCGCGGTGATGATGCGCTGCGACACGCCCTTATTGCCGATGGAGGCGATATCGTAGACCCGGAAACCGGCGCTGCCTTCCGCCACATACAGATATTCGCCACGCATCTGCAGGCAGCGCGCATTGCCGGCTGGATGGCTGAAGGTGCCGAGTTCCGGCGCCTCGGGCAGCTTGCGGCCGCGCGCCTGATGCTGGGCGTAATAATCCGGATAGGCGTATTTATGCAGATAGCTGCCGATCACCGCCTGCGGCTCGTCCCATTCCGTCACCTGGGTGGCCTCGATGCCGCCCTCGCCGCCGGTCCAGGCATTGAAGCCGACGAAATTGACGAAGTTGGTGCCGTGCAGCAGCAACTGCGCCATGATGGCGTTGTTGTCGTTCGCCGCCGAGACATGGCAATCCGTGCAGGTTTTGGTTTCGGTGCGGCGTTCGGTATGCGGGTAATGCGGCGCGAAAGCCTGGCTGGAATAGCCGGAAGCCGCAATCGGCGCCTGCTGGATATAGATGCGTTCGCGGTTGATATTCTGCGACGACAGGATCAGCGCCGAGGTGGAACGCACCGGCGCGATGGTGTTGCCCTTGCTGGTCTGATGCCGGCCGAGCTGGAACATCTCGTCGCGCGCCACCTGCGGATTATAGGTGGCGAAATTGCGCGTCTCGCCGCCTTCGTAATGATGCCGCTCGGTTTTGCGGTTGGCCTGGATCGGCAGATGGCAGCCGGCGCAGGACGTGGTCCAGGAGAGATGGCAGGTATAGCATTCCATCTCCTCGTCCTTATGCGCCAACTGTTCCTTCGCCACGCCGGGGCCGAACTTGATCGGATTGCCCATGGCCGGCGCGATGCGCGCGCCCGAGGCATCCTTGGGTAATTGCGCCGCCAGCTTGGCGCGCGCCGCCTTCTCGTTGTAATGCGGGTTGGCGGGATTGACGGTGTCCTTCACCAGGCTGACTTCCCATTCCCGGTCGGGATCCAAGGCCGCGCGCTGGATCAGCTTGCAATCGCGGTTTTCGGTCAGCGGCTTGTTGCATTCGGTGCCGCGCCATTCGAAACGGCGGCGGCCATCCTGCAGGCGCAGCAGCGACAGATCGGTGCCGGCCGGCGGCGCGGCGGGGCCGGAAGTGCGCAGCGGCGGATAGGAACTGGCGGTACCATGGCAATCCTTGCAGCGGATTTCGATGGCGTTCGCCACCTCGCCATAGATGAAACCGTTGCCATGCGCATCCTGCGCGAAATGGCAATCCACGCATTGCATGCCGGCATCCACATGCACCGACGACATATGCACGGCCTTCTTGAATTTCTGCGGATCGTCGTCTTCCACCTTGCGGCCTTCCGCATCCAGCAGGTTGCCTTTGCGGTCGCGTTTGAAGATGGCGCGGAAATTCCAGCCATGGCCGTGGTAATCGGCGAATTGCGTGCTTTTCAGACCGGGATTGAGTTGCCATACCTTCTTGAGGAATTCCACGTCGCTCCAATTGCCGCGCAGCACCGCTTCCTCCGGATTGCGCATCAGGGCGGCGTATTCCTCCTCGGGCGAGAGGTATTTCTGCTTCGCCGGGAACATGTGCGGCGCATCCGGCTCGTAATCCCACATGGTGTAGCCCAGCATCGAATTCAGGAAGATGTTGGGCTGGTGCATGTGGCAGACCATGCACTGGCTGGTGGGAATGGCGCGGGTGAATTGATGCTTCAACGGATGGCCCGAGCGGTCGTTCGGGATGGTGGGATCCACGCTGGCGGATTTTCCGTCATGCCCGAAGGCCGAATAAGGCCCGGAATGGCGCGGATCGCGATCATTGGCATAAACCACATGGCAGCCGGCGCAGCCGGAATGGCGGTAATCGCCCGGCTGGTCGTTGGTGCCGACGAACCACATGAAGGGATCGTTCAGGCGGGTCTTGTGGATATTGATCACCGGCACGGCGATGCGCAGGCCGGTGGCGGGGCCGCGATTGGATTGCCGGATATCGGGCCGGCCCGGCTCTTCCAGGCGCTGGATGGCGCCGGGGCCCGCCGTGGCGATGCTGGGCAAGCCGATTTCGGGAAATTGCGTGATGATGTTGCGGCCGCCGCGCTCGAATACGCGGAAGATATCACCCGGCGGAATCACTTCCCAGGCCGGCAGCGGCACGAATTGCGGCAGCACGCCGCGCTGCAGCGTCATCTTCTCGGTGATCTCGCCGGGGCTCTTGATCAAGGCCGGCTGGCCATCGCGGGTATAGGATTCGCCGATGATGTAATTCTTGAACGGCAGGATGCCGTTGTTATAGGCCGCGCCGCCCCACAGCATGGCGCCCGTGCTCATCAGGCTGCGTTCGGCGGCCTGGATGATCGGCAGATGACAGGCGCCGCAGGCTTCGCGCACCACGCGGTAATCGGAGGGGTTGACGAAGCGGATATATTCCGGGCTTTCGCGATTGAGCAAAGTGTAGCTGCGCACCGGATTGGCGCTGCTGGGATAATGCCAGGAGCGCGGAAAGCGCGGCCGCACATGGGCCTTGTCGCGCGCCGCGGCATACTCTTCCATGCGCGCCGGAATGCGCACCTTCACATCGCCGCCATGGCAATCGGCGCAGCCGATATTCACCGCCGCATTCTGGTGCATGGTGGCGGCATCGGTATTGGTATGGCAGGTGACGCAGCCTTCGCTCTTGGCCGCCGCCGCTTCGGGCGGCTGCAAGGCCGGCGCATCCGGCGCGGTGACGTAGGCGATGTTCTGCGGGGTTTCGCCGCCGGCGGCCAGCACCAGACCCGCGGCCAGAACCGATCCGGCCGCCAGCAAGGCGGAAAACACGAGGGCTATGCGGGTGCGGCGCTGCATCAGTAGGTCAGGATCGCGTTGAGCAGCACGGAATAGAACCGGCTGCGGTTGCTTTCAGGATCGACGGCATATAATTCGCGGAAGCCGTCGCCGCCGAACATGACGGCGCCGGAGGCGCGGAACACCACGTTCTGGATGAAATTCGGGCGATAGATCAACGCCGCCGACAGGTCCCAGCCGATCTCGTTGGAGCAGAGCTTGGGCTTGGTGCCGAGCGAAGGCTGCACGCCGAGCGGCAATTGATTGCAATCGTTGCCCTGATTGCGCAGGGTGGCGATTGCCGCCGTATCGGCGAAACGCAGATAATTCAGGTTGGTGGAAAGCCGCAATTCCGGCGTCAGGTCCATATCGAAACCGCCGCCGATCAGCATCAGGCCGGGATTGATGAAATTCGACTGGCCCTGCTCCTTGGAAGAGCGCAGCGACGGCAGGATGCCATTGCGGCCTGACAGCGTTACGCCGCCGCCGCCGATCAACGGCACCGCCTGGCGTATCCAGTAGCTGGTATCGGCGCCGGCGAATTGCGGATTTTCGAAAATCGCATCGAAGCCGGTTTCCTTGCGGTCGTACGGATCCTTGTCGCCCGAGGCGTAGAGGAAACTGCCGCGCAGGCGCAGCCAGTTGATATCCACCGAGGGCTCGGCGGCGAACAGGAAGGCGCGAATATCGGCCTTCTCGTCGCGGGTTTGCGAGGCGAACTGGCTGGCGCTGTTGCTGCCGAAAGCATAATAAAGCGAATGCGTCAGGTTGAAGCGGCCGAAATGGCCATCGCCGCTGACGCCGAGATAGGTCACGTCGTAATCATGCGGCCGCTGGGTGGCGAACACCGCCGGGCGCTCCTGGAAGCCGTTATTGTTGAAAAAGCGTTCCTGATCGCCCTCGCGGTTGCGATTGTGGATCACGGTGAATTGCGATGTATAGCCGACGATGGGCAAGTCCTGCCAATACAGATTGGCCAGGAATACGTCGTCCTTGCGCAATTCCTTGGCCACATCGTTGAGGCCGGAATTGGTATCCTTCTCCACCCGACGGAACCAGCCGAGATTATATTGGAAAAAATTGTTGTAGCGGGTGCCGAACAGGCGCACGCCGAGTTGGTTGTCCTGAAACACGAAGCCGCGGAAATCGCTGGTGATCGGTTGGATGCCGACGCGGATGGAATCGAAATCGTAGCGATCCGAGACATTGCGGATATGGTAATCGACGAAGCCTTCCTGGATGCCCAGGAACGGATCCTGCCGCGAATTGCCCTGCGCCGGATTGACCCGCAAGATGCGGTCTTCCTCGGCTTGCACACGGTTATATTGCAGCACCGGCGTAAGGCGGATTTCGAAATCCGGCGGCTTGAACGCGGTATCGCCTTTGATGAAGGAGAGCGAGGGGATCAGCGTGGTGGCGAAAAGCTGCTGATCGACGCGGCCGAAAGCGTCCAGGCGTTTTCCGGTATCGGCCGACCCTTGCAGCGAAACCGGCTGCGGAAAGCTGCGCGGTTCGTAGATGGTATCCGAGATCACCGAAAGATTGACGAAGTAATCGCCGAAGACCGGGCGGTCGCCTTTCAGGGTGTTCTGGTTATAGGGATCCCACCAGCGTTCGTTGACGCCGACCGCCTCGATCAAGCGCCAACGATCCGGCACCGGCAAGGTTTCGCGCGGCAGCGAAGGCGCGGGCGGCGGCACTGCCTTGGGGTCTATGGGCGGCAAAGCCTCCGGCTCGGCCGGCGGCCCGGGTCGGCGGCGCGGCGCATCCTGCGCCATCAACACGCCCTGACCGGCATCGCGGAATTCGAACACCTCTTCCTTGCCGGCATAGGCATCCTGCACGGCCAGCAGGCCGGCGCAGCCCAGCATCAGGGCGGATATCTTCAGCGACCGCGACATGGCAATTGGATGTTGGAATAATTGAAGGGCTTGAACGGGCAGCTGACATAGCGCGGCGCTACGCCGCGGATCAGTCTGGTCTCGATGCGGATGCCGTCCGGCGCATTGCCCAGGCCGTTGCTGGCGCCGTTGGCGAGGCCGAGGAAGCTCACCATGTCGTCCTGGTCGATGCCGTCGCCCGACACGCCGATGGCGCCGACCAGCACGTTGCCGCGATAGATCGGCACGCCGCCGGCGAAAATCTGCGCGCCATTGGCCAGCCGGGTGGGGCCGCCCGCCGTGAGGCGCGGCAAGGTGGGCGCATTGGCCGGCAAGGTGCCGTCCACCGCCTGGCCGGCGGCGCAGCCCGCCACGCTGGGCAGCGAGCCATCCAGCCGCGTGACGATATCGGCCAGCACCAGATCGAGCTGGAAGCCGACATTGAACGGACTCCATACCCGATAGGGCGTGCTGAACGGTCCTTCGCCATAGCTGACGATGCCATCCGGATAAAACGGCCGATTGAGATTGCCGAAGCCGCGCGCCGAAAAGGCGATGCCGTCGGCCAGCGCATTGCCGCCGATGAAATTGCGCGCCGATGTGGCATAGCGCGACACGCCGGGCTGGTTGAAAACGCCGGCCACCGAATAGCTGTTGCCGTTGGGCGCGGCGGTAAGATTGTCGAACGGCGTGTTGCCGGCCAGCGAGGAAGAGAAAAAGGCCGCCGTGCGCGCCTTCTGCAAACTCACATCAATGCCGAAGATCGGCGCATCGGCGGTGCGCGCTATCGCCAGGATATTGGCTTCATTGTCGATCACCGAAATGCTCACTTCCGCGAAACTGCCAAGCGGGCGGCGGATCTGCGCCCGTGCCCGATAAGCCACGGTCAGCGCCTCGCGCGTGATCTGCCGCACCTCGGCGGCGGTCATGCGGTCGCCCGCGGCCAGGGTGGCAGCGGCGCTGGCGGTCGGCGGAAAGCGGTTG
>JAYSEE010000120.1:0-10547 GCA_041914045.1 Ferrovibrio sp. | reverse complement strand
ATCCGCATTGTCGCGCAGGCCATCGAGCAGATCGACGGCGCGCTTGAACATGTAGGGCACCGATACCGTAATCAGCTTGGCGGCAAGCAGAAAGACCAGCGCCACCAGCACGCGGCGGCGCAGATCGGGGCGGGCGGCGGGCCACAGCCAGGGCAGCAGAGTGGCGGCCAGGGAGCGTTGCCCGGAGCGTTGCCCGGGGCGTTGCTCGGAACGGCGCGGCGGAACGGCGGATGTCGTCGGCATGGGATTTTTTTGCAGAAGCGAAAGGGCGGGCGAAGGGGCTATAGCGTTTACGGTCTTGCCCCGCAATGGCGGCGGGGGTCTTGCCTCGGGCAGGGGCGGCGCGTATCGTCTGCCTCTCCCCGAGAAGACCCAACAACCAAAAAGCTAGAGAAAGAGACGCAGATGAAGGTGGTGACTTTCAATGCCAAAGGCAAGCCCTCCTATGGCCGCGTGGGCGCCGATGGCAATGTGATCGACCTGGGCGGCAGCCTGGGCGCCAAGTATCCCGATCTGGTTGCCGTGCTGAAGGCCGGCGCGCTGGGCGAGCTGGCCAAGGCGGAAGGCCCGGCCGTGGGCCCGGTGGATGGCCTGGACCTGCTGCCGGTGGTGCCCAATCCGGGCAAGATCGTCTGCATCGGCGTGAATTACGACGAGCATCGCCGCGAGATGGGCCGCGAGCCGCCGGGCCATCCGACCTGCTTCGTGCGTTTCCCGGAAAGCCAGATCGGCCATGGCAAGCCCATGCTGCGCCCGGCGGAATCCGAGAAATTCGATTACGAAGGCGAGCTTGCGGTGATTATCGGCAAGGAAGGCTTCAAGGTGAAGGAAGCCGATGCGCTGTCCATCATCGCCGGCTATAGCTGCTACAACGACGGCTCGATCCGCGACTGGCAGAACCATACCAGCCAGTTCACCCCGGGCAAGAATTTTCCCGCCACCGGCGGCTTCGGCCCCTGGATGGTGACCGCCGACGAAATCCCCGATCCGCAGGCGCTGGTGCTGGAAACCCGGCTGAACGGCCAGACCGTGCAGAAATCCGGCACCGATCTGATGACCTTCAATCTGCGCAAGATCATCGCCTATGTCACCACCTGGCTGCCGCTGAAGCCGGGCGACGTGATCGCGTCCGGCACGCCGGGCGGCGTCGGCGCCAAGCGCACGCCGCCGCTGTGGATGAAGGATGGCGATGTGGTGGAAGTGGATATCAGCGGCGTCGGCGTGCTGCGCAATCCGATCAAGAACGCCTGAGCCAGGCCGAAACCCGGTTGGGGATCGCAATCTCCAATCGGGATCGGGCCTCAATCGGGATCAGGCCCAAGATAATCCGATTGGGGATTACAAGCCCCAATCGGGATCCGGCACTGTGGCGAAGACCGAACGCAGGCCTTCGCCCCAGCGCCGCCGGATATCGTTGAAATACGGATCTTCCGCATCAATGCGGCGATGCAGCGCGGGTTTGAAGGCGTCCTTGCGCAGGATCAACAGATCCAGCGGCAGACCCACCGAGATATTCGAACGCAAGGTGCTGTCCATCGAGATCAGCGCGCATTTCGCCGCCTGCAGCAGCGGCGTTTCCGGCACGATCACGCGATCCAGGATCGGTTTGCCGTATTTCGCCTCGCCGATCTGCAGATAGGGCGTGTCGCGCGTGGCGCGGATGAAATTGCCGGCATAATACAGCATGTAGAGCTGCGGCGGCCTTCCAGCGATCTGCCCGCCCAGCAGCATGGTGAGATTCGGCTCGATGCCGTTTTCCTTCAGCGCCTCGCCATCGCGCCGCGCCACTTCGCGGATCGCCGCGCCCACCACGCCGGCGGCCTCGAACATGCGGGTGGCCGTCATCAAATCCTGCGGCTTGCCATCGGCATCCACGAAACCGTCGCGCAGCAGCGACACCACGGATTGGCTGAGCGAGAGATTGCCGGCGGTGGCCAGCGCCAGCAGGCGGTCGCCGGGCTGCTGCCAGAGATGCATCTTGCCGAAGGTGGCGATGCTGTCGACGCCGGCATTGGTGCGGCTGTCGGCAAGCATGACGATGCCTTCGTCGAGATTGAGGCCGACGCAATAGGTCATGTCGCTGGAAACTCCCTAGACGCTTTTCCGACGGATTTCACGCAGTATGCATGAAATCCTGGGCGATGGCAGTGCCCAGCTCGATATTGCGGTCGATCGCCTCGGTCAGATATTCGTGCAGGCCGACGGTCAGGATGTCGTCGATGCTGCCATAGCGCAGCTGCATCAGGATGCCTTCGGCCAGCCGCACCGATGGGAAATCGCGGCGGTAATCGCGGCGCAATTCATCCAGGATTTCGACGATCTCGCTGAAGCAGGCATGCAGGCTGCGCGGCATGTCGTCGCGCAGGATCAGCAATTCCGCCACCCGCAGCGGCTTGATGGAGTCGCGATAGATCTGCCGATAGATGCGGAAGGACGATACCGAACGCAGCAATGCCCCCCACTGGTAGTAATCCACCGCGCCGCCCACGTCTTTCGCGGAAGGCAGCAGGATATGGTATTTCACATCCAGGATTCGCGCGGTGGAATCCGCGCGTTCGATCAGCGTGCCGAGCCGCATGAAGCGATAGGCGTCGCCGCGCTGCATGGTGCCTTCGGCCACGCCGCGGAACAGATGCGAGCGGTCGCGCACCCAATCGAAAAAGCCGCGCAGGCCGTCGCTTTCCACCTTGTCGAGCGAGAGCGTGCGCATTTCCAGCCAGGCGGCGTTGATGCTTTCCCAGGCCTCGTTGGTGATCTGCGCGCGCATCGCCCGCGCATTCTCGCGCGCGGCCAACAGGCAGGCGGCGATGGAGGAGGGATTCTCCCGGTCGAAAGCCAGGAAGTCGATCACCGAACGCGGGCTGGCCGCGCCGCCGCGCAGCGCGAAAGGCTTGTCGCAGCCGGCGATGATGAGCGCGGCATTCCATTGATTCATGCCGGCATCGGCGCCCATCAGGCTCATGCGATGGGTGACATCCAGCATGCGCGCCACATTCTCGGCGCGCTCCACGTAACGCATCATCCAGTAAAGATTATCGGCGGCGCGGCTGAGCATCATTCACCTCCGCCGCTCGATTGCACATGTTCTATTTCCGCCGGGCCGGGCTCCAGAATCCAGGTATCCTTGGTGCCGCCGCCCTGGCTGGAATTCACCACCAGCGAGCCTTCGCGCAAGGCCACGCGGGTAAGCCCGCCCGGCACGATGCGCGTGGTGTTGCCCGACAATACGAAGGGCCGCAGATCCACATGGCGCGGCGCCAGGCCCTGTTCGACGAAAGTGGGGCAGGTGCTGAGCGCAAGCGTAGGCTGGGCGATATAGGCTTCCGGCTTGGCGATGATCTTGGCGCGGAAGGTTTCGATCTCCGCCTTGCTGCTGCGCGGGCCGACCAGCATGCCGTAGCCGCCGGAGCCGTGCACTTCCTTCACCACCAGCTCGGCCAGATGTTCGAGGGTGTATTTCAGATCGTCCGGCCGGCGCAGGATATAGGTCGGCACATTGGCCAGCAGCGGTTCTTCCGCCAGATAGAAGCGCACCATCTCGGGCACATAGGGGTAGATCGACTTGTCGTCGGCCACGCCGGTGCCCACCGCGTTGGTGATGGTGATGTTGCCGGCCTTGTAGGCGGCGAACAGGCCCGGCACGCCGATCATCGAATCCTTGCGGAAGGCCTGGGGATCGAGGAAGGCGTCGTCGAGCCGGCGATACAGCACGTCGACGCGCTTCAGCCCGCCCACCATGCGCATGTAGACGCGGTTGTCGCGCACCACCAGATCCGAGCCTTCCACCAGCTCGATGCCCATCTGCTCGGCCAGAAACACATGCTCGAAATAGGCCGAGTTGTAGACGCCCGGGGTGAGCAGCGCCACGGTGGGCTCTTCATTGCAGTTCGGCGGCGCGCATTCGCGCAGGGTTTGCAGCAGCGCATCGGGATAATGGCCCACCGGAGCGACGCGCACGGCGCCGAATAATTCCGGGAACAGGCGCATCATTGCCTCGCGGTTCTCCAGCATGTAGGAGACGCCGCTGGGCGTGCGGGCGTTGTCTTCCAGTACGAAGAATTCATCCTCGCCGGTGCGCACCAGGTCGATGCCGGCGATATGGCTGTAGATGCCATGCGGCACTTTGAAGCCGGCCATGGCGGCGGTGTATTGCTCGTTGCCGGTGATCAGGTCGGCCGGGATCTTGCCTTCGCGCAGGATCGCCTTGTCGTGATAGATGTCGTCGAGAAACGCGTTCAGCGCCTTCACGCGCTGCTCCAGGCCGCGGCGCAGACGCGCCCATTCCGTGGCGGACAGGATGCGCGGCACGATATCGAAGGGGATCAGGCGTTCGGTGTCGCCGCCCTCGCCATAGACTGCGAAGGTGATGCCGAGGCGGCGGAACAGGGTATCGGCTTCCAGGCGGCGCTGCTGCAGGCGGTCGCTCTGCGCGGTTTGCAGCCATTGCGCATACCCGCGATAGGGGGCGCGGGTGGCACCCGCGGCATCGGTCATCTCATCGAAGGCCGGCATCGCGTCACTCTCCCCCGATCGGCCGGCACGACTGGCGGGCCCTTACGGCAAGATTGAACTTACTCCGACGAACTTTCGTTCGTAAGACTATATCGGGCGGCAATGCGGGATGAAAGAGGGGCGGTAGAAAAGATGCGGCCCGGACCAACGGGTGGGTGTGTCGGTCCGGGCCGCAAGTGTGCGTGTCTTATTGCACCGTCTCGCCGTGCAAGTTGATGTCGAGGCCGTCACGCTCGGTGGCCTCGTCGACACGCAGACCGATGGTCCAGTCGATGATCTTCAGCAGGATCAGGGTGACGATCGCGGTGAAGACCAGGGTGATGACCACGCCGTAGATCTGGGTCAGCACCTGGCCGCCATTGCCGTCCAGCAGGCCCAGCGGGGCATCCTTGCCGGCAATCGCCGCCTTGGCGAACACGCCGGTGAGGATGGCGCCGACGATGCCGCCCACGCCATGCACGCCCCAAACATCCAGGCTGTCGTCGTAGCCCAGGGCATTCTTGACGCTGGTGGAGGCGATGAAGCAGATCACGCCGGCGACGATGCCGATGATCAGCGAGCCCATCGGATCGACGAAGCCCGAAGCCGGGGTGATCGCCACCAGGCCGGCCACGGCGCCCGACACGATGCCGAGCACGCTGGGCTTGCCGCGCGTGATCCACTCGGCGAACATCCAGGCCAGCGCCGCGACGGCGGCGGCGATCTGGGTGACCAGCATGGCCATGCCGGCATTGGCGGAAGCGCCGACGGCCGAACCGGCGTTGAAGCCGAACCAGCCGACCCACAGCAGGGCAGCGCCGATGATGCTGAGCGTCAGGTTATGCGGCGCATGAGCGGATTTGCCATGGCCCATGCGCTTGCCCAGCACGATGGCGGCCACCAGACCGGCCACGCCGGCATTGATGTGCACCACGGTGCCGCCGGCGAAGTCGAGCACGCCCATCTCGCCCATCAGACCGCCGCCCCAAACCATGTGGGCGATCGGCGCATAGACGAAGATCAGCCACAGCGCCATGAACCACATCATCGCCGAGAACTTCATGCGATCGGCGAAGGCGCCGGTGATCAGGGCCGGGGTGATGATGGCGAAGGTCATCTGGAAGGTGACGAACACGGTTTCCGGAATGGTCTTGGCCAGATCGTTCACGCTATCCAGCGCAACGCCGGACAGGAACAGGTTGCCGAAGCCGCCGATGAAGGCATTGCCTTCCGAGAAGGCCAAGCTGTAGCCGATGATCATCCACAGCACGCTCACCAGGCAGGTGATGGCGAAGGACTGCATCATGATGGTGAGCACGTTCATCTTGCGGACCATGCCGCCGTAGAACAGAGCAACGCCGGGGACGGTCATCATCAGCACCAGAGCGGTGGAGGTGAGCATCCAGGCGGTATCGCCGGTATCGAGCTTCGGCGCCTCGTCGGCGGCGAAAGCGTGGAAAGGCGTCAGCGCCAGCATGGCCGCCAACGCGAGCATCAGCCAGCCGAGCTGGCTACCGTAAGTCCGGGAAACGGCGGGAATCGCCGAAACGGTGAGACGTGGCATAGTCGAAGACCTCCTGCTTGATGGACCCGCACCAACCGCCGGCCGCCGCCCGGAAGCTCTTCGACACCCTCCCCAACCCCCTCCGGGGATATTGCGAGGGCATCTCGATTGCTCCGCAGCGGCCAGCCCACCCGGCACGCGCCTGTTCAGAAGGATTACAAGAACCGTGCCACTTGGCTGCGGTGCAACAAAACCGGATTCAGCGTCGATTCATCCCTGAATCGCGCCGACTAAGCAGGCAGTGCCGAATAGTGCTGCCCAAATTATAGCCATTCAATGTGCAATTGCCAATAAAACGGGCTCTATTGTGGCGATTGTTTGGCTTTGCCTGTCTATGGACCCGTCGCGCAGGGCTGGCCAGGGAATAGGCGACCGTTTCAGCGCCGGCTGAGGCGGCGGGCCAGATCGTCGAGCTGTTCCAGGGTCTGATAATGGATCACCAGACGGCCGGCCTCGCCGCCCTGGCCGTCTGCCTCGACTTCCACCTTCAGGCCGAGCGCCTGGGTGACATTGCGCTCGAAGGCCAGGGTATCGGCGTCTTTCTTATTAGCGGCAGCGGCGGCGGGCGCGGCGGCCGAACGCGGACGCGGCCCCGCTCCGGCATTGCCAGCGCCGGCGCGGCTGAGCTTAACCAGGTTTTCCGCCTGGCGCGCCGAGAGCTGGCCCTGGCGGATGCGCTGGGCGATCTGCGCGGCATCCGGATGGCCGATCAGCGGCCGCGCCTGGCCGGCGGTGATTTCGCCGTCCGAGATCATGCGCACCACGTCTTCCGGCAATTGCAGCAGGCGCAGCGTGTTGGCGATATGGGAACGGCTCTTGCCCACGGCCTCGGCGATCATCTCGGGCGAATAGGCGAATTCATCGCGCAGGCGGCGATAGGCCGCGGCTTCTTCGATGGCGTTCAGATCTTCGCGCTGAACATTTTCGATGATGCCGATTTCCAGCGCCTGGCGGTCGTCGATCTCGCGCAGCACGGCGGGAATGCTGTGCAGCTTGGCAAGCTGCGCGGCGCGCCAGCGGCGTTCGCCGGCGATGATCTCGTACATGCCGGCCTTGCCGGCGGCGCGGCGGATCACCAACGGCTGCAGCACGCCGCGCTGCTTGATGGAGTCCGCCAGCGTCGCCAGCGCCTGGGCATCGAAAATCTTGCGCGGCTGATAGGGATTGGCGATCAGCTGCTCGATGGGATATTCGCGCAAGCCGCCGCGCGGCTCGGCGGATGCGGCAGCCGGGCTCGGCGCATCGCCCATCAGCGCGGCCAGGCCACGGCCCAATCCCCTCGGCTTTTCCGGCAGCCGCTTCTTCGGATCGTCGATCATGCTTGCAAATCTTTTTCGGCTTCAAGGATCAAGTCGGACATGGAAGCATCCGTATAGTCGCAGATATGCCCCAGCAGAGCTTCCGCAGCATCAATCAGCGGCTCTATGGTGGCGATGGCAGGCACGCGGCCCTGGCCGTAATCGCCCCAGGTTTTATGCTCATACCCCATGGCAGGCAGGCGCAGCATGTTTGGCGGCACATCGCCAGCCTGCATCGCCAGTTCGCTGAAGCGCCGATGGGCCCCGGCATGGGTGCGGGGAAACTCCATGGTCTTTTCCACTATATAAGCCCGGCAAGCATGCAATATGGCATAATAGGCCTCGCGCGCCGCCGGACGTTTAAACCCCTGCGCATAAAGTTGCTGGCTAAGCACCAAGGCCCGCACCGCAAGGCGCAGCAAGTTGCCGGTCTCCGGTTTCAAAGATCACGCCCTTCACGGCGGATATTTTCCAGCAGCATACTGTCATGCCGCTGACGGTCGGATGCATCAAGCGCCACGAATTGCGCCACGCGGCCACCGCTCTCGAACATGAGCACCGTACTCAGGTCGGCAAAGAAATACGGCACGATATCCAGAGCGCTGAGATCGTGGATGAATACCGCGATATCGTAATCGGACTCCTCGGACGCGTCGCCGCGCGCCCGTGAACCGAATAATACAACCGCCGCCAGTCGCGAACCGAAGGCCGAGGACAATGCTCGCTTGGCCCGCTCGAGAAAGCGCCGTTCATCCCAGGGAGCCGCGCTGTTGTAGCGATTCGGGAGAACCGGACTCTGCTGCCAATGCCGTGAAGTTTCGGCCTGTGCCATCACCATCGCCTCAAGCCGCGTCGCGCAGCGCGCGTTCGCGGCGCATCACTTCACGCGCCAGGGCGAGATAGGCCGTGGAGCCCGGGCAGCGCAGATCGTAGATCAGCGCCGGCACGCCATGGCTGGGCGCTTCCGACAGGCGGATGTTGCGCGGGATAACGGTGTCGTAAACTTTGTCGCCGAGGAAGCCGCGCACATCGGCCGCGACCTGCTCAGACAGGTTGTTGCGCTTGTCGAACATGGTGAGCACCACGCCCTGCACTTCCAGCGCCGGGTTCAGCGACGAGCGCACGCGCTCGACCGTCCGCAGCAGCTGGCTCAAACCTTCCAGCGCGAAGAACTCGCATTGCAGCGGCACCAGCACCGCATCCGCCGCCGCCATGGCGTTGACGGTGAGCAATGTCAAAGACGGCGGGCAGTCGATCAGCACATGATCGAAATCCAAAGCGGCGCCGGCGGCATCCAGCGCATCGGCCAGGCGATGCTGGCGGCGGTCGAGATCAATCAGTTCCAACTCGGCGCCGGACAATTCCATAGTGGCCGGAATGATGGAGAGATTCGGCACCTTGGTGGGATGCAGGGTTTCGGCGAAGCTGGCCTCGCCGATCAGCAATTCATAGGTGCCCTGGCCGCGCTCTTCATGGCCGACGCCGAGCCCGGTGGTGGCGTTGCCCTGGGGGTCGCTGTCGATCAGCAGCACCTTCTCGCCCACGGCGGCCAGGGCGGTGGCGAGATTGATCGCCGTGGTGGTCTTGCCCACGCCGCCCTTCTGATTGGCGATGGCAAGCACGCGGGCTAGGCGCTGCGGCTGCATCGCCATTTGTTCCGTATTCGTGCCTATTTCGAACTCGCTCATTTCCGGCGCAGCCCTTTAAGCCTGAATATCCTGCCGGCGGGATCGCTGCGGCTTGGGATCATCTCAACGCTGTCGATTGTCCAGGATTCCCGCGCGAGCGTCAATTCATCCTCGGCCTGCCGGCCCTTGGGAAACAGCAGCAGCGTATCCGCCGCCATGAAAGGCGCGGCCAGATCGAGCAATTCCGCCAAGGAGGCCAGCGCGCGGGCGGAGATCACGGCAGGTCTGGGCAGGCTGGCGGGATCGACGGCTTCGATCCGTTCGGCCCGCACGGTGACGGCCGCCTGCATCAGCCGCGCCGTCTCGCGCAGGAAAGTGGCTTTGCGGATATCGCTTTCGATCAGGCTGAGCGGCTCCCGGCCCAGCGCCGCCATCACTAGGCCGGGAAAGCCGGCGCCGGAGCCGAGATCGAGCCAGGGGCCGGGCGTATCGGCCGCCAGCGGATAAAGCTGGGCGGAATCCAGGAAATGCCGCCGCCAGAGATCGGGCAGGGTGTTGGGCGCCACCAGATTGATCGCCTTGGTCCATTTGCGCAGCTGGGCGGCATAGATCTCCAGCCGGGCCAGTGTTTCACGTGAAACACCGGCTTCCGCGGCGAAGGCCTCGGGAGATAAGGGATTTTGGCTTGAGGTTTGTTTCACGTGAAACACCGGTGACGCATGACAGGCCCGGAGTTTAAGGGATGTGTTTCACGTGAAACAGGGGCGGCGGCACTGTACCATCCCTCTGGACCGTCACCCCCGGATTTATTCCGGGGGTCCATCGTTGGTCATATGCGCTGCGTCAGGCATGGACCCTCGGAACAAGTCCGGGGTGACGATGGTAGCCGTCAGGCCGCCCGGCTGTCGCGGGCGCGCTTTTTCACATAGCCCAGCAGGGCGGAAAGCGCCGCGGGCGTTACGCCGGAGATGCGGCCGGCCTGGCCGAGCGTGGCCGGGCGGGCCTGCTTGAGCTTGAGCCGCACTTCGGCGGACAGGCCGCCCACGGCATCGAAATCCAGATCGGTGGGGATAGTCAGGCTTTCATCCTTGCGGAAGGCCAGGATATCGGCCTCCTGACGCTCCATATAACCGGCATAGCGGCCATCAATCTCGATCTGCTCGGCGATATCCGGGGCGAAGCCGGCGAGTTCCGGCCAGATTTGCGCCAGACGAGCCAGATCGACGCCCGGATAACCCAAAAGCTGGGCCACCGAGCGGATTTGCCCATCCTGGTTCACGGCCAGGCCGCGCTTGGCGAGTTCCGGCGGGCTGAGCCGCAGGCTTTGCGCCAAATGCCGGGCCTCGGCCAAGGCTTGCGCCTTGGCATTAAAAACCTGGGCGCGGGGCGAGGCGACGCAGCCGATCACCAAACCCATGGGGGTCAGCCGCTGATCGGCATTATCGGCGCGCAGGGACAGGCGGTATTCGGCGCGGCTGGTGAACATGCGATAGGGCTCGCGGGTGCCCAAAGTCACCAGATCGTCCACCAATACGCCGATATAGGCGTCGGCGCGGTCCAGAATGA
>JAYSEE010000119.1:0-10622 GCA_041914045.1 Ferrovibrio sp. | reverse complement strand
AGATAGGTGCGTGGGATCAAATCCCAGCGCAGTTTCACCGGAATGATATCGGGCCCCGCGCCCCAAACCTCCAACGGCACGCGCCCTTTGCGCTCGAGGCTGAAATGCCGGGCCGAGAATCTGCCTGCGGGGACCTCCACCGCTTCGTCGCCGACATAACGCAGGTCGATTTCCCCGGGACGCCCCTCGCCCGAATAGCCGAAGCCGATCAGCGGGCCGGAACCGCCATTGGGCAGAGCCGACGGTGAAATTCGATTGCCGATGGTCTGAACCCGATCCGCCGCGGCCTTGTCGAACAAGGCGATCTGCCAAACATCGGTGATGACGGCATGAGTGGCGAATATGCTCGGCCAGCCGTTTGAATCCCAACGCTGCGCCACGCGACCGAGATCGCCATAAAACCCTTCGCATTCCGCACCGCGATCATGGAAACGGAACCATGCGCTGCCCAGAAAACGGCCGGCCTGGCTCAAGCGGATGAAGCAATCCAACGGCTTCCATGCCGCATCCAGGGCAAGGGTGACATCGCGCAGAATTTGCGTGTCATGCACCTCGCAATGCGCGCGTAAAACCCGCTGGCCATCCGCCTGCACCGCCACATCGAACCATTCGCGGCCCTGCACGCCCTTGCCATCGCTCACATAGTCTATGCGGCCGCTTTGTCTCAATCGGATCATGCGGACACCATTCTCCTTGCAAAGCCGCGCAGTTCCATTCACTCCGCGTTGTAATCATGCACCAGGCTGGCAACCGCATCGGTTGTCCAGCTACGCTGATAGGCATAGCCCTCCAGAATCTCGGCCCCGTTGAACAAATCCAGCTCTTCATCTTCAGAACCCTGGAAGTTCAACTCGGCCTTGCCGACCATTACCTTCGACATGGCGATATCGGAAAGCTTCAGCTCCATCAGCATATTCTGCGATGGAATGCCGGGGCCGGCGCTGGCGATATAGCGATGCAGAAAAGTGGTGCTGCCATAATCGGGCAGCTTGTCGATCACCTTAGGTTCGGCGCCGAAATCCACCGCCGCGCTGATCAGCCGCACGCCACCGCGATCCACCGTGCCGCCCAGTTTATGACGGCCCAATCGCTTCAGGCCGCCATTCAGGGGATGCACGCGCGTGCGGTTGATCGTAGCCAGTTTCTTGCCCCAGCCGAAAACCTGCCCCATCACCACCGACCAATCGCGGTCGACCCAGACCAGCGCGCTGTAACGCCCGATCCGGTCGCCATGACGGGCGAACAGACCCAATACGCATTCGTTGTAATTGCAGCGATCTGGATTGCGCCAACTCTGCTCCAGATCGCTGCCGCTCAGCTTGGTGAGTTCACCGATCATGATCCAGCCCAAGCCTCCTTCCACCGGTTCGAGCCCCGGCGGAAGGAAGTTGCGGGCGGCCTTGTCTCCCGCCCTGAAGCCGACATGGATCGCATCCACACTGATATAATGCGGCATCGGCTGCACAAGCGCCGATTTGCCGGTACGCGTACGCGGCGTCGAAAAGCCGATGGCTTCCGAAACTGATGCGGCAATGTCGTCTTTCACGGGCATGGTCGTCCTCACATCATCTTGGCGATGTCGTTGGTGTAATATTCGCTGAGCGGTTTGGCATTCGGCTGAATCATGCCGATCTTGGCAAGCAGATCGACGCCCTTCTCCCAGGCCTTGTCGTCGCAATGCATCAACGGCACGCCCGCCGGGCGCTGAGCAAGCGTGGCGACGAAGTCGAACTTCTTGTATGTCACCGTCTTGTCCTGCACTTCCACCGGATTGTATTTGCCGAGATAATCGGCCACTTCGGCATAATTCTTCTTATCCAGCACATACTGGATGCCCTTGGCGCAAGCACGCAAATAGGCGGCTGCCGCCTTGCGGTCGGCCTCCGACTTCATCGCATTCTTCGCCAGCAGCACGCTATCCGGCGGTATCGGTGCGATATCATCGGTGTTCACATATGCCAGATCTATACCCTGCGCCTCCAGCGCGATGCGCATGGAATAGAAGGATACGAAAGCATCCACCTGGCCACGCTCCAGGAAGGCATAGGCGCCAGCAGAAAGGCCCGTCACCACCTTCTTGACGGATTTCGGATCCGCGCCGCCCGCCACCATCATGGCATCCACCAGTTTATCTGTGGAGCCGCCGACCGACATGATGCCGACGGTCTTGCTGGCCCAGTCTTCCGGCTTCAGCAGCGGCTTGTTCTTGGGCGAAGCGATCTCGAAAACGCTCTTGTAGATCACTTGGCCGATAGTGATGACTTCCGCATTCTGATTGGCGATCGCCGGAACCGAAGTAATGGCCGCACCCTGGCTGAACAGAGCCCCACCCGCCGCCACCTGCGTGATCGCGGACGCGGTGCCGGGAGTCGGCTGGATGGTGATGTCCAAACCTTCCTGTTCGAAGAACCCTTTCTCCTTAGCCACCACGGCATAGCATTGCAGGGGCGTGATGGAAGATGGCGATATCCATTTTTCCTTGCGCAAGCCCTGCGCGAAGGCTTGGTTGATGAAACAATCGCCGCCGAAGCTCAAAGCAGCGGAGGCGCCCCCAACGAATAACGTACCGGATTTCAGGAATTCGCGACGCTTCATGTTCTATCTCCTTTTGCTTCCCTGTTTGAAGAATATCGACCGCGATTATTTTTGCCGCCGTACTGCCTTCTATGCATTGGCATCCAGGAATGCGCGAAAGGCCTGCACTGTCTCGCGCAAGGCTTCCGGCGTGGCGATCCCCTTGGTCAGAGCGGCCTTGCCGCCCGGCGTAAGTTGCGCCATTTCATCGAAATAGCGCACCAGCATGTCGTCTTGCGCGCAGGCCGCCAGGGTAGGAACCTTCAGCAAGGGCAAACGCGCGCGCTTATCGTTTCGCATCGCGGCGCGATACGGATGATGGTAGGTTTCCGCGGCCTTCAGCACATCCACCACCTTGTCGTGCAGCACGCGCGGCGATGGCAGGCCCAGCGACCGCCGATGCTCCTTGTCCAGGCAATACCAGGGCCAGAACATGTAAGTATCGCGCACGAAATGCCATATCCAGGACAAATACATGCCCTGATGATCCAGCTTCAGCGCCGGCGCGTAACGCTCGAGAAGTTCGGTCTGGAAATCCGGCTCATACAGCCCCAGGCCATCAAGGATCAGCCCTTTCACCCGCTCCGGATAGGCGATGGCGATTTCCATGGCGATTGATCCGCCGGTATGCGTGCCATACAGGTCGAATTCACCGACGCCGATTTTCGTCAAAGCCGCCATGCATGTATCGGCGAAAAAGCCGATATCCGCACCATCTTCGATGGGGCCGGTGGAATCGCCATTGCCCAGCGTGTCCGGCGCGATCACCTCGCGATCCGTGGCAAAGGCCCGGATCAGCGGCTCCAACGTGCGCGACGAAGCCGGCGAGGCATGGATCAGCACCAGCGGACGCCGTCCGCCCTTGCCGGCGCGGCGGAAATGAATCTGCGCAGCAGGCAGATCAATGAAGCTGCGTTGAATTTTGATGTTTTCCAGATCAGACATGCTTCGCTCAATACCAGATGGCTGGCGTTTCATCGGGCAGCTTGTCTTCCTGGATCACCATAATCTCGGTCAGCCGCTCCTTTTCGAAACGCTGCCAGATGCGCGTCCTGCGGTTCGCGTTGATGTAATTCTGCACTTCCAGCACATTCACACCCGGCAGGTCGTGCCAGACATAGGGGAAGATCACCTGCCCAACGCCGGAAAGATGCGTGCGGCCGCGTAGGCGCGTATCCTTTTCATAGACATGCACGCCATCCGGCTCCAGCCGCGCTTTGAAATCCATCGTCTTGCTGGTGCCGTCCGGCCATATATATGTGATGCGTTCGTACCATACGCCGTTTTCGCCACGCGCCTCCTGGCGATTCTTGAATTCCTCGATCAAGGCGCCCTCCGGCGTCATGCGGCGGTAGGTTCCTACCCAGACGCCGCCAGCCTTGCCGATATCCTGGATATAGTCCGTCATTTCATCCCCACAAAAAACAGCGCTTATTCGATTTCGTCTTGGATGGCGGATTCGTGCCAGCGGACCAGCAGGCGGCGAAGAGAAGAGATTGCGCCGTAGAAAACAAAACCGAAGGCCGCCAGGGTGATGATCGTGGCGAACATATGTTCGACCATGAGCGCGTTCAGCGTTTTCACCACCAAGGCGCCGAGGCCTTCATTGCCTCCCAGATACTCGCCCACGATGGCGCCGGTCACCGCCAGTACGCTGGCGGTTTCGATGCCGGTCAGCATGTATGGCGCAACCGCTGGAATATCGAGGGATATGATGCGTTTCCACCAAGGCGCACGGATCACCGTGAACAATGCGCGCTGATCCGGCTGGATGGAACGCACGCCCAATATCGTCGCCTTCATGATCGGAAAGAACGACAGCAGCGCCACGATAGCGATTTTCGATTGAATGCCGAAGCCCAGCCATAAAAGGAAGAGCGGCATCAAAGCCACTTTCGGCGTCACTTGCGACGCGATGATGAACGGCGAGGCTAGTTGATCCAACAGGCGGAACTTGCCGAGCAGTACGCCCATCGTGCCGCCGAATGCAATCGCGATGGCAAACCCGATCAGTATCTCACTGACCGTGACTTGAAAAGCCGCATAGAAATAATCCCGCCCAAGCAAGTCGATCAAAGCTCTCCAAATCGCGTCGGGCGCGGGCAGCAGGAAACGGCTGACCTTGAATTGCTGGACATAGAAGGTCCAGCCGACAAGGAAAAGAACGATCAGCAGTGGCGTTGAGAACCAAGCCAGATGGCGCCGGAACCATAACCGCCAATCGAACGGCTTGTTACCTGCGGCCGACTGAGGTGCATCCTGCCGGGTCGGGTTCATGTTAGCCATCAATCCTCTCCCAACTCGGCGCGCAACTCTGCGATCAAATCCTGAAAGCCGGGATCCTCGCTCAAGGACAATTGACGCGGGCGCGGAAAATCCACCTTGACGATCTTCTGGATGCGCCCTGGATGCGGCGTGAGAACCACGATCCGGTCGGCTAGGAAAGCCGCCTCCGCGATCGAATGCGTCACCAGCACGACCGTCTTTTTCTCCCGCTGCCAGATATCCTGCAGCATCAGATTCATGTCGTCGCGCGTCATGGCATCCAATGCGCCGAAAGGCTCGTCCATCAACAGCACATCAGGGTTCGCCGCCAGCGCGCGCATGATGGAAGCGCGTTGGCGCATGCCGCCGGACAGCGCGCGAGGCAGATGATCCAGGAATTTTTCCAAGCCCACCACGGAAGCCAATTGCGAGGCCCGCGCCCGGCGCTCGGCGCGCGGCACGCCCAGCACTTCCAGCGGCAAGGCTATGTTGCGCCACACCGTGCGCCAAGGCAGCAGATTGGCATCCTGAAACACAAAACCCAGGCTGCCCAGCACGCTGTCATCCGCCTTGCCGCGCGTATTGTAAAGCGCCCGCCCGCCAATATGGATCGAACCGGTGCTGGGCGGCAGCAAGCCGCCAAGCATGCGCAACAGCGTGGATTTGCCGCAGCCCGACCGCCCGAGCAGAACCAGGAATTCACCGGGCGCTATATCGAGCGTGATGTCGCGCAGCGCCTCTGTGCGGGTCTGCCGGCTGACATAGGTCTTGCCGATATGCTGAATGGCAATGGCACCGGTGGATGCGGATCGGTAAGAGGTATTCGTTTGCGCTGCCGTCATATCCATCACAAGCAATCAATCCGGTTTGCGGCCAATGGCGACCGTAAAGGTATGCACCCGGCTTTTCGCCAGCGGTGCCGCGGTTTCATCCGCGGGTGTACCGGTCAGTGCAGTCACCAATTCCACATCGACAAAACCCGCCTCGCGCAATTCCTGGCGGATATCCAGCGCTATCAGCCCGGGCAGATAAGGCTCGTTGTTGCGTGCGGCATGCCCGACATGAAAAAACTTGCCGATATTGCCGCCCGGCGCGGTGTGCATGTCATAGCTGGCGAACACGCCGCCTGGCTTGGCCAGACGGAAAGCTTCGCGAAAAACCTGCCGGATCACATCCTGCGGCAATTCATGCAGCAGCCAATAGCAAGCCACGGCATCTTGGCTGGCGGCTGGCAGGCCGGTATCAGCGGCATCGGCCTGCACAAGCTGAATCTCCAAGCCCTCCTCCAGCGCGCGGCGATGCGCCAGGCGCAGCAACGGCGCGGCCAGATCGAGCCCAGTCACCTGCATGGCCGGATCGCTCTGCTTGGCAGGAATCACCAGCTTGCCGAAACCGCAGCCCAGATCCAGCAGGGATTTCGGCGCGAAGCGCTGCACGATATAATCGGCCAGCCAGCGATATGGCTTGTCTGCTGCCGCCATGGAGAAGGAGAAAGCATTCGCTCCCCATTCATAGGCGAAGGCATCGGCATCATCAGACCAAACGCCGCCGGGATGCTGATGGAAATCCGAGGCGCTATAATAGGAGGGCAATGCCAAATCCGGATCGAGGCGCAACCTCTCCGGCGCCATGGCGGCTGCCGCATCCAGGCCCTGGCTCAATTCCTGCTGCTGCCGCTCCATGGCCGGCAGCATGCCGTATCGCGACAGATATTTGTAACGCTGCAGATATTGCTCGAGCCACCCATAGATACGATAGGCTTCATTTTCCGAAAGCGCGGTTTCGATCGCACTGGCATCCTGATTGGAATACGGAAGCGCCGCCTGCACGGTGGCGGCATAGGCTTCGTCCTTCCAATATTGTTTCAAACCTTGCAGATAGGTTTGAAACATCTCCGCCTGGAAACCCGGCTTGGGCGTCAATACATCCAGTTTCGCCATGCATGCCCCCCCCTGTTGTAAGACCGCGCCTAGTGCTGGGCCAGGCGCTGGCCGAGCAAACGCCCGAAAGTCAGCGCCGGCGTGATGCTCATGCCGCTGGCGAAGGAATCGCCCGACAAGGCCGCGCCGCCCAGAATCTCGCCGATCGCATAAAGGCCGGGAATGGGCTGCTCGGCGGCATCGACGACACGATTTTGCGCATCCACCTTCAGCCCGGCCCAGCAGCGCAAGGTCACGCCCTGATGGCGAATGGCATAGAATGGTCCTTCCGACAGCGGCGCCGGCATATGTGTGCGCCCGAAGCGATCCCGGCCTGCCGCCTGCGCGGCATTGTAATCCGCGATCGTTTGCTCAAGGCTTCCCGGCTGCATGCCGCAGGCCTTGGCCAGATCGGCCATGCTGTCCGCGCGTTGATAGGCCCTATGAGAGGAAAAACAGGCGGCCATCGCTGCCGTCCCGCGCATTGGGAAAAGCGGCGGCGCTTCGCGCAGAATACGCGCGTCGTAAACAACCCAGAAAGCCAGGCCGGGCTGCTGCTTCAGCGCCCGCTCCCGGCTATCCGGACTCGGATTGTCCTCCGCCACGAAACGCTCGCCATTCGTATTGACGTAAATTTCCCAGGGCGCGCGATGCTGCGGCGTCAATATGGCCTTGTCGTCCCAATCCACCCAATGGCCGCCCGGTTCTTTCGGCACGCCGCCCAAGGTGGGCAGGTAGATATTCTGGTTATGCGCCACGCCGCCCTGGACCAACGCCATCTGCAAGCCGCTGCCATCGGCACAATCCGGCGCCGGGCTGAGCAACGGCAAACCGTTGGTGAGAGCCGAAAAGATTTCAGGATTGGCGCCATAGCCGCCGGTGGCCAGCACAATATCCTGCGCCTGAATCTGCAAGCTGCCGTCGGGGGTTTCGCATACCGCTTCCCAGCGACAGCCTTCCGCGCCGACATCCGCCATCGGCCGCAAGGAAACCAGCCGCGTCTTGAGCTTGAGATCAATATCGCCCTGCACCGCATGCTGTTCCAGCAGGCGTTTCAGCACGTCGAGAATCGAGATCGCCTTGTTGCGGCCCCAATAAGTGCGCGGAATCAGATATGGCTCATGGCTATAGGCGATCACCGGGCATTCCGGTGCCATATCGAAGCCGTTATCCATCAACCAATCGATGGTATCGGCTGCATTGTCGACGGCCACGCGCACCAAAGGCGCATAGGCGGTGCGTCGCGAGATACGCATCACATCGTCGAAATGTTCCTGCGCGCTATCCGCAATGCCGCGGCTCTTTTGCAAGCGGCTGGCTGCCGCGCTCATATGCCCGGACGAGACATGCAGCGTGCCGCCCACGCGATCCGCCGCTTCCAGCAGAATAACCTTGCGCTGTTTTTGAGAAGCGTAAATGGCCGCCGGAATCCCGGCCGTGCCGGCCCCTACGATCAGAATATCGGCAACGTCATGGCGCATAGCTTAATTATCCTCTCGCCCTGGTTTCGATATCTCCTTGCCGCGCGCGATGGGATCCATCAGATGCAGGCCAAAGGCCTGCTGTTCCTGTTGCAGCCAAGCTTTGAATTCAGCGGAAGCCGAAGCGTTTTCCAGGGCCTGCTCGCCCAATTGCCCGATGGCTTCCAAAGCCATGCGCATGCGCCGCAGCTCAGCCTTGAGCACAAATACCTCGCCGCCTAAACCGACGATCATTTCAAGCAATCGGCCGCTCATTGCATCCGGCATATAACCGAGATTGGCAAGAAACTCCTGCGGAACCGAGCTCTTCCATTGCATGAACAGCAACCTTCTTCTTTAAGTTATGACTCACCTGTTTATATCTATAATGTTATAACTATCAGTCTTTTTAAAAGGCGTCCATTGATTTCTGCCGCAACACAAGCCGTAGATTCTGCCAAGCATAAAGACTGCCGTTCGTCACAGGGAATGTTTCTATGCAAACGAATCCGCCCCACATGCAAAAGTCTATTCCGCAAGATCATGAGCGTATGTTGCAGCAACAACCGCACAAACTGCGCATAGGCCTATTCGGCGGCAACCTGTCCGGCATCGGCATGACCGCCATACCAGAAAGATGGCAGGCGCAATGGTCCGATAATGTTGCAGTGGCACAGCTTGCCGATGCTGCGGGCATCGATTTTCTGCTGCCTGTGGCGCGCTGGAAGGGCTATGAGGGCGCAACCAATCCGCAAGGCACATCGCTTGAGCCGATCACCTGGGCCGCCGGCCTGCTGGCGATTACGAAACGCATCAATATTTTCGCCACAGTGCATATACCGCTGATTCACCCGGCATTCGCTGCCAAGCAGTTCGTTACCGCCGATCATATTGGCAGCGGACGGTTCGGGCTGAACGTCGTTTGCGGCTGGAATGACGAAGAATTCGAAATGTTCGGCACCAGACGCGAAACCACTGAACGCTATCAACAGGCAGCGGAGTGGCTGGATATTGTGAAAGGCTTGTGGTCTTCGCCCAAGCCATTCGATTATGCTGGAAAATACTATACGTCGCCCCGGCTATATGCTGAGCCTAAACCTTTCGGCGGTTCGAGGCCCTTATTGGTGAATGCCGGTGTTTCACCAGAAGGCATCGCCTTCGCCTTGGGCAATTGCGACATCCTGTTTTCCACCGCGCCAAGAGACGGCCATTTCGCCGCCTGGGCCCCGACTGTGCAGCATATTCGAGCCCAGGCCGGCAAAGCGAATTTTCCCATTTTCACCAATTGCGTTGTCACTTGCCGGCGCACGCGGGCAGAGGCGGAGGATTTTCACCGCTACTGTTACAGCATCATCGACAATGAAGCGTTGGATATCATCCTGGCCATGCGTGCACGCGCCGGCAAACCCGTGCCGCCAGGCGACATCAGCCAAATGCGCCACCAGGCCTCGAAGGCAACCGCGCCGTATCTGATTGGCAACCCTGACGATATAGCAACCGGACTGGCCCAATTGCAGGCGGCAGGCGCCGATGGCGTGGCGATCATGCTGACGAACCAGTTGGACGAATTACCGCTGCTGATTGAAGAAGTTCTGCCGCGACTGGAGCGGCTGGGATTACGGCAGACCTGCCGCTTTAATTAGCCTTTCCGGGCTTTTTCAATGCCTTTACATTACGGGCGGAGATGAAATAGCTGATTGACAAATGTATTATTATTATAACATTATACGCACTCCTTTAACGCTGCGCCCCAGCTTTCTAAGGGCGCAAAACACAAAAAGGGGGCTTACCATGATGCGACTCGCGATGCTGGCATTGGCCTGCATAACCTTTCTATTTTCCGCTGGCGCACAGGCGCAGCAATTCCTGCGCATCGGTTCCGGCCTGGCCGGCACCTATCCGGTTTTCGGCGCCAAGCTGGCCGAATTGATCAACACGAATTTCTCTGACATGCGCGCTTCCACCCTGGCCGGTCCAACCGAGCAGAGCCTGATCCGGATTCAGAAGGGCGATGCGGAATTCGCCCTCACCTATACTTTCCAGTCGTTGCAGGTGCTGAATGGCCAGGGCGAATTGAAAGTCGCCACCCCGGACCTGCGCCATGTGATGAGCCTTTACGGCGCCTATTACCTGGCCGTGGCGCAAAAGAATTCCGACATCCAGAACCTGCGCGACCTGGCGAAAAAGCCCTATCGCGTTTGGCTCGGCCCGAAGGCTTCGATCTTCTACCCCCTCAACATCGCTGCCCTGGCTGCGCATGACGTGACTCCGGAAGATATCGTGAAGGCTGGTGGCGTGATCAGCACCGCGGGCTATGGCAATGTCAGCCAGAGCTTCCAGGATGGCCAGATCGACGTTGCCTTCTTCTCCGGCCCGGCTCCCTACAGCATCCTGATGGAACTAG
>JAYSEE010000118.1:0-10631 GCA_041914045.1 Ferrovibrio sp. | reverse complement strand
CATCTACCGCGACGTGCGCGTGTGCCAGATCTACGAGGGCACCAGCGACGTGCAGCGCCTGGTGATCAGCCGTTCCCTTGCTGCGATGGGGTGATGACGGAGCGCATCATAGCAATGCCATAACGAGGCGCTTATTTTGGGTCAGACCAACGACATTCTCTTCATTGCTTCCCTGTTGGTCCTGGTCAGCATTTTCGTCAGCGCCGCCTCCAGCCGTTTCGGCGTGCCCTTCCTGCTGGTCTTCCTCGGCCTCGGCTTGCTGGCCGGGGTGGATGGCCCCGGCGGCATCGAATTCGACGATTTCCAGTTGACCTATGCCGTCGGCTCGGCCGCGCTGGCGATCATCCTGTTCGATGGCGGCCTGCGCACCAAGATGAGCATCGTGCGCCTGGTGGCCGGGCCTTCCATGGCCCTGGCGACCGTGGGCGTACTGGTCACCGCCGGCATCGTCGGCGCGGTGGGCTATTACATTCTCGGCTTCGGCCTGCTGGAATCCTTCCTGATCGGCGCCATCGTCGGCTCCACCGACGCGGCCGCCGTGTTCTTCCTGCTCAACGTGAAGGGCATGGCGCTGCAAAAGCGCGTCACCGGCACGCTGGAAGTGGAATCCGGCATCAACGATCCGATGGCGATCTTCCTCACCCTGGCCTGCGTGGAATTGCTGCGGCTGGGCCAGCCGCCGGACAATTTGATGCTGTTCCTGAATTTCCTGGCGCAGATGCTGGGCGGCGTCGTGTTCGGCGTGGCCGGCGGCCTGCTGCTGGTGCTGCTGTTCAACCGCGTGCAGGTGGCCGGCGGGCTGTATCCCATCGTGGCGATGGCGGCCACCTTGCTGATTTTCTCCGGCGCGCATTTCATGCATGCCTCGGGCTATGTGGCGGTTTACGTAGCCGGTCTGGTGCTGGGCAACCGGCGGCATCGCGGCGCGCAGGTGATCCTGCGCTTCTACGACGGGTTGAGCTGGCTGGGGCAGATCGTGATGTTCCTGCTGCTCGGTCTGCTGATGACGCCGAGCAAGCTGGAGCTCGATATCGTGCCCGGCCTGTTGATCGCGGTGGTGCTGATCGTGCTGGCGCGCCCGGCGGCCGTTGCCCTCTGTTTGGCGCCGTTTCGCTATACCTGGTCGGAAATCGGCTTCATCTCCTGGGTCGGCCTGCGCGGGGCGGTGCCGATCTTCCTGGCGACGATTCCGGTGCTGGCCGGCCTGTCGAATTCCAACGTCTATGTATCGGTGGCATTCTTCTGCGTGGTGCTGTCGCTCACCCTGCAGGGTTGGACCATCGGCGTGGCGGCGAAGCTGTTCGGCCTGGAATTGCCGCCGCAGAAGGATTCCGTCAGCCGTGCCGAGATCGACCTGGGCAACACCGCCGACCGCGATATCGCCAGCTATCAGGTGCAGGCCGGCTCGCCAGCGCTGGGCTATGTCTATGCCGAATTGCCGCTGCCGCGACGCTGCCGCATCATCGCGGTGATCCGCGAAGGCACGGTGATGGATCGCGCTAAGCTGGAATCCCTGCAACTGGGCGATTATCTGTTGGTGCTGGCGCCGCCGGAGCAGCTTTTCTCCCTCGACCGCCTGTTCACCAATCAGGAAAAACTCCGCAAGGCCAAGAGCACCGGCGAGGAAGTGTTCGGCGAATTCGCCGTGCAGGGCGATACGCCGATCGGCGTGCTGGGCGAAATCTACGATTTCCCGGTGGAAGAGAAATTCCGCGCCGAACCCGCCAGCGCCTATATCCGCAAGCGGCTCCGCCATGGCGCGGTGGTGGGCGACCGCGTGCGGGTGGGGCCGGTGGAACTGGTGGTGCGCGAGATCAAGAACGACCGCATCGTGATGGTGGGCCTGGAACTCGAACCCGAAGAACATCCGCTGATGAGCCGCTTGCGCCGCGTCATCGGCTTGAAGCGTTGATAAAAACATAAACCCGGAGGAAACCATGTCGGCACCGTTGGAATTCTATTTCGACTTTTCTTCGCCCTACGCCTATATCGGCGCGATGCGGATCGACGAACTTGCGGCACGCCATGGCCGCCAGGTGGATTGGCGGCCGATGCTGCTGGGCGTGGCGCTGAAGGTGACCGGCAGCCAGCCGCTGACCGGCTATCCGTTGAAGGGGCAGTATTCCACCCATGATTTTTCCCGCTCCGCCCGCGAGCACGGCATTCCGTTCAAGATGCCGACGAAATTTCCGTTGCCGACCCAGGCGGCGGCGCGCGGCGTGCTGTGGCTGAAACAGCATGATCCGGCCAAGGCGGTGCCCTTCGCCAAGGCGGTCTATCGCGCCTTTTTCGTCGACGACAAGGATATCTCCGCGCCGGAGACCGTGCTGGATGCGGCGGCAAGCCTGGGCGTGGATCGCGCGGCATTGGCGGCCGGCATCGAGGATCCATTGATCAAGAACGCCCTGCGCGAACAGACCGAAGAGGCGGTGCATAAGCGCGGCGTGTTCGGCGCGCCCTTCGTATTCGTGGATGGCGAACCGTTCTGGGGCGCCGACCGTTTCGAGATGATCGACCGCTGGCTGACGCGCGGCGGGTGGTAGGCGGCGTGGTGAATGCCGCCGCTAAAACCGGGCCGGGCTCGAATGCCAAAGCGGGGCCCGGCGGGCCGGCTTTTCTGGCGCCGCTAGGGCTTTGCCTGACTGCTCTGTTGTGGGGCGGCATGCTGCCGATTTCGCATGCCTTGGTGCAGCAGGTTTACGAGCCGGTCTTTCTGGCCACTTTGCGGTATATCGC
Organism: Ferrovibrio sp.; assembly: GCA_041914045.1. Lineage (GTDB taxonomy): Bacteria > Pseudomonadota > Alphaproteobacteria > Ferrovibrionales > Ferrovibrionaceae > Ferrovibrio. The sequence goes on along the minus strand of JAYSEE010000118.1, from coordinate 7,895 downwards.
GCCCACGCCGGTGCTGTTGCTGCTATGCGTGGCGGTCGAGCGGCGCTGGCCGTTCAGCCGCGACTTGCCGTTCCTGCACTTGCTGTGGCTGGGCATGGCGATGGCGCTGTTTTCGCTGATGTTCGCCTATGGCCTGAGGCTGTCGGAACCCGTGCGCGCCGCCATCGTGATGAGCAGCGCGCCGCTATTGGCGACCCTTCTGGCCAAGGCGATGTATCGCACCCCGCTGGAACGCGGCTTCTGGCCCGCGCTGCTCGCCGCCATCCTGGGCGCGGCCTTGGTGGCGCTGGATGCGATCAAGCCGGGCGCCAATACGGCATCGGCCGGACCCATTCCGTATCTCGGCGAGATCATGCTGCTGATCGGCAATCTGAGCTGGAGCTGGTATTCCCTGAAGGCGCAGGAATGGCTGGTGCGCCGCCGCATCAGCCAAATGCAGATCAGCATGCTCACCACCTTGGCCGGCTGCGTGGTGATGCTGGCGGTTTTGGGCGGCGTGGAATTGCTGTCGCCCGGCCATCTGCCGCAAAGCTGGCCGGATGGCAGCACAGTGGCGATGATCCTGTGGATGGGCGTGGGCGCGGCGGGCATCGCCGTCGTGTTGTGGAATTACGGGGTCAGCCGCGTCGGCGTGCCGGTCGCCTCGATTTATGCCAATCTGGCGCCGGTCTTTTCGGTTGGGATAGCAACCTTGCTGTTCGGGGCCAGTCTGTCGCTGCAGCAATTGCTGGGCGGCGGCCTGATACTGGCCGGCATCGTCTACATGCAGGCATTGCGCTTGGGCTGGTCGCTGCGCCGGTGAACCGGTGCGCCGGTTAGCCGGCATTACTGCTTCGCGCCGTCCTGGCCGCGCGCGGCGCGGGCGGCTTGCGCCAGGCCTTTGGCCAGGCCCTTGGCCATACAGAGATAACCGAAATCGGTATGATGCAGGCCATCCGGGCCGATCTGTTCGGTCAGGTCAATCTGGCCGCTTTTCGCCCAATGCTGCATGATCGCGAAACGGCGGAACAGGCCGGCCTGATTGCTCTCGGCGGTTTGCGCGATCATCGTCTGCATGGCGGGATAATCCGGATCGGCCAGCACGCGCGGCGCATATTGCAGGTCGATCAGCACCACATCGGCGCTCATCGCTTTCAGCCGCCGCATGCCATCCTGCAACGGCTGCGCGAAAGCCGCGATGCCATTGTTGCGCAGGATGGCATTGGTGCCGAATTGCCAGAGCACCAGATCGGGTTTCTCGGCCGCCACGTCGCTTTCGAACCGGGCCACCATCTGGGAAATTTCCTCGCCATTGCGGCCCTTGTTGAGCACCCGCAGCTTGATGCCGGGCAGATAGCGCGGCATCAGGCGTTCAAGCCGCGCCGGATAGGCGTTGGTCGGTTGGCTGGCGCCCGCGCCGGCGGTGGAGGAAGACCCGATCGCCACGACCGTGACCATCTCGCCCGCCGCGATCCTGGCCGCCACATGCGGCATAGGCGCATTCAGCGCGGTGAAGGCAGGCGAGGTATCGCATTCCGGGGCGGCCGCATCGGCGGGCTTGATCGCGCCAGACAGCAGCCAGGCGCCGGCCAGCAGAAGCACGAGGCGCTTCATTTGACGGATTCCTGCACGGCGCGTGCGATCATCTGCCCCAGGCCCAGCGCCAGGCAGCGATTCTGCATCTCGGCTTCGCGCATTTGCTGCGCCTGATCGTTGGTGTTGCTGTCGAACTGCCCGTTCTCGGCCCAATGCAGCATGATTTCGTAGCGCGGGAAATGCAGCACTTTCTCGCGCTCGGCGATCAGGCTCATATAATCGTTCACCGGGCCCGGGTCGATCAATGCGGCGAGGCGCGGCCGGTATTGCGGACCGATCATAACCACATCAATATTCGCGGCCTGCAATGCTTCGAGGCCGCCGATCAGCGCCTCGCCGAAGGTATTCACATCCATTTGCCGGCCGGCTTCCACGGCGCCGGTCTGCCAGAGCAGCAGATCGGGACGAGCCGGAATCACTTCGGCATCAATGCGCTTGCGCATTTGCAGCACCGATTGCGTACGCTGCGAGAGATTGACGATCTCCAGCGCGCGGCCCTTCAGCAAAGGCTCCAGCGCTTCCGGCAAGCCGGCGACATAGCTGCGCGGCAAGCCCTGGATCGGTTCGCGCATCGAGGAGGAGGTGCCCAGCACCATGACGCGGATGGGCCCGTCGCCCTTCAATCGGCGCGCCAGATTGGGCAACCCGGCATCAACGAAATGCAGGCTGTTGGGTGTAGCGCAGCGTTCCGGCATCTGAGCCCAGGCGTTGGACCAGACACCGGGCCAGGCGGCCCCGGACAGCGCAAGGATGAAGAGCAGGGCGGCGAGATGTCTCATTCGGCGGCTTTCGGCGCGGAGGATAAGGCGGAGCGGGGAGCGGCCGGCGCCGCTTCCACGCGCTTGTACCAAGTCATCAATTCGGCCAATCCGATCAGCAGCGCCATGCCGGCGAAGCTGACGGCGAATTGCATGGCATAGCTGGGGCTGAATTCGACCAGCGCGAATTGCGCGGCGAAGGACAGGAAAATGCCGGCGCAGAAGACATGTAGCGAATGCCGCCCGCAAAGGATGATGGGGCGGCAGATCGCCCAGTCGAACCATTTCGCCTGCGGCGGCACCAATACGGCCGTGGCATAGGCGAGGCAGAGGAAATGCAGCAGGCGCAGCGCATCCTGCTCGGTCTTATCCACCGGATAGAGAACATGCTTCAGCCAGCTGGGCACATAAGCGCCCCAGGGTGGATAGTTCCAGGTGGAAACGATGGCGAGAGAGAAAACCACATAGAGCGCCGCCAGCGCCAGCATCGGCGCTTTCGGCAAGCGGCGCCAAGGCGCTTCGCGCCGCTTTAAAGCGCACCAGGAGCCGAGCAGGAACAGGAATTGCCAGGCCAGCGGGTTGAAGAGCCAGCCTCCTTCCGGATGCGCCGGAAAATTCCAATGCGTGCGCTGAACGACGGCCCAGAGCAGAAGCGACGCCGCCAGCAGGCGGTTGGGCCAGCGGGCGAGAATAGGCAGCAGGAAGGGGAATACGAAAAGCAATGCGATATAGAGCGGCAGCACGTCCATATTGGCCGGCTTGAACCGCAGCAGCAGCGCTTGCACCAGCAGGATATGCGGCTCCTCGAAGAAATCGGCGATGCCCATTTCCTCGGCGAAAGCCGGATTGAATTGCGCGCTCACATAGGCGATATGCGTGATGAAGATCATGAACAGGAAGATATGGGCCGTGTAGATTTGCCAGACCCGTTTCCAGACGCGGGCGAAGGTGACGACATGCCCCGCCTTGCTGGGCAAGGCGCCATAAGCCAGCATCACCGAATAGCCGGAGATGAACACGAAAATTTCGGTCGCGTCGGAGAAGCCGTAATTGCGGTTGGAGATCCAGCTCACCGCATTGTTCGGGATGTGGTTGAGAAAGATGAACAGCAGCGAAAGGCCGCGGAAAAAGTCCAGCCGCAGATCGCGCTCCGGCTTCACGCCGCTTGATTTCGGCGCGCGGCGCGGTTGTTTTGCTTGAGCATCGCCGGACGGAGTATTGTCAGGCGACGCCACGGAACCGGATGCGGACATCATGGGGCGTGAGCATGGCGCATTGCCTGACGGGAGAAAAGCGATAAAACGCCTGGAATTGGCATTGATCGGCCAGTCAGGCGCCGCTCAAGTCCCGCAGCAGCGCCGGCTTGGACAGGCGCACGAGTTCGGCGCTATCCAAGGTAATCGCGCCCATGGCGCGCAGCTTGGTGAAGCCCCGGCTGACGGTTTCCACGGTAAGGCCGAGATAATCCGCTACCTCCGCGCGCGCCATGGCTAGGCGCAGCGGATCGGTGGGCAGGCCGCGCTGCTTGGCGCGGCGCTGCATCATCAGCAGGAAGGTGGCCAGCCGTTCCAGCGCGGTCTTGCGGCCGAGCAGCAGAATCTGCTCCTGCGCCAATGCCAGTTCATCGGCAGCCAGCGCATAGAGCCGCTGCTCCAGCGCCGGTACCGATTGCATCACAGCCTTGAAGCGTTCGCGCGGATAACGGCAGACATGGGTCTCGATCAGGGTTTCGGCGCTGTAATGATGTTCTTCCTCCACCGCCAGGCCGAGGAAATCGCCCGGCCCGAGAAAGCCGGTAATCTGCCGGCGGCCATCGGCGAGCGATTTCGACATCGCCACGCAACCGCCGGTGATGGTGTAGACGTAATCCGCCGGCTCGCCTTCATGGAAAATCGGTTGACGGGGTTCCAGATTGAGATGCTGCACCAGACCGGCCAGCTTGGCGTGGTCGGCAGGCTCCAGGGCGGCGCAGATCGTCAGGCCCCGCACGGTGCAGGCCTCGCAGACGCCGGCGCGGATGCAAGCACCACTTCGCGCATCCGGTTCGGATGGCACGGGGGAGGGACCGGATTGCGGTCTGGTCGTTTTTGCTGAAGCCGCAGCCTGATCCGCGGACGAAATGCGAACCGGGCTCCGGCCCGATTCGAGACTGGGCATCGGTGCCGATCAGATAGCCTTACACAGTAACAGCATACCGCTACCCATTCAGGTCAACAATCGTTTTCGCGCCCGCATTGCGCGGCACCAGGCCCGTAAATCCTGTTCCGAAAGGCGAGCCCGCGCAACCGGCAGGATAATGGCCTCTTCCCAGGCGAGATGGCGGCGTTGCTGCTCGGCGAAAGCGGCGAGCGCGGCCAGGGTGCTGGCGATATCCTCGGCATCCAAACCTTCGCCCAGGGATTCGCATTCAGCCGCCAGGCTGAGGGCGCGCTGGGTGTCGCGGCGATGCTCGTCGCTCAACTGGCGGATGGCGGGTTCCAGATCGTCGCCCAGCAGCAGGCGTTGGCGCAGCAGCGGCAGCAGGCCTTCTTCTTCTTCCGTTACGATGGCGGGAAAATCCTGGCGCAGATAAGCCGCCAATGCCGGCCCGACGCTGCGCAGGGTTTCGCTGCTGGCCAGGGGCAGCCGGTCGATCATCGCACAAACCCCCAACAGCACCATGCGCTGGTTCAGCATGGTCTCGAAGGGCGAAGCCTCGGTCTCGGCGGAATGGCCCAGCGCAGCATGAATGCGCCGCAAGCCGGGCGAGATGCTGGCGGGATCGCTATGAGAGAAGTCGAGACTGCTAGCCATGACGGCAGATTATAAGTGCGGCGGAAAAGCGCATTGACGTAGATCAAGCTTGCGCGGCAAGGGTTTGAGATAGTCATATGCCGGTTATTCCGCCGCCGGGATGTTCCCGGCTGGATTGCGTGTTGCATGCGGAGCGCCGTTGCATGTTCGCCGATTGGACTTCGTTTCTGAATGCCTGTCGCTCGCTGATGGCGGGCGATATCGGCGCTTCGTTGCCGCAGTTCGGCCTGCCGGCCAGTTTGCTGCTGCTTGGCCTAGTCGGCGGCTTCAGCCATTGCGCCGGCATGTGCGGGCCTTTCGTGTTGTCGCAGACCGGACGCCGGCTGGCGGCGCAGCCGCTGGACGGCTCGTCATCAGGCGGTCTGATGCTGGCGCGTCTGGCCGGCATGGCGCTGCTGCCTTATCACCTGGGACGCGGCAGCATCTACATCCTGCTCGGCGGCATCGCCGGCGGTTTGCTGGGCGGCACCCGGCTGCTGTTCGGTCATGGCGGTTTGCCGGGTTATGCGCTGCTGCTGATGGCGCTGGTCTTCGCATTGCAGGCCGCGGCGCATCTGCTGCCAAGGCTTGGTCTGGCGGCGTCGATTCGCCTGGGGCATTTCGATTTCGCGACCCGGCATGCCGAGCGTTTGGCCCATCTGATGGCGCCGCTGTTCAACAATCCCACCGGCTTTGGCGGCTTCGCGCTGGGGCTGGGGCTTGGCTTCCTGCCTTGCGGCCTGCTTTACACGGCCTTGCTGGCCGCCGGCGCCAGCGGTTCGGCGCTCGGCGGCGCGCTGGCCATGGCGGCTTTCACGCTAGGCACGATGCCGGCGCTGGTGATCGTGGCGGCGCTGGGCAGTTATGCGGGACAGCGATTCGGCGCGGCCATGCGCTGGTGGCTGCCGCTGGTGCTGCTGGTCAACGCCGCCGCCGCCGGCGCAATGGGGCTGCGCTGGCTGGGCAAGCTCTGAACCAATTCCAGCCTTAGACCACCAGATCCTTGTAGGCATGCCATGTGGCATGAGCCACCAGCGGGAAAAGCAGCCCGAGGCCGACGAAGAATGTGGCGATGCCCACGGCGGTGAACATCACGATCAAGCCAGCCCAGAGCAGCATCGCCTTGGGATTGCGCCGCACGGCCAGCATGCTGGTGACGATCGCGGTGATCGGATCGACATCGCGGTCGAGCAGCATGGGCAGCGAAACCGCCGAGACCGCGAAAGCCAGCAGCGCGAAGACGCCGCCAAGCAGGCAGCCGACCACCAGGAAGGGCAGGTTGGCGGGCTCCAGCAGATGGAAGGGCAGAGCATCGAGCGGCGGCGTAATGCCGTTGAAATACAGCGCGAACCATAGTAACGCCACGCGCACCCAGGCGAAATGCAGCAGCAGCAGCACCAAGCCGAACATCGCCACCTGCATCGGGCGGCGCCATTCGGTGAGCGCGGTGGCCAGATCCACCGGCAGGCCGGATGAAAGCCGCCGGCTGGTTTCGTACAGCCCCACGGCGGCCAGCGGGGCGATCAGGAAAAAGCCTCCAGCCATGGGAAGGAATAGGTAGAGCATATCGAATCGCGACAGGCCGAACATCAGCAGGAAACTGAAGCCGACCAGGCCGGCGCCGTAGGCCAGGCTGACCATGGGCGCGCGGGTGATGTCGCGCCAGCCGAGAATCAGCCAGTACCAGGGGCGATCATCCGGCACGCGCCGCACCAGGCCATTCGGGGCGATTGCAACGGGATTCGCATCCGCAGTGTTCATACTCATTTTGGCCTCCCAAATTGCGACCGCTTCGCAGCGCAATTTTTTCCCTTAATGCACGCCTATTCGGCTATTCTGCTTCAACCGCCGGTTCCCGCCGGCCGGGGCTGCGACACCACGCCGCGCCCCTGCGTCATTTGGACCAGTAACGCAACTAGGAACTTGATTTGTATCAATGCCCGCAGCAGAAGCAAATCATAAAGTAGCCTTCGACTCAAAAGCCATGAGGATTCCATGAGCCCCACCTCTGCCAGCCTGTCCGGCTCCGGCGCGACGGACGCCTATAACGAGGACGTTGTCCGCGCTTTCGTGATCGCAACCATCTTCTGGGGTGTTGCGGCCTTCGCCGCCGGCGTCTACGTGGCTTTGCAGCTTGCCTTCCCGGCGCTGAACCTGGGGCTGGAATGGACCAGCTTCGGCCGGCTGCGTCCCCTGCATACCTCGGCGGCGATTTTCGCCTTCGGCGGCAATGCGCTGCTGGGTTCTTCCTTCTACGTGGTGCAGCGCACCTGCCGCGCCAGCCTATTCGGCGGCGCCGGCCCGGCTTGGTTCGTGTTCTTCGGCTACCAGTTCTTCATCGTGCTGGCGGCGCTGGGCTACATGCTCGGCATCACCCAGAGCAAGGAATACGCCGAACCGGAATGGTACGTGGATCTTTGGCTCACCCTGGTCTGGGTGGTCTATCTGGTGATCTTCGTGGGCACGCTGATCAAGCGCGAGGAGCCGCATATCTATGTGGCCAACTGGTTCTACCTCTCCTTCATCATCACCGTGGCGATGCTGCATATCGTCAACAACCTCGCGGTGCCGGTTTCGGCCTTCTCCGTGAAGAGCTACTCGCTGTTCTCGGGCGTGCAGGATGCGCTGACGCAATGGTGGTACGGCCATAACGCGGTGGGCTTCTTCCTCACCGCCGGCTTCCTGGGCATGATGTATTACTTCATTCCCAAGCAGGCCAACCGTCCGGTCTACAGCTACCGCCTGTCGATCGTGCATTTCTGGTCGCTGATCTTCCTCTACATCTGGGCC
>JAYSEE010000117.1:3433-10663 GCA_041914045.1 Ferrovibrio sp. | reverse complement strand
GCCTATGGCAAGCTGCGCGCCCAAGTGGGCGGCGCCGAACATTGGCCGCGCACGGTCAATCTCGTCACCGGCCCGTCGCGCACCGCCGATATCGAGGGCGTGCCGGTGCTGGGCGCGCATGGCCCGCGCCGCCTGCATATCGTGCTGATCGAGGATGTCGCCTCGGAAGCTGCTCCAGATGCCGCCGAAACGCAGCAGCCTTAAGCCGCAGCCGCTGATCCCGGATGGCGAAGTCTGGCAGCATGTGGCAAGCCAGGCCAAGCCGCTGAAGCGCGACGATATCGCGCCGCGCCCGCTCAGTCCGTTGCCGAAAATCCACAGGCCCGAACGCCCCGGCCCTGCTGATTACCATCGTGCCGAGGCCGGCAAGCGCATGCCGCTGCCGGCGCATCGCGAAAAACCGCTGCCGCAGATGGATGCGCGGTTGAAGCAAAAGCTGATTCGCGGCGAATTGCCCATCGACCGCCGGCTGGATCTGCATGGCCTGACGCTGGTGGAGGCCGAACGCGCCATGGACCGCATGTTGCGGGAAGCGGTGGCGCGCGGCCAGCGCGGCCTGCTGGTGATCACCGGCAAAGGAGAACGGCCCGATCATCCGCAGCCGATCTTCGAGCGGCGCGGCGTGCTGCGCCATTGGCTGCCGGATTATCTGAAACGCGGCCCCTGGCGCGAGCAGGTGCTGGGCATCGCGCCGGCGCGGCGCGATCTGGGCGGCAGCGGCGCTTATTTCGTGCTGCTGCGGCGGCAGCGCGACCCGGACCGCTGAACGCCGGGTTCTCTAACACATCGGCGGCGCGTCGTATCGGCGCAAGGCGCGATCATACGAGCCATCCGCCTTGTAGCGCGCCAGCGCGCGATTGAAATCATCGCGCAGATGCGCATCGGCGAAGACCACGCGATATTCGGTGGGCGGAAACAGCGCATGTTCGCGCAAGGCCAGCGCCTGATCCACGCCGGTTTGCGGTGCGGAAATCAAGGCGCGCAGAATGCGCCGCTCGCCGACGATCAAATCCGCCCGGCTGGCGAACAGGGCGCGCACCTGCAAAACCTGGTCGGCCACCTCCAGATATTCCGGATTGCGCTCCTGGATATCCAGAAAGCCGGGCAGCAGCCGCGTGGCATTCTGAAAAGCCAGAATGCGCAGACCACGCAAGCTGTCGGCGCGATCCGCCTGCACGCCGCGCGCCTGCAGCGACAGGCCGATATTGTTGTAGACCAACAGAATATCGGAAAAGGCGCCGGGCAGATTCATCGTCGGATTGGCCGGCACGAAAGCGCCGATGCGCCCGCGCCGAAAATCCTCGATCAAGCGGCCCAGCGGCAGAATGCGGGCTTTCAGGCCATGCCCGGCAGCGGCCAACACATCGCGCACCAATTCGTATTCCAGGCCATGCAGCGCGCCGCCCTCGTTTTCCATCACATAAGGCGGCACCAGCCGGAAGCCGATTTCGGCCTCGGCGGCTTGGGCGGCATTGCGCGCCGGCAGCGCCAGGCAGAACCAGCCCAGACAGAACCAGCCGATGGCCGCCAGCAGGGCAATGCCCAGCCGAGCCGATTGCAAGGGGCGGCGCAGATCCTTGGGGCGTTGCAGTTGCAGGCTCACGGTTCCCGATTATAGGCTGTGCGCACCATGACGCCAAACGCCATTTCGTCAGAATCATGACGCCCTTCGGAGCCCGCATGCGCGCGCTGCGCAAGGCGCGCGGCTTGACTCTGCGCAAGATGGCGGAGGATCTGGGCGTTACCTCGGCCTATCTTTCCGCGCTGGAGCATGGCCATCGCGGCCGGCCGAGCTGGCTGTTCATCCAGCGCGTCTGCGGCTATTTCAACATCATCTGGGACGACGCCGAAGCCTTGGCCGATCTGGCCAAGCTGTCGCATCCGCGCGTCACCATCGACACTGCCGGCCTGCATCCGAAAGCCACCTTGCTGGCCAACGAACTGGCCCGCCAGGTGAAGAATCTGGATGAAGCGCGCATCATCCGCCTACTGAAAATCCTGCAGGAGAAAGACAGCTAGCCCAGGGTCCAGACCCTAGGGTCCGGACCCTAGGCCTTCGGTTTGACGATGCGCGGCTGCGCCAGCTTCATGCCGCTGTCGATCAACAGGGTTTCGCCGGTGACATTGGCGGCATCGGCCAGGAAATACACGATGCTGGCCGCCACGTCCTCGGGCTTGTTGGTGCGGCCCAGCGGCGACATGCGCTGCCAATTCTCCAGCGCCGCATCATAGGCCTTGTCGCCCATGCCGTTGCGCAGCCATTCGCCCTCGATGAAGCCCGGGCAAACCGCGTTCACGCGGATTTCCGGCCCCAGCACGCGCGCCAGCGACAGCGTCATGCCGTTCAAGGCCGCCTTGGACGCCACATAGGCGATCGACGAGCCGGTGCCGTAAACGCCGGCGATGGAGGATACATTGACGATGGCGGCATCGCCGGCGGCGCGCAGATGCGGTTCGGCGGCGCGGGTCATTTGAAACGGGCCGATGGTGTTGACCGCATAGACCTGCTGGAAATCCTCCGCCGACAGGCCGTCCAGATTGCGGTGATTGACGAATTTGGTGGTGCCGGCATTGTTGACCAGATAATCCAGCCGGCCGAAAGCGGCGACGGTTTCCGCCACCACGCGGCGGCAATCCGCATCTTTCGCCACGTCGCCCTGCGTCAGCACGGCGCGCGCGCCCAGCTTTTCGCAGGCGGCGGCCACTGCCGCGCCGGCCTCGCGGCTGCGTGAAAAATTGATCGCCACCGCGCAGCCGCGCGCCGCCAGCCGCTTTGCCGTTGCCGCGCCCACGCCCGCCGAAGCGCCCGTGATCAATGCCGCCTTGCCCGCCAGATCGCCTGCCATCCCGTTTCCTCCCGAATCTTTCTCTCGATCCGACGAGTAGACCGCAATCCGGCTCAGCGTGTCCAGGGCGCGAGCCGCCATTTGCCGCCGCGCCCGGTCAGCACCGCTTCGCGCGGACCCCGCTCGCGTGAAGTCTGGCAGGCTAGATCGGACTGGTCGATGCAGCCGCGATAGGTCAGCCGCGCGGTGTCGGGCGCCGTCCATTCGGTGAAATCATAGCCGCTGCCGCCCTTCTCCTCATGGAAGAAGACCAGCACCGGCGCATCGGCTTCGAGCCGCCAGACTTCCACGCCGTTCACCGTATCGCCGCGCAGGCTGCTGTTCACCGCCGCCAGATGGCGGCCATCGGGGCTGAAATAGGGCGGGCCGATCAACAGCGTTTCGCGGCCATCGCGCTCGTTCACCAGGGCATAGGCCTGGCCTTCCTGCAAAGTCACCGCCAGCAGCCAATAGCCGCGCCCGGCAAAGCGGCCGATCGCATGCTTGCGCAGGCAATCGCGCAGCACATCGCGCGCGCCATCCTGCCGGCGGCAGGCGCGATCCTCGGCCAGCGTCACCCAACTGTCATCCGCCAATCGCAGATGCAGGCCGGCGGCATCGCGACGCGCCCGCGCCTCGAGCCGGCGCAGAAAATCCGCCTCCTCGCGCGCCATGGCGGAATCCCAATCCGCCGCATCGCGCCAATGCCGCTGGGTCAACCGCGCTTCGTCATGCGGCAGCGGGGCACAACCGGCAAGCAGTGAGCCGACGATAATCATCAGGCTAGCCGCAAGCAGCGGGCCCGGCGCGACACATCTCAGGGTCGCTTTGAGCATGCTGCTATACCCCCTTGTCGTTTAGCCCCTGCTGCACATTATAATAGGTCTAGATTACGCAATCGCTGTTTTTTTGTTTTTCAGCGGGACGGACTGCATATCCGCCGCCCCGACGAAATTTCGGGAGAAGCGAGATGCTGCTAAGAGCTTTGCTTCGTGCATTGATTAAAAAGGGATCGCTCACCTATTACGATCCCGCCGGCCGCCGCCATGATTTCGGCGACCCCGCCGCCGGACCCAGCGTGGCGATCCGCATCACCGACCGAGGCGCGCCGCTGCGCATCGCGCTGGACCCGCGCACCGCCCTGGGCGAAGCCTATATGGACGGCCATCTGCGCATCGAGCAGGGCACGCTGTACGATTTCCTCGATCTCAGCGCGCGCAATCTCGGCATGAAAGGCAGCATGGCCTCGGAACGCCTGGCGCGCTGGCGCGATTGGTTTTTGCGCAAATGGCAGCAATGGAATCCCATGCGCGCCGCCTCGGCGCGCGTGCGGCATCATTACGATCTCGATGGCCGGCTCTACGATCTGTTCCTGGATACCGACAAGCAATATTCCTGCGCCTATTTCGAAACCCCGGAAGCGACGCTGGAACAGGCGCAATTGGCGAAGAAGCGCCATATCGCCGCCAAGCTGCGGCTGCGGCCGGGCCAGCGCGTGCTGGATATCGGCTGCGGCTGGGGCGGCATGGCGCTGTATCTCGCCGAAAAGCACGGCGTCGATGTATTGGGCGTGACGCTGTCGGTGGAGCAGCATGCCGTCGCCACGCGCCGCGCCCAGGAACGCGGGCTGGCCGACCGGGTGAAATTCGAATTGCGGGATTACCGCAGCCTGGACGGACAATTCGACCGCATCGTTTCGGTGGGCATGTTCGAACATGTCGGCTCGCCGCATTATCTGGAATATTTCAACACGCTGCGCCGGCTGCTGAAGCCCGATGGCGTGGCCTTGCTGCATTCCATCGGCCGGGCGGACGGCCCCGGCTCCACCGCCGGCTTCATCCGGCGCTACATCTTCCCCGGCGGCTACAGCCCGGCCTTGAGCGAAGTGCTGCCGGCCATCGAACGCAGCGGCCTATGGACTACCGATGTGGAAATCCTGCGCCTGCATTACGCCGAAACCCTGCGCCATTGGCGGCAGCGTTTCATGGCGCGCTGGGATGCCGCCCGGGCGCTGTATGACGAGCGCTTTTGCCGCATGTGGGAATTCTATCTGGCCGCATCGGAAATCACCTTCCGCCATATGGGCCATATGGTGTTCCAGATCCAGATCGCGCGGGACGTGAATGCGCTGCCGATCACCCGCGATTACATGCTGGAGGATGAACGCGGCGCGCCGCCGAAGCCGGGCGCGCTCACTCCCGCGGCTCCCGCACCTGCCAAAGCAGCCAGAAGCCCAGCATGAGGAAAACCAGCACCACCACGGCGGCAACCCGCTGGCTGGCGAACAGGCTGGTGACGATGGCGATCATCAACGGCGCCAGGAAGCTGGTGGCGCGGCCCGACAGCGAGAAGATGCCGTAGAATTCCGTGACCATGCCGGCGGGAGCCAGGCGCGCCACCATGGTGCGGCTTGCCGCCTGCATCGGCCCCATGCCGAGGCCGAGCAGAAGCGCGCAGAGGAAAAACACCTGCTCGCCGGCGGAGGAAAACGCCGCCGCGCCCGCTGCCTTCGGCGCGATGCCGATGCCGAACAGCACGCTTTCGGCGGTGATCGACAGGATGCCCAGCGTACCCAGCCCCACCGACACGATGGCCAGTTGCACGGTGCGCTTGGAGCCCAGCCTGTCGTCGAGCCAGCCGGCGGCCATCACCGAGGGAATCGCGATCACGTTGAGCACGATGCCGAAAATGCCGAGTTCGGTGGTGCCCCAGCCGAACACGCCGGCGGCATAAATGCCCCCGAAGCCGATCACCGCGTTGAGACCGTCGTAATACAGCATGTAAGCAATCAGGAAACGCAGCGTGTTGCCGTGCCGGCGCAATTCGCGCACCGTGCCGATCACCTGACGGAAACCCGCGCGCGCTGCCTGCAAAGTGCTCTTGCCGGTGCCCGGACGATCCGGCGTGAACAGGAACATCGGCGTGACGAACAGCAGCAGCCACAAAGCCGCCATCGGCCCGATGATGCGTTCGGCCTCATAACTGGCGCGGTCCAGCCCGAACAGCGCCTCGCCCTGCGGCGGCGTGATGCCGATCAATTCCGGTCGCGAGGCGATCAGCACAGCGAACAGCGCGATCAGCCCGCCGATGTAACCCATGCCCCAGCCGAAGCCGGACAGCCGGCCCATCCGGCTGGGCGGCACCAGGCCGGGCAGCAGCGAATTGTTGAACAGGATGGAATATTCCGCCGCGATATTGGCCAGCACCAAACCGAGCAGCACCAGCGGCAGGGTTTGCGGCGTATCCGACCGCGCCAGCCAAAGCAGCATGCAGCCGAAGGCCAGCACGATCTGAAATGCCAGCAGCCAGGGTTTGCGCCGGCCGCCGATATCGGCGATAGCTCCCAGAAGCGGCGCGCCCAAGGCCACGATGGTGGCGGCGAATGCCGTGGTATAGCCCCACAAGGCCTGCCCCTGCACCGGATCGCCCACCACCACGGAGGTGAAATACGGCGCGAAGATGAAGGTGGTGATGACGGTGAAATAGGGTTGGTTGGCCCAGTCGAACAAAGCCCAGGAGAACCGCGCGCGCCATGGCGCCATACTGGGGGCCATGCCCGGGGCCATGCCTGGGGCCATGCCGGATGTTCCGGCGCCGTTGCGCTCCGCCTGCCCGGCTTCCATTCCGCCCGCACTCATTCCATCCCCCGCATGCTTGGGATCAGTCTACAGCCTATGCGGTTTTCCTGTAACCGTCTCTTGTGACAGGCGCGTGGCAGCTTATGATGGAATTGCAACAGCATTCTTACCCAGATGGCCGCCGACGAACCCGAAATCGACCTGCTGGCGCATGAAATCAAGCGCGCCCGGCCGCTATTGGCGGCAGCCCTGGATGCCGTGATCGTTGCCGATCTGCGCGGCAAGGTGCTGGAATTCAACCCCGCCGCCGAACGCATGTTCGGCATCGCCCGGGATGCCGCGCTGGGCCAGAATGTGGGCGAGCTGCTGGTGCCGCAGCATCTGCGCGCCGCCCATCATGAAGGCGTGAAGCGCCACATGGCCGGCGAGCCGCCGCGCCTGCTGGGCCGCCGCATCGAAACCGAAGCCCTGCGCGCCGATGGCAGCCGCTTTCCGGTGGAGCTCACCGTTACCGAGATCGAACGCGGCGGCGTGCGCTTTCTGGCCGCCTATCTGCGCGACATCGCCGACCGCAAGGCCGCCGAGGCCGCTCTGCGACGCAGCGAGGCGCGCTACAGCCTGGCGGTGCGCGGCTCGGAAGACGGCATCTTCGAGTGGGATCTGGAAACCAACACCACCTATTATTCCGAACGGCTGGAGCGCATCGCCGGCCGGCGCCAGCGCGATCTGGGGCCGAACCTGAATGCCTGGCAAGCCTTCGTGCATGACGACGACAAGGAGATCGTGCGCAACGCCATCCGCGCCATGCTGCATGGCGACAGCGATGT
>JAYSEE010000117.1:0-3423 GCA_041914045.1 Ferrovibrio sp. | reverse complement strand
AAGCGAACGCTGGGTGCGCGCCACCGCCGCCATCGAGCGCGACGATCTGGGCCGCGCGCTGCGCATCGCCGGTTCGCTGGGCGATATCAGCGAACGCAAACGCTCGGAAGCCGAAATCGCGCGCCAGCGCGAGGCGCTGTATCAGAGCGAGAAGCTTTCGGCGCAAGGCTCGCTGCTGGCCAGCGTGGCGCATGAATTGAACAATCCGCTGTCCATCGTGCTGGGCCAGGCGCAATTGCTGCGCGACGCCGCGCGCATCGGCGCATCGGCCAGCGGCTTGGCCGAGCGCGCCAACCGCATCGCCCAGGCCGCCGAACGCTGCGGCCGCATCGTGCGCGGCTTTCTGGCCATGGCGCGCCAGCGCCGGCCCGAAGCCGCCGCCGAAGCCGCCCGGCCGGTGCATATCGAAACGGTGCTGGACGATGCGCTGAACCTGCTGGATTACGGCCTGAGCAGCGCCGGCATCCAGTTGCGCCGCGACCGGCTGGATGCCTTGCCGCCGCTGCGCGGCGATGCCGACCAATTGGGCCAGGTGATAAGCAACCTGCTGGTCAATGCGCAGCAGGCCCTGCAGGAGCGGCCCGAACCGCGCCGCCTGACCGTGCAAACCATGTTGAGCCTGGATCGCCGCTGGGCCGAGATCGTGATCGCCGATAACGGGCCCGGCGTGAAGCCGGAATTGCGCCGCCGCATCTTCGAGCCGTTCTTCACCACCAAGCCGGAAGGCGGCGGCACCGGCATCGGCCTTTCGGTATCGCTGGGCATCGTGGAAGCCCATGGCGGCAGCCTGACGGTGGAGGACAATCAGGGCGGCGGCGCCTGCTTTACGCTGCGTCTGCCCCTGCCCGACAGCATGCCGGAAGCCGCCGCGGCGGAAAATCCCGCTCCCGCCCTAGCCGCCGGCAGCCCCGTGCTGGTGGTGGACGACGATCCCGAAGTGGCCGAATTGCTGCGGGAAATTCTGCTGCAGGCGGGCTATCGCGTGGATCTGGCCCGCCATGGCGTCGAAGCCCTGGAGCGGATCGCAGCCATGGATTATGCCGCGATTTTGAGCGACCTGCGCATGCCTGTGCTGGATGGGCGCGGCTTGCTGCTGCGATTGCAGGCAGAACGGCCCGAGCTTGTGCAACGTCTGATTTTCATCAGCGGCGACACCCTCGCCCTGCCCGGACAGCAGCAGCAAACCGGGCCGCAATCCATACTGGGCGATATCCGCGCCGAAGGCCGCCCGGTGCTGGAAAAGCCGTTCAACCGCAGCGCGGTACTGAATGCCCTGGCGGCGCTGCGCTGACGGCAAAGCTTGCCTTTATCGGCGCACAAATGATTTACTGTCTGCTTCGGCGTATATGCGCCGCCAATGCAGGGAGACAAAACATGCTTCGCCGCACTTTGCTTGCCACCGCCGCCGTGCTGACCGTCGGCCTTGCCGGCGCCGTTGCCCAGGCGCAAACCAAATGGGATCTGCCCACGGCCTATCCGGCCGGCAATTTCCACACCAAGAATCTCGTCACTTTCGCCGAGGACGTGAAGAAGGCTTCCGGCGGCAAGCTGGACATCACCATCCATCCCGGCGCTTCGCTGTTCAAGGCGCCCGAGATCAAGCGCGCCGTGCAGACCGGCCAAGTGCAGGCCGGCGAAGTGCTGATGGTGAACGTGGAAAACGAAATCCCGATCTTCGGCGCCGATGGCGTGCCGTTCCTGGCCACCAGCTCCGAAGCCGCCGCCAAGCTGTGGGCCGCGCAGAAGCCGCTGATCGAAAAGAAGCTGGCCGATCAGGGCATGACCGCGCTGTATGCCGTGCCGTGGCCGCCGCAGGGCATCTATTCCAAGAAAGACATCAACACCATCGAGGATCTGAAGGGCACCAAGTGGCGCGCCTACAGCCCGGCCACCTCGCGCATCGCCGAACTGGTGCAGGCTCAGCCGGTCACCATCCAGGCCGCCGAACTGGCCCAGGCATTGGCAACCGGCGTGGTCACCACCATGATGACCTCGGGCGCCACCGGCCGCGATTCCAAGGTTTGGGAAAGCCTGACGCATTACTACGACACCCAGGCCTGGCTGCCGAAGAACCTGATCTTCGTGAACAACGACGCCTTCAAAAAGCTGGATGCAGCCACGCAGAAAGCCGTGAAGGATGCCGCCATGGCTGCCGAGAAGCGCGGCTGGGCGATGTCGAAGGACGAAGCCGAATCGGCCAAGGCCGATCTGGCGAAGAACGGCATGAAGGTGCAGGCCCCCTCGCCGGCTTTGAAGGCCGGCCTGGAAAAGGTCGGCGCCACCATGATCGACGAATGGGTCAAGAAGACCGGCGCGGATGGCAAAGCCATCGTCGACGCCTACAAAAAAATGTAAGGAAATACGATCGGGCGGGCCTCAAAAACCCGCCCGACGCTTTTCTATCGACCCGCCTCCCGACCGATAGAGTTCGACCATGCGCTCTCCGCTTGCACCGCTTTACCATGCGGCACTCTGGCTGGCCGGCCTGTTCATGATCGCCGTGCTGGCGACCATCATCGTCAGCATCCTGGGCCGGCAATTCGATTTCTACATTCGGGGCATCGACGCTTATGCCGGCTATTTCATGGCCGGCGCGTCGTTTTTGGCGCTGGCCGGCACGCTGGCGAAAGGCGACCATATCCGCGTGACCCTGGTGATCGGCCGCCTGACCGGCAAGCCGCGTCGCGGCTTCGAGATTTTCTGCCTGGCGCTTGCAACGGCAATCAGCGGCTCCTTCGCCTTCTACAGCGTGAAGATGGCCTGGTGGTCCTACAAGTTCAACGACATAAGCACCGGCAACGATGCGACGCCGCTCTGGATTCCGCAACTCGGCATGGCGCTGGGCACGGTGGTGTTCTGCATCGCCTTCATCGAAGAGCTTGTGCTGGTTCTGCGCGGCAAGGCGTTGGAGCGGCCCGCCGATGAACTGGCGCGCACGGAATAACTTGGGAGGCTGACCATGGATCAGGTATTCATCGCCGGCTTTCTGATCGCCGCGCTGTTCGTACTCTTCGCCGCCGGCCTGTGGATCGGCCTCGGTCTGCTCGCCTGCGGCTGGATCGCCATGGCGGTATTCACCTCGCGCCCGGTGGGCGATGCGATGGTGACCACGATCTGGGGCTCGAGTTCGAGCTGGACCTTGACCGCGCTGCCGATGTTCATCTGGATGGGCGAAATTCTGTTCCGCACCAAATTGTCGGAAGACATGTTTCGCGGCCTGGCGCCTTGGATGACGCGCATCCCCGGCCGCCTGCTGCATACCAACGTGATCGGCTGCACCATCTTCGCCGCCGTATCCGGCTCGTCGGCCGCCACCTGCGCCACCATCGGCAAGATGAGCATCCCGGAATTGGGGGCGGGCCGGGATGCGGCAGATCGGGGGGGTGGGTCGCGGGCGGGGGCCGGCCGGCGGGGCGGGGGGGG
>JAYSEE010000116.1:0-10665 GCA_041914045.1 Ferrovibrio sp. | reverse complement strand
CCGCCGCCTTGGCTTTATAGAGCGCATCGTCGGCGCGCTTGAGCAGGGTTTCGGCGGTATCGGTATCCAGGCTGGCGGCCAGGCCGACCGAGCAGGTGACGGCCAGTTCGCCCGCCGGCGCGCGCACCGGCATCGGCGTGCCGCCGATGGCGCGATGCAGGCGATCGGCCACCACGCGCGCCGCGTCCAGCGTGGTATCGGGCATCAGCACCACGAATTCCTCGCCGCCATAACGGCAGGCCATGTCCATGCCGCGGATATTGCGCACGATGCGCGCACCCACTTCGCGCAGCACGTCGTCACCCACCTGATGGCCGTAGGTATCGTTGACCAGCTTGAAATGATCGAGATCGAGGATCAGCACGGCGGTGCCATGCTGGCGCATGCTCTCGGTCAGCAAGGTGGCCAGATGCGAGGCCATGTAGCGGCGGTTATAGAGGCTGGTGAGCGGGTCCACCACCGCCATCTGGATGCTCTGCTGATAATGCTGGCGCAGGCGTTCCTGATAGCGCTTGCGGCGCACCTGGGCGCGCAGGCGGGCGATGAATTCGTTGCGGTCGATCGGCCGCACCACGTAATCGGTGACGCCGATCTCCAGGCCCTTCACCAGGGCTTTCTGATCGTCCGGCCCGACCAGCAGCAGGATCGGCACGTTGCGGGTTTCCTCGGTGGTGCGCAATTGCGAGCAAAGCCGCAGGCCATCGGGCGATTTTAAACCGAGGCTGACCACCACGGAATCGTATTCCGCGCGCCGCGCCTGCGTCAAACCTTCATTGCCGTCGGTGACCAGGTTGGCCACGAACTGGCCTTCGACCATCCGCATCAGACGGGTCTGGTCGCGCGCATTATCCTCGATCAGCAGGATGCGTGCGGAGGAATAATCCTCGTCCAGCGTGGGCACAGGCGGCGAGATCACGCCCAGCGAAGCCGACGTGCGCTCGCGCATGCGCAACTCGTCCAGCATCAGCTTGACGCGCAGCAGCGACCGCACGCGGGCGAACATCGAAATGTCGTCCACCGGCTTGGTGAGGAAATCGTCGGCGCCGGCCGAGAGGCCCTGCACGCGGTCTTCCGGATCGCCCAGCGCGGTCACCATGATGACCGGCACATGGGCGGTTTCGGGATCGGCCTTCAAGCGCCGGCAGACCTCGAAACCATCCATGCCGGGCATCATCACATCCAGCAGGATCAGATCGGGATTGGCGGTGCGGGCCTTCTCCAGCGCCTCGGGCCCATTCGATGCGGTGAATACTTCGTAGTATTCGCTGGTCAACTTGGCTTCCAGCACCTTCACGTTGGTGCGGATGTCGTCGACGATGAGAATTCGCGCCGTCATGGCGGCGCGTTCAGGCTTTGGGTTCGAGGAACTGGCGCACCGTCTCGATGAATTTGGCAACGGAGATCGGCTTGGCGATATAGGCATCGCAGCCGCCTTCGCGCATCTTTTCCTCGTCGCCCTTCATGGCGAAAGCGGTGACCGCAACCACGGGTATGGAACGGAGGTTGTCGTCCTCCTTGATCCACTTGATTACTTCCAGGCCGGACACTTCCGGCAACTGGATATCCATCAGGATCAGGTCGGGCCGGTGTTGGCGCACGATGGCGAGCGCCTCCATGCCATCCTTGGTCTGCAGCGTCTTGTAGCCATGGGCATCGAGCAAGTCGTGGAACAGCTTCATGTTCAGCTCGTTGTCCTCGACGATCAGTACTGTCTTGCTCATACCCGATCCCCTGGCCCGATTCCCGTCTGTCCCTGGCTGCACGCGCTGCACGGACAGGCCGAGCAACCCACTCTTTCGGCTCTGATCCGCAACAAACTATCTGCATGCGGCATACTATACGCCGGCTCCGGGCTATGTATCACTTCCCCCCGATACGGCCAAGCCGCCTGCAACCAACAATATCGTGTATATAAATAGCCATGACAAGCGATCTATCCGCCGAATCCACACTTCCGCAGGTAGTCCACGCACAGATTGCAACCGTGCCTGCCGGGCCTGGGCGTCCTCTGCTGGCGGTGGATGCCGACGAAGTGCTGTTTTATTTCATCCGCGGCTTCGCCGACTGGCTTGAAATGCGTGCATTGTACTTCGATTGGAGCAGTTATGCCCTGGCGGGAAATATCCGCATGCGCAGCAACGATGCGCCGGTGCCGCGCGAGGCGCTGGGGGATTTGCTGAGCGGATTTTTCGATGAGCGCACGGCCGACCTGGAGCCGGTGGATGGCGCGGCCGCCAGCCTCGCCCGCTTGTCGCAATATTACGACATCGCGATCCTAAGCAACCAGCCGGCCAGCGCCAAGCCGGCGCGCGAAACGGCGTTGGCCCGCCACGGCATGGCCTATCCGGTGATCGCCAATACCGGGCCGAAGGGCCCCGCCATGGCCGCCCTGCTGGCCGGCCGCGACGCGCCGGCGGCATTCGTGGACGACATCCCGATGCATCTCGGCTCGGTGGCCCGGCATGCACCCATGGTCAGGCGGCTGCATTATATTGCCGAGCCCAGATTGTCGCCGCTGCTGCCGCCTGCCGAGCATGCCCATGCCAGACTGCAAAACTGGGCCGAGCTCGAGGCCGACCTGATGGCCCATCTCGACAAGGCCGGCTGATGCGCATCGGCGTCGATCTCGGCGGCACCAAGATCGAAGCCATCGCTTTGCGCGACGATGGCGGCATCGCCGCACGCCGCCGCATCGCCGCGCCGCGCGGCGATTATCGCCGAAGCGTGGCGGCGATCCGCGATCTGGTGCTGGCGCTGGAGAGCGAATTAAACAGCCCGCGAAAATGCAGCGTCGGCGTCGGCATTCCCGGCGCCGTCTCGCCGGCCAGCGGGCTAGTGAAAAACGCCAATTCGGTATGGCTGATCGGCCATCCGCTGGACAAGGACCTTGCCGAGGCGCTGAACCGCCCGGTGCGGCTGGCCAACGACGCCAATTGCTTCGCGCTGTCGGAAGCCATGGATGGCGCCGGCGCCGGATACGGCACGGTGTTCGGCGTGATCCTGGGCACCGGCTGCGGCGGCGGCATCGTGGCGAATGGCCGGGCGCTGGTGGGGCCGAACGCCATTGCCGGCGAATGGGGCCATAATCCCCTGCCCTGGCCTGTTGCTGAAGAAATCCCCGGCCCGGCCTGCTATTGCGGCCGGCATGGCTGCATCGAAACCTGGATTTCCGGCCCCGGCCTGGCCGCCGATTTCAACCGCGCCGCCGGCCGGCATCTGGAGGCCGAAGCCATCGTGGCCCAGGCGGCATCCGGCGACGCGGCGGCCGAAGCGGCGCTGCAAAGGCTGGAAAGCCGCCTGGCGCGCTCGCTGGCCATGGTGCTGAACCTGCTGGACCCGGACGTGATCGTGCTGGGCGGCGGCCTGTCCAATCTCGACCGGCTCTATGCGAATGTGCCCAAGCTTTGGCAAAACTGGGCGTTTTCCGACAGCATCGTTACGCCGCTGAAGCGCAATATGCATGGCGATTCATCGGGCGTGCGCGGCGCGGCCTGGCTATGGGCCCCCGGAGAGTGGAGCGGGCAGCCATAGCCGCCCGCCGCTGACCGGATAAGCCGCGCCCGTGGTGCCCGGCAGGCTGAGCGGCAAGCCGGCCACGGCCCGCGCCGCCAGATAAGCGAAAGCCTCCGCTTCCAGCGCATCGCCGCGCCAGCCCACCGCCTCCACCGGCTGCACCGGCATCTCAAGCCGCAAGGCCAGTTCGCGCATGATGCTTGGATTATGCCGCCCGCCGCCGCAGACCAGGCAGCGCAACGGCCGCTTGGGCAGCAGGTCCAGCCCGCGCGCCACGGCGGCAGCCGTGAAAGCCGCCAAGGTGGCCGCCCCGCTGGCGGGCCAGAGTTCGGCCAGCGGATCGAGGCTGAAATCGTCGCGGTCCAGCGATTTCGGCGCCGGGCGGCTGAAATAGCCATGCGCCAGCAAAGCCGCCAGCACGTCCTCGTCCACGCTGCCCTGCGCCGAGAGCCGGCCGCCGGCATCCATGCTCTCGCCGGTATGGCGATGCAGCCAATCGTCCAGCAGCGCATTGCCGGGCCCGGTATCGAAAGCCAGCAGGTCGGCATCGTCATCGCCGCCGATATAGGTGACATTCGCCACCCCGCCGATATTCAGCACCAGCAAGGGCAAAGCCAGGCCGGCCATCCGCGCCAATGCACGGTGATACAGCGGCACCAGGGGCGCGCCCTGGCCGCCCACGGCCACATCCTGGCTGCGGAAATCCGACACCGTGGCGATGCCGGTGAGCCGCGCCAGCAAAGCGGCATCGCCGGTCTGCCAGGTGCGGCCCTGATGCGGCCGGTGCAGCAGGGTATGGCCATGGAAACCCAGCAGGCGGATATCGGCAGGCCGCAACCCGGCCGCATCCAGCAAATCCGCCACCGCCTGGGCATGCGCCTCCGCCAGCGCCCGGCCCAAGCTGTGATCGCCGCCTTTATTGAGGCTGGCTCGGATGCGGGCGCGCAAATCCGGCGCATAGGCCAGGGTGCGGGCCAGGCCGAATTCCGCCACGCTGCGGCCATCGCTGCGCAGCAGGGCGGCGTCGATGCCGTCCATCGACGTGCCGCTCATCAGGCCGATAATCCAGGGAAAATCCGACATGGGACTCGATGCTAGGCGTGGCGGGAAGCATATGTTAGACCATCGCCGCATATCCGTCGCATATCGAGCCTGACATGACCGCGTATACCTCCGATTTCCTGCGCCTGATGGCCGAACGAGGCCATCTGCATCAAGCCACCGATCCGGCCCGCCTGGACGAACAGGCCAAGCAGCCGCGCGGGCTGGTGGCTTATGTCGGCTACGATTGCACCGGGCCCAGCCTGCATGCCGGGCATCTGCTCTCCATCATGATGCTGCGGCGTTTGCAGGAATGCGGCCATAAGCCCATCGTGCTGATGGGCGGCGGCACCACCAAGGTGGGCGATCCGTCCGGCAAGGACGAACAGCGCAAGCTGCTGACGCCGGAAATCATCGACGCCAACATGCAGAGCATCAAGCGGGTCTTCGGCCGCTTCGTGCGCTTCGGCGACGGCCCGTCGGACGCCATCATGGTGAACAACGCCGACTGGCTCGACAAGCTGCAATATATCGACTTCCTGCGCGATTACGGCCGGCATTTCTCGGTCAACCGCATGCTCAGCTTCGACAGCGTGAAGCTGCGGCTGGACCGCGAGCAGCCGCTGAGCTTCCTGGAATTCAACTACATGATCCTGCAAGCCTACGATTTCGTGGAGCTGGCGCGCCGCCATGGCTGCAACATGCAGATGGGCGGCTCGGATCAATGGGGCAATATCATCAACGGCGTGGAGCTCGGCCGCCGGGTTGAGGACCGCGAATTGTTCGGCCTGACCTGCCCGCTGCTCACCACCGCCTCGGGCGCGAAGATGGGCAAGACCGCATCCGGCGCGGTCTGGCTGAACGAAGACATGCTGGCGCCCTACGATTACTGGCAATATTGGCGCAACACCGAGGATGCCGATGTGGGCCGCTTCCTGCGCCTGATGACCGATCTGCCGATCAGCGAGATCGCACGGCTGGAAGCCTTGCAGGGCGCGGAATTGAACGACGCCAAGAAGATCCTGGCCACCGAAGCCACCGCGCTTTGCCATGGCCGCGAGGCGGCGGATGCGGCGGCGGAAACCGCGCGCAAGGCTTTTGAAGAAGGCAATTTCGGCGGCGACCTGCCGGTGATGCAGATTGCCAAGGCGCGGCTGGCCGCTGGCATCGAAGCGTTTCAACTGGTGCTGGAAACCGGCCTTGCGAAATCCGGCGGAGAAGCGCGCCGGCATATCCGCGGCGGCGGCATCAAGCTGAACGATCAGGCGGTGAGCAATGAGACCCAGGCCATCGGCCTGGCCGATCTCGGCGCCGATGGCCGCCTGCGGCTATCGTTCGGCAGGAAGCGCCATGTGCTGGTGCAAGCGGCGGATTAGGCGCCCAGCATTCCCTACGCCTCTCCCCTACGCTTCCTCTACACGTCCCCCTCGGACTTGTTCCGAGGGTCCATGGTTCAGCAGCCTTGCCGCGCCAAGCATGGACCACCGGGTCAAGCCCGGTGACGACGATTTTCGCTGCTAAGCCATCCTTCTGTCGATCTCGGCATTGAACCAGGCGCAGGCCTGCTCGAAGCGGCCGAAGGTGACATGGCTGTTGGCGCCCGAGCGCAGGCCGGACTGGATCGACTGCGCCAACTGAAAATCCTCGTCCAGCGCGTCCCAGAAGATGCGGACATTCTTGTCCCAATGCGCGCGCGCCTTATCGCTGGCCGGGGCCTCGGGAACCAGCGCGCCGCCAAGGATCAGGCTTTTGTCGAGCCCCTTGGGATGCATGATCAGCGCGGTGGCGTGATCGGGCTGGATCAGCAGGATCAGATTGGGAAAGCAGAAATACAGCGGATTGCCGTAATCGCGCACGTTCAGGCCGGATAAGTCTTGCTGGCCCAGTTCGCGCGCCGCGCGTTTGGTGAAATACAGCCGCGCATGCGGCCCCAGCGCATCGGCCACCTGCACCGTGTCGTTGAACATCGGCGCGATGGTGCGGGCATGGGCATAGCGCACATGGTAGGTTTCCAGCCCGCCTTCCACCAGCAGCTTCCAATTCGCCGCGACGCCGATTTCGCGCCGGTCGTAGAGCACATGCTTATGCAGCCCGAAGCCTTCCAGATCGGCCTTCAGCGCGCCGAGATAGCTGCCGAGGTCGATCCGCGCATGGCGGTCCGGCTGCACGAAGACGATGCCGAAAGCCTCATCCGCCGGCAGCCGCACCAGGCCATGCTGGGCCTTGTCGATTTCGCCGAATTGCTTTTCCAGCGGCAGGCCGCGCAGCCGGCCGTCCAGGTCGTAGCTCCAGGCATGATAGGGGCAGACGATGCCGCGCTTACCGGCTCCGCAAGCCTGCGTGACCAACCTTGCGCCGCGATGGCGGCAGACATTGAGATAGGCCCGCACCCCGCCATCCTCGGCGCGGAGCAGCAGCAAGGGCAGGCCGAGATGCTCATGCGCCACGAAATCGCCGGGCTGGCGGATCTCGTCGGAATAGCCCGCCGCCAGCGGCAGCGCGCCGCCGAACAAGGCCGCCTGCTCGGCCGCGGCGAAGGCCGGATCGACATAACGCGACACGGCCACGCGGGCGATGGCGGCATCCGCGTCGGTGTTGCCCTCGGCCAGATGGCGGCGGGTGCGGTTGAGCCAATCGAGCTGCGTGGCGCTATCCATTTTTCGCTCCCGAATACCGCACGGCGGCGGCGACGAAATCCCATAGCCGGCCGCTGAGATCGGGGGCCGGCAGCAGGGGCAATTGCCCCTGGCGCTTGGCCAAAGCCTGGCCGATGCCCTGGCGCAGCCCGCCCATCACCATGGCGGCCAGCAAGTCCGGATCGGGATGCGGCGGCAGCTCGCCGCGCTTCTGGCCCAGGGCGATGTTATGGGCGCCGAGCTGGATATGCTTTTGCAGCCGCGCCGCCTCCACGGCGGCCACCGCCGGCTCGCGGCTCAGGCTGCCCAGGATGAAGGGGGCCAGCGGTTCGGAGAGATGGAACTGCACCATGGCCTCCAGCCGCCGCCGCTCGCGCCGGCCCCAATCGCCGCCCGGCAAGGGATTGGGCGCGATCACGGCGGCGTCGTAGCGGTCGTAGAAATCCTCCACGATGGCGGCCAGCAGCCCGGCCTTGGAGCCGAAATAATGGTAGCTCAGCCCCACCGAAACCCCGGCGCGGCGCGCCACATCCGCCATCTCGAAATGCCCACGCCCGGCCAGCAGCTCCTCGCCCGCCGCATCCAGCAACCGGCGACGGGTATCGGCACGGCCCGGTCCCGGAATGGCTTGGGCCGTAACAGTGTTAGAAGTGGCGGTTTTCAGGGCTGCGCGGGCCATGAGCGGAATTTAATTGAATTCAATTCAAGAATCGAGGAGGAAAATGACCCGCCCGACGCGACCGAAGCCATTGAAATCGAAGCCGCAGAAACATGGATGCCCGGGTCGAGCCTGGGTCATAGCCGGGGGGGGGCATGACGATGGGGAGGAATTTCAGGCTAGAGGCAGCCTAGCAGGCGAGCCGAGGCTGGCTGACCTGCCGCCCAACTGGCCGCGCCCTATCTGGCCGCGCCCTACTGGCCGCGCAGGTCTTTGGGCGGGGCTTCGGGCGCGGTTTCCGGCTTGCCGTCGATCAGGCTGCCGACCTTGTCGGCCGGCACGATCACGCCGCAGGAGATGATCAGCTTCATCGCCTGATCCACGCTCATGGAGAGGTGGATGATGTCCTCGCGGTCGAAATAGACCATGTAACCGCCGGTGGGATTGGGCGTGGTGGGCACGTAGCAGGTGACCAGATCGCGGCCCAGGCGGCGGCCGATCTCGCCGGTCTCGTCGGCGGTGACGAAGGCGACGGTCCACGAGCCCTTGGCCGGCCAGGGCACCAGGGCGACCTGCCGGAAGCTCTGGCCCGACTGGCTGAACACGGTTTCGAAAATCTGCTTCAGGCCGGAATACAGCCCGCGCACGATGGGCATGCGGGCGACCAGCCCTTCGCCCAGGCCGAGCAGCGAGCGGCCGAGGAAATTGGTGGCCAGGAAGCCGATCACCGTGAGGATAAGCACCGCGGCGATGACGCCCAGGCCCGGAATGCCCACCGGCAGGCTGGGCACCAGGGTTTCGAATTCATAGCCATGCGGGATCAGGCTTTTGACGTTGCGGTCGATCGCCTCGATGATCACCGCGACGAAATACACCGTAAGGCCGATCGGCGCGGTGACGATGATGCCGGCCAGGAACCAATTGCGCAGCCGGGCCACCAGCCCGATGCGCGGCTTGGGCAGGATGATGCCCGGCGCCGCGCCCTCTTCCGCCGCCTTACGCTCGCTGTCGCCGCTTGTCATGCCGCCTCGAAATGCCCGCTATTGCGGAGCGAAGAAATCAGGCCGCTGCGCCAATGCGGCGGCATCCCAGATCACCATGATCCTGCCCCGCTTGGGCTGGGCATACAATGGCTTGGGGCCTTGCGCGAGGCGTTCGACGCGATAGCGCGCCACCATCCAGCCATTCGGATTCGCCGCGAACCATGCGGGAATATCGCGGTATTCGATTTCCGGCAGCGGCTTTTCCAGCCTCCCGAGGAATTGATATTCGCCGTGGTAATCGCCGGCGAAAGCCACCGGGCGGCCGGCATCCTGCGCCGATTTGATCACGAGCGCCGCCGGCTTCATGTCGTAGGCCGCGCGGCCCGGCACGAAGCCGATCAGATGCACGGCGAGGAATACCGCCAGCGCCAGGCAGGACAAGGCGGCCAATTGCCGCTCGACGCGGATATCGCGCGACAGCCAGAAGGCCAGCGCGCAGCCGACCAGCAAGGCCGCCGCGATTTCCAGCGGCACCGCCATCGACCAGTCGGGCAGGTCGTCCAGCTTGTCGACCGCTTGCGGCACGAAGGGCGCCAGGGCGACCAGCACGGCGAGCAGCGCGACGAAGCCGATGGGCAGCAGCGCATCGTTGGGCCGCGCCAGCACCCTGCCCTGCTCCAGCGCCTGGGCCACCAGCAGCGCGAAGGGCGGAAACAGCGGCAGCAGGTAATGCGGCTGCTTGCCGCTGATGACGCTGAACACCGCCAGCCCAGCCAGGCTGGCCGCCAGGCAGAAGCGCAGATTGGCATCGGCCAGGCCGGCGCGACCGACCCACAAAGCATGCCAGGCCGGCCGCCAGAACAGCCAGGGCAGCAGCAGCAGCGGCAGCAACGGCAGATACCACCAGACCGGCCGCTTATGGGCGAAGCTGTCCTTCACCCGGCCGGCGGTCTGGCCCCAGAGCAGAGCCTGCTTGAAAGCCGCGCCGCCGGCTTCGGCGGCCGGCAAGGCCCAGGCCAGGCCGATGGCTGCCCCCAGCGCAATCGCGCCCAGCAGGCCGAGATACCAGCGCAGCCAGCTTTGCTTGCTGCCGGCCCATAGCGGGGCGAACAGAGCCGGCGGCAGCGCATAGACCAGGATTGCCGGCCCCTTGGACAGCACGCCCAGGCCGATCGCCGCGCCATAAAGCGCCAGGCCGCCGAAGAACCGGCCATGCCGCAGCGCCAGCGCCAGCCCGCACCAGCCCAGCAGGGCGAAGCAGGCCATCATCAGGTCGAACATGGTGAGGGTGGAAAACAACAGCCACCAGGCGCCGGTGAGCAGGATCGGCAACGCCAACGCACCGATGCGGCGGCCCTGCTCGCCCGGCCACAGCAGGCGGGCCAGCCACAGCACCAGGCCCAGCGCGGCCAGGCCGAAAAGCGGCGCCACCAGACGCGGCCAGAGATCGTTCACCCCGAAAATCATCCAGCCGATGCGGATGACCCAGAACAGCAAGGGCGGTTTATGATGATAGGGCTCGCCATTCAGCAGCGGCACCAGCCAATGATCGGCCAGATGCATCTCCCAGGCCACGGTGACGTAGCGCGTCTCGTCGATCGGCATCAGCGGCCGCGCGATCATCGCCGCCGTCAGCGCCAGCAGCCAGACCAGCAGGCTGAAGCCGATCAGGCCGCGCCGGTTCATGCCTGCTTTCCAGCAGCGATCTTCTGGCGTTCGCGGTAGATCAGATGCAGGTTGCGGGCATAGACGAACAGGCCGCTGCCCTGGCCGATGATGAAGACCAGATTGGCGATATGGATCGAGTAGATCAGCAGGATCACGCCGCCGGCCA
>JAYSEE010000115.1:7770-10671 GCA_041914045.1 Ferrovibrio sp. | reverse complement strand
GGCATCGAACTGGAATTGCGCCATGCGCTGGAGCCCTGGCATGTGCTGGGCGAGGAATCCGGTTCGGGCGGCACCGCGCGCTATGTCGATTCCTCGGTGGAACGCTTGCAAGTGAAAGCAAAGGGCCTGACCGGCGAACGCTACACCATCGCCTGCAACGGTCGCGCGTTGCCGCTGCGCGCAACAGGTGTGCCCGGCGAATACGTGGCCGGCGTGCGCTTCAAGGCCTGGGCGCCGCCCAGCGCGCTGCACCCCACCATCGGCGTGCATACGCCATTGAGTTTCGACCTGTTCGATACGTGGAATGGCCGTCCGCTGGCCGGTTGCAGCTACCATGTGGCGCATCCGGGCGGGCGCAATTACGATACCTTCCCGGTGAATGCCAACGAAGCGGAGGCCCGCCGCCGCGCGCGCTTCTTCCCGATCAACCATACCCCCACGGCAATGCCGGTGCCGCCGCCGAAACCGCCCCGTCCCGGCGAGCAACCGCTTACCCTGGACCTGCGCGGCGGCTAGAGTATGAGGCCGAATCACCCCTGCCAGGATAGCCCTGGCGGGGGCTTAGCCTGTGGAGCCCATGTCGACTGCGCAGAAGGCAAAGGTAGACGTGCCGAATGCTGGCGCCATTGCGCCCGCAGCCAAGAGCGCGCCCGAAGATCCTGCCGCCTTCGATGAGATGGTGACCGGCCAGGGCGTGGTGCGCCGGCAATGGCAGCCGCTGCTCGCCTCGCTCAGCCTGCTCGGCCCCAACGGCCTGGCCGAACGCGCCGAGCGCGGCCGCCAGCATCTGGAAGACGAAGGCGTCACCTATAACCTCTACGAATTGCCCAGCGATCCCGCCGGGCGCGGCGGACCCGATATCGCGCCGCCCCTGCCCGAACAGCGGCCCTGGCGGCTCGACCCGGTACCGGTGCTGCTCTCCTCGGAGGAATGGGCCGGCATCGAGGCCGGCTTGATCCAGCGCGCCGAGCTGCTGGATCGCATGCTGCGCGATTTCTACGGCTCGATGAGCCTGCTGCGCGAGGGCCGCTATCCGCCGGCGCTGGTTTTCGGCCATCGCGATTTTCTGCGCGCCGCCTGCCGCATGGATGGCAGCACGCCCGGCCGCATGCTGCAGCATTACGCCGCCGAACTGGTGCGCGGCCCCGATGGCGTGTGGCGCGTGATCGCCGACCGCAGTCAGGCCCCGGCCGGCGCGGGCTATGCCTTGCAGAATCGCCGCGTGATGTCGCGCCTGATGGGCCAAGCCCTGCGCGAATGCCGCGCCCGGCCGCTGACCCGCTATTTCGATTTCTGGCAAAGCGACCTGCAAGCGCGCGGCCAGCATATGAGCGACAATCCGCGCGTGGTGCTGCTTACGCCCGGCCCCTATAACGAAGCCTATTTCGAACATATCTATCTGGCGCGCGAATTGGGCGCCACCTTGGTCGAAGGCGCCGACCTGACCATGCGCGATGGCCGCGTCTTCATCAAAACCCTGGCCGGGCTGGAGCCGGTGGATGTGATCCTGCGCCGGCTGGACGGCGAATGGTGCGACCCGCTGGAATTGCGCGCCGAATCCGCGCTGGGCGTAACCGGCCTGATGCAGGCGGTGCGCGAAGGCCGGGTGGCGGTGTGCAACGGCATCGGCAGCGGCCTGGCCGAACAGCCGGCCATGCAGGCTTTTCTGCCCACTTTGGCCGAGCATCTGCTGGGCGAAAGCCTGAAGCTGCCCTCCATCGCCACCTGGTGGTGCGGCCAGAGCTATGCCCTGCGCGAAGTGGAGAATCGCTTCGACGACATGGTGGTGCGCGGCGCGCGCGATCTGCGCGCCCTGCCGCTGACGGTGCGCGACCTCAGCGACGCGGCGCGGGCGCAATTGCTGGCCCGCATCAAGGCGCGGCCGGCCGATTACGTGGCGCAGGAGCGCACGGTGCCGTCGGTGGCGCCGGGCCTCGGCGCGAATGGCAAGCTGGAACCGACGCCGATCCTGCTGCGTGTGCAGGTGGTGGCCGATGGCGATGGCTATGTGGCGATGCCCGGCGGCCTGGCCCGCGTGCCGCAAAGCGGCGATCCGTTCCGCGCCACCATGCAGCGCGGCGGCGTGAACAAGGATGTGTGGGTGGAAGCCACCGATCCCGGCCCGCTGATAATCCGCGGCACCGCGCCGCGCCAGCGTCTGCAATTGCGCCGCTCGTCCGGCACCTTGCAAAGCCGCGTGGCCGACGACCTGTTCTGGCTCGGCCGCAGCGTCGAACGGCTGGATGACGGCGCCCGCCTGCTGCGCGCCACGCTGACCCGTCTGGTGGGCGAATTGGGCAGCGCGCGCGACATGGTGGAGATGGGCGTGCTGGCCCGCGCGCTCAGCCGCTGCGGCCTGATCGACCAGCGCGCCGCCGCCGCGCCGTCCGACAGCAAAACCTTCGCCAATGCCGTGGCGCGCGCCGGCGCGCCGAATCAGATGCTGGGCCAGACCTTGGACGCCATGGAGCGCTTGGCCGCCGTGGCGCGGCATCGCTTCTCGGCGGATATGTGGCGCTTGATCAACCATCTGCTGAGCGAATTGCGGCTGTCGCGCAGCGGCGCCGAAGGCGACGCCGATGCGATGCTGGAATTCTGCGATCAGGTGATCCGCACCACGGCGGCCATCGCCGGCATGCTGGCCGAGCATATGACGCGCGGCAGCGGCTGGCGCTTCCTGGATTTCGGCCGCCGGCTGGAACGCGGCGTCTATATCTCGCGCAGCGTTTCCGCCGCCACCACGGTGCTGGGCACCGCGCCCGAGCCGGGCTTCCGCATCGCGTTGGAACTCAACGATTCCAGCCTCACCTATCGCCGCCGCTATCGCGCCTCCTTGCAGCCGGCCGCCGTGTTCGACCTGCTGCTGCTGGATGGCAGCAATCCGCATTCGCTGGGCTTCCA
>JAYSEE010000115.1:0-7760 GCA_041914045.1 Ferrovibrio sp. | reverse complement strand
GCCGCGAGCAGCCGCCGCGCGGCGAGGATTGCCTGGCGCTGGGCAAGCCGTTCGAGGATATCGTGGAGAAGTTCGACCGCGATGAAGTGCCGGCAGCGGAGTGGCAGACCCTGGTTTCGCGCCTGCGCGGCAGCCTGGATGCCTCCACCCAGGCCTTGATGGACATCTCCGACCAGCTGACGCGCACGTATTTTTCGCATATCCAGCTGGCGCAATCCTTCGGGTTCGGCCGCTGATGCGCTATCGCCTGCGCCATACGACCTCTTACAGCTATAGCTGGGCGGTGGACATGTCCTACCACCTGCTGCATCTGCAATTGCAGAGCGGCCCGCGCCAGACCGTGGCCGATTGCGCCGTGCAGACCGCGCCGGAAGGCCGCATGGGCGATGTCTGCCGCGATCATTTCGGCAATCTGGTATCGCATCTCGCCATCGAGGAGCCGCATACGCGCTTCGATGTGGAGCTTACCGCCGAAGTGGACGTGCTGCCTTTCGCCGCGCCGCCGGAAGCCGAGACGCCGGCCTGGGAAAGCATCCGCGACCTGCTGAACGGCGACGGCTTTCCCAAGGCGATGGAAGCCTGCGAATTCGCGCTCGGTTCGCCGATGGCGGAAGCCGACGAAGCGATTGCCGCCTATGCCGCGAAAAGCCTGCCGCCGGGCCGGCCGATCCTGGCGGCGGCGCGCGAATTGACCAAGCGCATCCACGATGATTTCCGCTACGATCCCAGCGCCACCGAAGTGTTCACCCCGGTGGCCGAGGCGATGAAGCAGCGCGCCGGCGTGTGCCAGGATTTCGCGCATCTGCAAATCGCCATGCTGCGTTCGCATGGCCTGGCCGCGCGCTATGTCTCGGGCTATATCCGCACCATGCAGCCGGGCGACGAAGCCGGCCTGCGCGGCGCCGATGCCTCGCATGCCTGGGTGTCGGTCTGGTGCGGCGATGCGCATGGCTGGATTGATCTCGACCCCACCAACGATCTGGTGGTGAGCGAGGATCATGTCACCCTGGCGGTCGGCCGCGATTACAACGATATCAGCCCGGTGCGCGGCGTGGTGCTGGGCGGCGGCCCGCATCGCGTGGGCGTGGCGGTGGAATTGCTGCCGCTGGATGCGCCGCCGAAGCCGGCGCAAAGCCAGACCCAGAGTCAATCGCAGGCCTAGAGTCAATCGCAGACTCAGAGCATGGCACCGCCATCCACCGCCAAGGCCTGACCGGTCAGGTTGCCGGCGGCTGCGCTGGCCAGATACAACACCAGAGATGCGATATCCTGCGGCGTGCTGATGCGGCCGGTGGGCGTGCCTGCCGCCGCTTCCGCGGCGCTGATGCCGAGTTCCTTGAACCGCGCCCGCGCCATATCGGTATCTACCCAGCCCGGGCAGATCGCATTCACCGTGATGCGGCGCGGCGCGAGCGCCAGCGCCAGCGCCTTGGTGAGCCCCACCACGCCATGCTTGGCCGCCGTATAAGCCAGTTGATCCGGCACGCCGCGCAGGCCCAGCACGGAAGCGATATTCACGATGCGGCCGCTGCCATCGGGCAGCTTGTCGCGCAAAGCCGCCGCGCAGAGATAGCTGGCGGTGAGATTGGCGGCGAGGATGCCATCCCAGCCCGCAAGCTCCTCGGCGCTGCCGAAAGCCGCGCCGCCGGCCGCGCCGGCATTGTTCACCAGCAGATCGACGCGCGGGAGAACGGCGAAAGCATCGGCCACCGCCGCGCGGTCGGTCACGTCGCAAACCCGCATGTCGATGCCGGCGATCTGGCTTGCATTGCGCGCCAGACCGATCACCTGCCAGCCTTGCACGGCCAGCGTTTCCGCAATCGCGCGCCCGATGCCGCGACTGGCTCCGGTGACGACGGCGATGCGCTTCATGCCGCCCTCATTCATCCCGCCGTGCCTCCGCCATCCACCGGGATCACCGCGCCGGTGATGAAGGACGCCGCATCCGAGCACAGAAACGCCACGGCATTGGCGATTTCGCGCGGCGCGGCGAAGCGGCCCAAAGGCAAAGCGGCTTTATAAGCGTCGTCCGGCATTTGCGGATTGCGGCGCGCGATTTCAGCGATCACATCGCGCAGCATCCCGGTATCGGTGCTGCCCGGCGCGATGGCGTTGAAGCGGATATTATGCCCGGCCCAATCCAGCGCGGCGCTTTTGCAAAGCTGCGCAATCGCCGCTTTCGATGCGCCATAAACCGCCGAATCGCGCTTGCCGATGAGGGCTTGATCGGAAGCGATATTCACCACCGCGCCGCGCCCGACCGCGATCATATCCGGCAACACCGCCTTGATCAGCGCCATCGGCGCCAGCAGGTTGATGCGCAGCAGGCGTTCGGCGGCAGCGATATCCTGATCCAGCAGATTGCCCAGCATCGTAATGCCGGCATTATTCACCAGAATATCCAGCGGGCCGCTACGGGCGCGCAAAGCCGCGACATGGCCTGGAATCGCATCGAGTTCGTTCAGATCGACTTCCGGCAGATCGAAGCCATGCACCTCGGCGCCGCATTCCGCCAGCACGGCCATGATGGCGGCGCCGATGCCGCCCTTATGGCCCGTGACGAGCGCGCGGCGGCCATGCAGGTCGATCATTGCGCCTCCATCTCCTCGCGCAGCATTTCCAGCCGCAGCCATTCATCCTCGGCTTCCGCCAATTCGGCCTGCGCCTTCGCCAGCGCCTCGGCGGTTTTGTTGAAGGCGGCCGGATCGCGGCCGAACAGCGCCGGATCGTCCAGCTTGGCCTGCTGCTTGGCGATATCGGCCTGCAACGCCGCCATGCGCTTGGGCAGGATTTCCAGCGCATGCTTGTCCTTGAAGCTCAGGCGGCGCTTGGCGGGCGCGGACGCAGATGGCGCGGCGGCATTCTCCGCCTTGCGTTCCGGCTTGGCGCTGGCGCTTTGCTTCACCGCGATGCCGGGGCCGCGCTGCGCCAGCATGTCGGAATAGCCGCCGGCATAAAGCTGCCAGCGGCCATCGCCCTCATAGGCCAGCACATGGGTGACGACGCGGTCGAGGAAATCGCGGTCATGGCTCACCAGCAGCACTGTGCCGGGATATTCGCCCAGCATTTCCTGCAACAGGTCGAGGGTTTCGAGATCGAGATCGTTGGTCGGTTCGTCGAGCACCAGCAGGTTGGACGGCGCGGCCATGGCGCGCGCCAGCATCAATCGTCCGCGCTCGCCGCCCGACAGCCGGCCCACCGGCGTGCGCGCCTGTTCGGGCGAGAACAGAAAATCCTTCATATAACCGATCACATGGCGCGGCTTGTCGCCCACATGCACCATGTCGCCGCGGCCCTGGGTGAGCGTATCCTGCAAGGTGGTTTGCGGGTCCAGCGCCTCGCGGCGCTGATCCAAGGTCACCATGGCCAGATTCTGCCCCAGCTTGGCTTTGCCGCTATCGGGCGCGAGGCCGCCGGTGAGCAGATTGATCAGCGTGGTCTTGCCCGCGCCATTGGGGCCGACGATGCCGAGCCGGTCGCCGCGCCGCAGGCGCAAATTAAGATCGCGCACGATCACCCGCTCGCCATAGGATTTGCCGACATTTTCGAGCTCGGCCACCAGCTTGGCGGAGGCTTCCGCCTCGGCGGCATTCAGCTTCACATCGCCCACCGCGCGGCGCTGGTCGCGGCGTTCGCGGCGCAGATCCTGCAAGCCGCGCAACCGGCCCATATTGCGCTTGCGCCGCGCCGTTACGCCATAGCGCAGCCAATCCAGTTCGGCGGCGATCTTGCGATCCAGCTTGTGGCGCTCGACCTCTTCCTGCTCCAGCATTTCGTCGCGCCAGGCTTCGAACTCGCCGAAGCCGCGCTCCAAGGTGCGGGTCTGACCGCGATCCAGCCACACCGTGCGGCGCGAGAGATTAGACAGGAAACGGCGATCATGGCTGATCAGCACCAGCGCCGAATCCATGCCGCGCAATTCCGCTTCCAGCCATTCGATGGCGGGCAGGTCGAGGTGATTGGTCGGCTCGTCGAGCAGCAGGATATCCGGGCGCGGCGCCAGCACGCGGGCCAAGGCGGCGCGGCGCGCCTCGCCGCCCGAAAGCCGCGCCGGATTCTCGTCGCCGCCGAGGCCGAGTTCATTCAGCAGATACCGCGCGCGGTGTTCCGCGTCGCCAGGCGCCAGGCCGGCTTCCACATAAGCCAGCGTGCTGTCATAGCCGGCGAAATCCGGCTCCTGCGGCAGATAGCGCATGGTTACATCCTGGCGCAGCACGCGTTCGCCGCGATCGGGCTGCACCAGGCCGGCGGCGATCTTCAGCAAGGTGGACTTGCCCGAACCGTTGCGCCCCACCAGGCAAAGCCGGTCGCGTTCGGCAACGGAGAATTCGGCGCCGTCCAGCAACGCATGGCTGCCGCCGAAACCAAGGCCGATATCGCGCAGAATGAGCAGCGGCGCTGCCATGACCCTACTCCAGATGACGGATTTGCGACCGGACGATACGGCCTCGCGGTGGATTCGGGAAGGGCCGGATCATTGCGGCATGCATCCGATTTGCCGGATCGGCGCGGCGCGATTATAGTCCCCCGCGCGGAGGATCGCATGCAGCACGCCATCACCTCGGTTGAACAGCTTACCGCCCTTTACGGCCAACCGCTTCCCACCTCCACGGTGAAGGAAGTGGATCGCATCACGCCGCATTACCGCGCCTATATCGAGGCCTCGCCCTTTCTGGCGCTGGTCACCAGCGGCCCGGAAGGGCTGGATTGCTCGCCGCGCGGCGATTTGAAAGGCTTCATCCGCGTGCAGGATGAAAACACCCTGCTGCTGCCCGACCGCATGGGCAATAATCGCGTGGACTCGCTGCGCAACATCGTGCGCGATCCGCGCGTGGGACTGCTGTTCCTGATCCCCGGCCATGGCGTGACCCTGCGGCTAAACGGCCGCGCGCATTTGAGCATCGCGCCCGA
This sequence comes from Ferrovibrio sp., assembly GCA_041914045.1. Lineage (GTDB taxonomy): Bacteria > Pseudomonadota > Alphaproteobacteria > Ferrovibrionales > Ferrovibrionaceae > Ferrovibrio. The sequence goes on along the minus strand of JAYSEE010000115.1, from coordinate 2,849 downwards.
TCTGCTGGACAGCTTCAAGGTGGATGGCAAGCCGCCGCGCAGCGTGATCGTCGTGCAGGTGGAGAGCGTGTATTTCCAATGCGCCCGCGCGGTGATCCGCGCCGAATTGTGGAATCCCGAACGCCATGTGCCGGCCGACAGCCTGCCCACGGCGGGCGAAATGCTGGCCGCATTGAGCGACAACACGATCGGCGGCAAGCCCTATGACGAAGCCTGGCCGGAGCGCGCGCGCAAATCCATGTGGTGATCCGCGTTAGTGCACGCGGTTCAGTGCCCGAACAGATTCAGTGGCCGAGCAGATACAGCGCCGCGCCGGCCAGCACCGCCAGGAACAGGGTTTCCGCCACGATCAGCGCCACGGCGCGGCCGCCCACCTGGGCCAGCGCCTTGAGCGAGGTTTTCATGCCCAGCGCGGCAATCGCCGCCACCAGGAACCAGCGCGAAATCTGCTTCATCGCATCGAGCGCCGGCGCGGGGATCACGCCCAAACTGTTCAGCGCCACCAGCACCACGAAGGCCACCAGGAAGAAGGGCGGCTTCGCGCCCGCGCCGCTGCCCTTGCGGAAAACCAGCGCCAGACTGAGCACCACCGGCACCAGCAGCATCACGCGCAGCAATTTAGTGAAGGTGGCGGCCTGGCCGGCCGGTTCGGAAATGCTGAAGCCCGCGCCCACCACCTGCGCCACATCATGGATCGTCGCACCGAGGAAAATGCCGGCGGCCACATCGTCCCAGCCCAGCCAAGTGGTGATCAACGGATAAACGATCATCGCCACCGTGCTGAGCGCGGTGACGCCCACCACGGTGAACACCGTATCGCGTTCGCTGGTTTCGCTGCGCGGCAGCACCGAGGAAATCGCCAGCGCCGCCGAAGCGCCGCAGATCGCCACCGCGCCGCCGGTGAGCAGGCCGAACGGACCGGGCAGCCCGGCGGCGCGCGCCGCCAGCAGACCGAAGCCGATGGTGAGCAGCACGCCGCAGATCACCAGCAGCGGCAGCCAAAGCCCATAGCTCATGATCTGCGCCAGGGTGATCTGCGCGCCCAGCAGGCCGACGGCGATGCGCAGCACGCTCTTGGCCGTGATGTCGATGCCGGCCACGCAGCGGCCATCCTGATGCAGGAAATGAAAAGCCATGCCGAGCAGCAGGGCGTAGAGCATCACCGGCGCGCTGTAATGCTCGCCGAGAAAACTGGCCGCGATGGCGATGGTGAAGCTCGCCAGAATGCCGGGGGCAAGCCGTTGGAAGGCGGCGCGAGTATTTTCGAGGCTGAGTTGCATGGCGGTAAATCGCGGAATTATCTGATGGAACAACAATTCCTTGATAAACAATCGCTATCGCCTTGAACAGCGCCAGCACCCGGATTTTTTCGACAAAAATGTCTACATTAGCGCGGCGCCTGATCCGTGGCATACTCGCTGCCGGATCGGGCAATCCGGGGAGAGCGGCGTGCGACAGCGTTTTTCCAGCCGACGGCATGTTCTGGCCGGCCTGGCCAGCCTGGCCACCTGGCGCGACGCCTCGGCCCGGATGCAGTCGGCTCAAGCGATGCAGGAGGCCGATCTCGCCCTGGTGCTGGCCGCCGATTGTTCGGGCAGCGTGCGCGAGGAGCATTATGTGCTGCAACAGCGCGGCTATGCCGATGCCTTCCGCCACCCCAAGGTGATCGACGCCATCCTGTCCGGCCTGCATGGCGCGGCGGCGGTTTGTTATTTCCAATGGTCCGGCCCGGCTTTGCATAACCTGGCGCTGCCTTGGCGGCTGCTGAAAAACCGCGCCGACGTGCTGGCTTTCGCCGAGGCGCTGGGCCAGGTGCCGCGCAGCATTTTCGGCGGCGGCACCGCCCCGGGCGAGGCGATAGATTTCGGCCGTGCGCAATTGGAAAGCCTGCCCTATCGCGCCGCGCGGCGGGTGATCGACGTATCGGGCGATGGCCGCAACAATCGCGGCCGGCCGCCGGCCTTGGCGCGCGATGCGGCGGTGGCGCGCGGCATCACCATCAACGGCCTGCCGATCCTGCATATGGAGGCCGATATCGACAGTTATTACGAACAGAACATCATCGGCGGCCCCGGCGCCTTCATCATGCCGGCCCGCGATTACGCCAGTTTCGCCGATGCGATCCGGCGCAAGCTGATCCTGGAAGTGGCCGCCGCGCCACGGCCCCGCCAGCATGGTTGACCCCGGCATGGTTGACGCTGTCATGGTTGACTGGCGCGCGCCGATGCTTACCTTGTGCGCCCGATAAGTCCGTTCTTCCCAGGTCCATCCGCATGCCGCAGCATCCGATCATCCTCACCCTGTCCTGCGCCGACCGGCCCGGCATCGTCGCCGCCGTGTCGAACCACCTGTTCGATGCCGGCTTCAACATCCTGGATGCCCAGCAATACGACGATGTGCAGACCGACCGCTTCTTCATGCGCGTCACCTTCGCGCCGACCAAGGAGAACGGCCAATTGAAGGCGCTGCAGGACGGCTTCCGGCCGATCGCCGAGCGTTTCGCCATGACCTGGACCATGCGCGACACCGCGACGCCGCGCCGGGTGCTGCTGCTTGTATCGAAATTCGATCATTGCCTGGCCGACCTGCTGTATCGCTGGAAGATCGGCGAATTGCCGATGGAGATCGCCGGCATCGTCTCCAACCATCCGCGCGAGACTTACGATCATCTCGACCTGCGCGACCTGCCCTTCCACCATCTGCCGGTGACGCGCGAAACCAAGATGGAGCAGGAAGCCGAGGTCTGGCGCGTGGTGGGCGAGAGCCGCGCGGAGTTAGTGGTGCTGGCGCGCTATATGCAGGTGCTGTCCGATGGCCTGGCCGCCAAGCTGGCCGGGCGCTGCATCAAC
>JAYSEE010000114.1:0-10680 GCA_041914045.1 Ferrovibrio sp. | reverse complement strand
GCCATGCTCCTGGTGCGCATCGTGGGAGTCGACGAGGCGCGCCAGGAGCATGGCGAGATCAGCTGGGTTTCTCCGGTGGCCCGCGCCCTGTTGAAGGCGCGTGTCGGCGATACGGTCGAGGTGCGGACGCCGCAAGGCCGGCAAAGCATCGAAGTGATCAAGATTGCCTATTAGCCGGCGGGACCGGCTCGTCTTGCAACGCGGCGTGAACGGAACGATACTGCCGCCCGCTGCCGCGATGGAGGTATTTCCGGCATGGCCCGCGTGCTGGTCGTGGATGACGATGAGCTGGTCCTCACCACTCTGAAAATGACCTTGGAAGCTCAAGGCCATAGCGTCACGGCTGTATCATCCGCCAGCGAAGCCAATGAGCGGATACACCCCGGCCAATTCGATTTGGTGATTACCGATATCCTGATGCCGGAAATGGATGGTCTGGAATTGATCCGCGCCATTCGTGCGCGGGATGGCGATTTGCGGATCATCGCGGTATCGGGCGGGGGCTATCGCAGCACCCAGGATTTTTTGCATTTCGCGTCGGTTTTCGGCGCCGATGCCGCGATTTCCAAGCCGTTCAATGCAGAGATCCTTGCCGACGCGATAAACCGCGCCCTTGCTGCCGGACCGCGAAACCGGAAGCAGGATGAAGCGCCCTAGTCGAGTGGAAGGTAGATCGTAACCCGCGTGCCATGGCCCAGCGTGCTTTCGATGCCGGCGCTGCCGCCATTGCCGCGCGCGAAGCCGTAGACCATGCTCAAGCCCAGCCCTGAGCCGCGCCCGACCTCCTTGGTGGAGAAATAGGGCACGAATGCATTGCGAATGGTTTCCGCCGCCATGCCGGTGCCGGTATCGCTGGCGGCGATGCAGGCATAGGAACCGGGCTGTAATTCCAGGGCCGGAATGCCCTTGGGCGTATCCAGCCGGCGCGAGGTGATGGTCAGCTTGCCGCCATCGGGCATGGCATCGCGGGCGTTGATCGCCAAGTTGATCAGCGCGGTTTCGAGCAATACGCGGTCGCATTGCGTGATGCGGCCAGCCAGATCCAGATGCATCTCCAACGTCACCGTATCGGTGAGCGCCTGGCGCAGCAGCGGCTCCAGCGCGCGGATGGTTTCGTCTGGCGAGACCGCCTCGCGATTCTGCTCCTGGCCGCGGGCAAAAACCAGCAGGCGGCGGATCAGGTTGGCGCCTTTGGCCGTAGCTTCGCGGATCAGATCGAGCAAAGGGCGCTGCTGCGGCGTAGGCTCGCGCGACAGCAGCAGATCGGTCGCCTGCTGCATGGCCTGGAGAAGATTGTTGAAATCATGCGCGATGCCGCCGGAGAGCCGATCCACCGCATCATGGCGGGCCAGTGCGGTAAGGCGATTCATGTGCAGGTCGCGTTCCAGCGCCAGTCGAGCCAAATTTCCGGCGATTTCCAGCACCGATTTCTCCAATGTCGTCGGCGATCGCGGGGCATCGAAATAGACCGCGAAAGTGCCGTAGACTTGGCCATTGGCGCCGATGATCGGCATGGACCAGCAGGCGCGCAGGCCGAAGGGCGCCACTAGGCCGCGGAATGCCGCCCAGCGCGGATCGGTGTCTATGTCGTTGGTGTAAATCGGCATGCGCAAATAGGCGGCGGTGCCGCAGGAGCCGATATCCGGGCCGATAACAAGGCCGAGCAATTGCCGCATATAGTCTTCCGGCAGTCGGCAAGGGATGTAGTCGGCTACTTTCGTGCCGCTGCTATCCAGCCGCAGCAGGGATGCCAGCGCTCCGTCGATGCTGCTTTCCACCCATTGCACCACCTGGTGCAGCTTGTCTTCCAGCGGCCTGCCCTGCGCGACGGTTTCCAGCAAGGCCACTTGGCTGATCAGCAATTGCTCCCGGCGTTTGCTTTCCGTTATGTCGACGCGGATGCCGGCTGTACCGCCATCGCTGGTGCGGGCCTCAGCCACCCGAATCCAGCGCCGGTCGGCCATTTCCTGTTCCATGCTGCCGCCGCCCTGGCGATGCAGGGCAAGGCGTTGCGCGACGAGCGCTTCCGGATCTTGCGCGGCGGGAAAAAGTCCGCGTTCCGCGCCTAGCCGAAGCAATGCTTCGAAGCTGATGCCGGGTTTGAGTTCGTCGGCAAGCATATTGAGCATTTGGGCATATTGCCGGTTCCACAACACGACCCGGTCTTGCGCGTCGAACAATACGAAGGCGTCGCTAAGGCTTTCGATGGCATCGGTGAGTTGGAGCCGCGCCTGATCCGCATCATACCGGGCTTGCCGTTGCCGCAGGGTGGCATAAAACAGGATCAGACTGGCGATCATGCCGAAACCGAGCGCCAAACGCGCCAGCACCATGTCTTCGGAAAGCAGGGCATTGTCGCTTTGCTGCAATTCAAGCCGCCATTGCTGACCAAGCATGGAAAATTCCAGTTTTTCCTTCGGTCGGTCCGGGCTGAAATCGGCTGTCAGCAATTCGCTTTCCTGTTCGCCGCCAATCTGCGCCAGCCGAACGATTGGCCGGCGGGCGCTGGCATTCGTCAGGGCCGCAACCACATTGCTGATTTCAGCCTGAGCCACGACGTGAATAAGACCGCTTTGGGTTCGCGCCGGCAGCGATAGAATGGTTTTTTTGCCATTTTGGATGGCGGCAAGACGGTTATCCCGCCGGCTTATTTGTATCGCCTGGCGCCAAAGCGGGGCGCCATCCTGATGCAGATTGGGGGTGTTTTCCGCCGATGCATAAAAATACATCGCAAGCGGTTGCTGGCCGCCGGCTTGGAATGTCGGGTCGGAAACCACGCCGACATAATCCAGACCGGCGCTGTATGCGGTGCCATCCAGGCTGTCGAGAAAACGGTTCAGTTCTTCGCTATCCACCGCAACGGAAGCGATATAAAGCGCGCCCACCGCGGTCATCAGGAAATCCGCGATCTGCGCGCGGTCCTGCAGGGCGGCAACGATCTGTCGGGTTTCCAGCCGAACATCCTCGGCGGCCCGGTCTACGGCCCGGTCCCGCAATACCGCATGAGCCAGGAAGGCGGCCGCCAGGCCGGCGGAGAGCACCAGGGTCGGCAATATGCGACGCCACAGGCGGCGCAAACCGGCCAGGTTGATTGCCGGCTGCGGATTGGTCATTGCGCCTCGCGCTGCCAGGTTTGCGTGCGGCCGAGCAACGGCGTGCCGATATATCCGCGCACGCGCAGCGCCTTGCCGTCCTCGGTCAGGCTGGCCTTGGCGTTGTAGATTTTGCCGTTCTTGGGATCGAGGATGGAGCCGCCGGCCCAGGCATTCGCGCCATCTGGTTTCAGTCCCCACAGGAAAGTCATTCCCAGGATCGGCCGATTTTTGCGCTCTCCCTCGCAAGCCTCGCAAACCGGGTCCGGTTTTTCGTCCAGCCGCTGGAAAATTTGCAGGATGCGCCCTTGAAGTTGTCCATCCACCTGCCGCAGTTCAACGACCGAACGCTCGCGCCCGGTTTCGTCGTCGATGGTGCGCCATTTGCCGATCACGGCGGATTGTCCTGCGGCAGCTTGCGGGAGGAGGGCGGCCAGGGCGAGCGAGATCAGCAACGGCGGCAGACGGAGATCAATCATGACGCGGCATATCGGTGGAGCGCAGAACACGACAAGAGTGTAGCAAAAGTGATCGCGCAAGTCCCTGCCGAATTCGCCGTCGCCGGTATATACTGCCTGTCGTTGCGGCAAGGCAGGGCTGCCGAAATGCAGTCCTGAAGCGAATCCCAGGAGTGAATCCCAGGAGGGAATCAATGACCGAACAGACCATCGGCTCGAAATTCCGCCTTGGCATTGCCGCATCGCCCGATTGGCGCATAGCGGTGGATGGCTGTTTGTTGCAGTTGCTGCCCTTGCAGCCGGCCGCCAATGTGGGCTTCGTTTACGTTACCGAGGCGATGGCCCGTCATATGCCCGCCATCATGCGCCGGCTGGCCGAGGCCACCGGGCTGCCGCATCTGGTGGCGGCGATCAGCCATTCGATCATCGGCGCCGGCCGCGAATATATCGACGAGCCGGCGATTGTCTGCATGGTGGGCGCGGTGCCGGCCGACAGCGCCATGCTGTTCGACCGCCCGAACAGGATTCCGGCCGGCGGCTGGTTCGGCATCGTGCATGCCGATCCGCATGTCATGGCGCTGGATGAATTGCTGCTCGATATGGGCGAGGTGTCGGGCGCTTATCTGGTGGGCGGTCTGGTGGCGGCCGGCGAGGCCCGGCCGCAATGGGCCAGCGGCCTGGTGGAGGGCGGCGTATCCGGCATTCTGTTCACCCAGAGCCAGCCCATCGTTACCGGGCTCAGCCAGGGCTGCAGCCAGGTGGGCCCAGTGCATAACGTAACCTTGGCCGACAATAATATGGTGCTGGAACTGGATGGCATGCCGGCCTATGCCGCCTTGCAGGATGCCTTCGATGTAAAGACCTTGCGCGATCTGCGCCGCGCCGGCGGCGGCATGATGGTTGCGCTGCCGGTGGGCGGCTCGGACCGGCCCGACTATCTGGTGCGCAATATCCTTGGCGTCGATCCCCAGGCCGGGGCGCTTGCGGTGGGCGCGCTGATGGAGGAGGGCGACCAGCTTTTCTTCTGCCGCCGCGATGCCGAGAGCGCGGGACGCGACATGGATCGCATGTTGGCCGATCTGCGCCGGCGCTGCGGCGATGCCGAACCGCGCGGCGGGATCTATTTCTCCTGCATGGCGCGCAGCCAGGATCAGTTCGTGCAGAATCCCGGCGAACTGGAGCGCATTCAAGCGGCCTTTCCGGGCTTGCCGCTGATCGGCATGTACTGCGCGGGCGAAATCGCCGCCGCGCGCATGTACGGCTATACCGGCGTGCTGTCGCTGTTTCTCTGACTCAATTCGCCAGCACGATGCGGCCCACCACTTTGCCGGCCTTGAGGTCGGAGAGGGCGGAATTCACCGCATCCAGCGGCCGGGTTTCGATGGGCAGGGCGGGCAGATGCTGCGCCTGGGCCAGGCTGAGCAATTCGCGCAATTCCGGCAGGCTGCCGACATACGAGCCGGAGATCTGCACGCCCTTCATCACCAGCAGCGGCAGCGACAGCGTCACCTGGCCGCCGAGCAGGCCGACGCTGACCAGATGGCCGGTCTTGCGCAGCGCGCCATAGGCGAATTCGAAGCTTTGCGGCGAGCCGGCGAAATCCACCGCCGCCGCCACGCCGCCGGTGGCCTTCACCAGCGCCTTGCCGGCGCCCTCGGCGCGCGGATCAATGGCATCCGCCGCGCCCAGTTTCAGCGCCGCATCGCGCTTCACCGGGTCGATATCGGCCACGATGGGGGCCACGCCGGTCACGGCCTTGGCCATGGCGATGCCGTTGAGGCCCACGCCGCCGGCGCCGACGATCAACAGGCTCTGGCCCTCATGCAGCTTGCCGACCTTTTTCAGGGCGGAATAAGCCGTGAGGCCCGAACAGGCATAGGTGCTGGCCAGTTCGGCCGGCAGGCTGCCGAAATCCAGCAGGCAATCGGTGCGCGGCACGATCACATGGCTGGCATAGCCGCCATGGGTGAAGATGCCGATGGCAGGCGACTTGCCGGCGCAAAGATGCTCGGCGCCGTCGCGGCAGACCGGGCAGACGCCGCAACCGATCCAGGGGAAGACCAGGCGGCGCTGGCCGATCTCGACATTCTTCGCTTCAGGTCCCATGGCTACCACGGTGCCGACGATTTCATGCCCCATGGTCAGCGGCAGCAGCGCGCCGTTATTGGCGGCGACGATCTTCTTGCCGCCGCCCAGGTCCCAATAGCCGTCCCAGATATGCAGATCGGAATGGCAGACGCCGCAGCGTTCCATCTTCAGCAGCACTTCGCCGCCCTGCGGCTGGGGCAGGGGCTCTTCGGACAAGACGAGCGGTTTGGCGAATTCGGCGACCCGGTAACTGCGCAGCACGGTATTTTCCTCCATTTTTCGCCTATCGCAACGGCAGCCTTCCGATGACTGTAATAGGCCGGTGATGGCTGTAATAGGCTGGCGAAGACGCTAAACTATGCCGGACGGGAGGGTCAATCATGCTGGATATGTTTCGTCTCGATGGCCGCACGGCTTTGATTACCGGCGCTTCGCGCGGCTTCGGGCTGGAGATCGCCAAATTGTTTGCGGCGGCCGGCGCCCGCGTGGTGCTGAACGGCCGCCATGCCGACGCGCTGCAGCAGGCGGCCGATGGGTTGCGCAAGGCCGGGGGCGATGCCCATATACTGGCTTTCGATGTCACCGACAGTCAGGCCGCAACCGATGCCGTGGCGGCTATCGAAGCGGATTTCGGCGGACTGGATATCCTGATCAACAATGCCGGCATGAATATCCGCAAGCCGCTGGCCGATTACGCGCTGGCCGACTGGCAGCGGGTGATGGATACCAATCTCACCGCGGCCTTCGTGCTGTCGCGCGAAGCCGGTTTGCGGATGGCGGAACGCGGCTGGGGCCGCATCGTCAATATCGGTTCGATCCTGTCGGTTTTGGGCCGCGCCACGATCCCGGCCTACACCGCCTCCAAGCATGGCATAGCCGGGCTGACCAAGGCGCTGGCCGCCGAACTGGGTCCGCGCGGCGTCACCAGCAATGCCATCGCGCCCGGCTATTTCGAAACCGAGATCAATGCCGAACTGATGAAGAAGCCGGAATTCATCGCCTTCGTGAATGACCGCACGCCTTTGCGCCGCTGGGGCAAGCCGGCCGAGCTGGCCGGGGCGGCTTTGTTCCTGGCTTCGCCAGCGGGGGCTTACGTGAACGGTCATATATTGGTCGTGGATGGCGGCATGACCACCACCTTGATGGGTTGAGCATGACAGCCGATAGCGGATTCATTCCTGTCAGGCCGCAGCCGCCGGAAAAGCAAGGCAGTCTGATCGGCGTGATCCGCACCGTGCGCGACAATGTGATCGCCGCTTGGGGCTCCGAGGCCTATGAGCGCGAGCATATCCATTTCCGCATGTTCCTGCGCCGCATCCTGCTGGCGAATCATCCGGCGATGATTCGCCACGTTCTCCTGGATCGGGTTGACAACTACGTCCGTGACCCCCTGGGGCAGCGGCTGCTGGAGCCCGGACTGGGCAACGGCCTGCTGACCAGTTCGGGCGCGGATTGGAAACGTCAGCGCCGCATGCTGGCGCCGATCTTTTCGCCGCGCAATGTGCAATCCTTCGGCCCGCTGATGGTGGATTGCGCCGCCGCCCTGGCGAACCGGCTGCATAACGGCGCTGCGGTGGACATGGCCGATGCCATGATGCACGCGACGCTGGATATCATCGCCCGCAGCATGTTCGGCGCCGATGCGGATACCGATGTGTCGGCGGTGGGCGCGGCGATGGATGCCTATCAGCATACCGTGCGCCCCGGCGTGGCCGACCTGCTCGGTCTGCCCGATTGGTTTCCGCGCCCCGGCGCCGCCAAGGGGCGCGTGGCGCTTGCCGCGATGGATGCCATCATCAACGATCTGATCGCCCGCCGCCGCAAAGCCATCGCCCAAGGCAAACCGCCGGGCAGCGACATGCTTGGCCTGCTGCTGGCGGCGCGCGACGACGAAGGCGACGGCAGTGGCTTGAACGACGCCGAAATCCGCGATCAGATGGCGACGTTCTTTCTCGCCGGGCATGAAACCACCGCCACGGCGCTGGCTTGGTGCTGGTATCTGCTGGCGCATGACGAAAAAGTGGAAGCCCGCCTGCATGCCGAACTCGATGCCGTGCTGCCGGGCCGCGATCCGGTCTGGAGCGATATCGACAAGCTGCCCTATGCGCGCATGGTGATCGAGGAGGCGATGCGGCTCTATCCGCCGGCGCATAGCACATCGCGCATCGCGCTGGCCGATGATCGCGTCGGCGATATCGAGATCAAGGCCAGCACGGCGGTCATCATCTCGCCCTGGCTGATGCATCGGCACAAACTGTATTGGAAAAATCCGGAACTTTTCGACCCGGAGAATTTTTCCCCCGAAGCCAGCGCAGTGCGGCCGCGTTTCGTCTATCTGCCGTTCGGCGCCGGGCCGCGCATCTGCATCGGCATGGGCTTCGCCATGGCCGAGGCCATATTGATTCTGGCCACGCTTGCCAGGCGTTTCCGCTTCCGCCTGCTGCCCGGAGCGGTGGTGACGCCGGTGGCCAAGATCACGTTGCGTCCGCAGCCGGGCTTGCCGATGCAGGCCTATAACCGTTAGCCTGTCTGTCTGACTGGAGGCGCGGATGAGCGACGGCGATATCGGCTTCATGACCGCGGCGGAACTGGCTGGCGCCTATCGGCGCGGCGCGCTTTCGCCGGTGGAGGCCGTGCGTGCGCTGCTGGTGCGCATCGGTCGGCTCAATCCGCGCATCAATGCCTATAATCTGGTGGATGAGTCTGCGGCATTGGAGCAGGCGCGCGCTTCGGAGGCGCGTTGGCGCGCGGGCAATCCGCTCAGCCCGCTGGATGGCGTGCCGGCTTCGATCAAGGACATCATCCTCACCAAGGGCTGGCCGACCTTGCGCGGCTCGCTCACCGTCGATCCGAAGCAGGACTGGAACGAGGATGCGCCGGTGACGGCGCGCTTGCGCGAAGCCGGCTGCGTGCTGCTCGGCAAAACCACCACGCCGGAATTCGGCTGGAAGGGCGTGACGGACTCGCCGGGCACCGGCATCACCCGCAATCCCTGGAATACCGATGCCACGCCGGGCGGTTCCTCGGGCGGCGCTTCGGCGCAGGTGGCGGCCGGTCTGGGTCCTTTGGCTGTCGGCACCGATGGCGGCGGTTCGATCCGCATTCCTGCGGCTTTCGCCGGCATCACCGGATTGAAGCCCAGCTTCGGCCGCGTGCCGGCGCATCCGCTCAGCCCGTTCGGCACCGTGGCGCATCTCGGCCCGATGACGCGGGATGTGCATGACGCAGCCCTGATGCTGCGTGAAATGGCGCGACCCGATCCGCGCGACTGGTTTTCCCAGCCCTGGCAGGATGTGGACTATACCGCCGATCTCGCAGCCGGCATTGCCGGCTGGCGCGTGGCCTACAGCCCCGCCTTGGGTTTCGCCAAGGTGGATCCGGCGGTGGCGGCCGATGTGCGCCGCGCGGTACAGGTGCTGGCCGATCTCGGCGCCATCGTGGAGGAAGTCGATCCGCCGATCGCCGCCGATTGCACCGAGATATTCCATATCCATTGGTTCGTCGGCGCCTACAACGCGCTGCTCGATCTGCCCGAAGCGGAATTCGCCAAGCTCGATCCGGGCCTGCTGAAGACCTACCGGATGGGCAAGGCGATCAGCATGGCGGAATATCTGCGCGCGGTGAATGCGCGCGGCAAGCTGGGTGCGGCGATGCGCGGCTTCCATCAATGCTATACGCTGCTGGTCACGCCCAGTCTGGCGGTGCCGGCCTTTGCGGCAGGCCGTCTGGCCCCGGCCGAGATGGGCGATGCCTATTGGACGGCCTGGACGCCCTTTACCTACCCTTTCAACCTCACGCAGCAGCCGGCGCTGTCGGTGCCCTGCGGCTTCACCGCCGATGGCCTTCCGATCGGCTTGCAGATCGTCGGCCCGATGCATCGCGACGATCTGGTGCTGCGCGCCGGCGCGGCTTATCAAGCCGCCACCGATTGGCATCGGCGCCGGCCGGAGCTGGCGGCATGAGCGCGGAACTGCTCAGCGTCGCCGAAATGGCGGCGGCCGACCGGGCCGCCATGCAGAGCGGCATTGCCGGCGAAAGCCTGATGGAGCAGGCCGGCGCCGCCGTGGCCGATGCCGTGCGGCATAATTATCCACATGGCGCCGTGCTGGTGTTGTGCGGCCCGGGCAATAATGGCGGCGATGGTTTCGTGGCGGCGCGGCTGCTGAAAGCGGCGGGCTGGCCGGTGCAGCTTGCGCTGCTGGGCGAACGCTCGGCGCTGAAGGGCGATGCGGCGTTGATGGCCGCGCGCTGGGACGGCCCGGTGCTGCTGCCCGAGGAAGCGGATTTCGCCGCTGCCGCCGTGATCGTCGATGCGCTGTTCGGCGCCGGCTTGAGCAAAGCGCTGGAGGGCAGGGCGGCCGCGCTGGTGCAGGCCGCCAATGCCAGCGGCAAGCCCATCGTGGCGGTGGATTTGCCCAGCGGCGTCAGCGGCGACGATGGCTTGCCGCGCGGCGCGGCGATCAAGGCGGACCGCAGCGTCACGTTCTTCCGGCTCAAGCCCGGCCATCTGCTGTTGCCGGGGCGGTTGCTTTGCGGCCTCGTGGCTTTGGCCGATATCGGCATTCCATCTGCTGTGTTGGCCGCCATCGCGCCGAAACAATGGCGCAATGGGCCGGAAATCTGGCGCGCCGCGTTGCCGGTACCCAAGCTGGACGGCCATAAATACGCACGCGGCCATGTGCTGGTGCGGGCCGGCGCGCAGCTCGGCGCGGCGCGGCTGGCCGGACGCGCGGCTTTGCGCATCGGCGCCGGGCTTTGCACATTGGCCGTGCCCAATAGCGCCTTGTCGCAAGCCATCGTGCCCGATGCGCTGATGCGCACCGAGGCGGAAGGCCTCAGCGGCTGGGTGGCGGCGATGCGCGATGCGCGCCGCAATGCGTTTCTGCTCGGGCCGGGCAGCGGGGTGAGCGAATTGACCCGGCAATGCGCCCTGGCGGCTTTGCGCCAGCGCCGCGCCGTGGTGCTGGATGCCGATGCGCTGAGCGCTTTCGAAGGCATGGGCGACAGGCTGTTCGCCGAGATCCGCAGCACCTGCCTGCTGA
>JAYSEE010000113.1:0-10708 GCA_041914045.1 Ferrovibrio sp. | reverse complement strand
GGCGGCCACGAACACCACATCGGGCCGATGCGCCGCCATCCAGGCTTCCACATCGGCCTGCCGACGCAGATCCAGCCCGGCGCGATCCACGGTGAGGATCTCGCAGCCCTCGCCGCTCAGCCGGCGCACAATGGCGGAACCGACCATGCCGCGATGCCCCGCCACCCAAACCCGGCGGCCAACCAGGCTGAATTCCTGCCGCGCTGCGCTCATCTGCCCCTCGCTTCGCCAAACCGACACCGGTTGCTTACCCGCACAAACCCGGCACGGCAAGGCGGATCGGCGATATCCCCTGGAAAACCCTTGGCTATAATAGCGCGATGAACCATTCGCCCGCCGACCGCAGCCTGATTGATTTGAGCCCGGGTGAACCTTTGCACCCGAATATCAAACGGCTCTATGAGCATTGGCTCAATCTGGCGCCGGACCAGCCTCTGCCCGGCCGGCAGCATATTGATCCGCTGAATTTCCCCGATCTGCTGCCGGGAATCTGGCTGCTGCAAGTGGAACGCGATCCGCTGCGTTTCCGCTATCGCCTTGCCGGCACCGATATCGTCGAGGTTGCCGGCCGCGAAGTGACCGGGCTTTATTTGGAAGAAGCCCATCCGCAGATCAAACACCAACCCAATATCCTGAGCCGTTACATCAATGCCGCAGAAAATGGCCGGCCGAGCCGGCGCAAGGGCAACGCCACGCTTTGGCAGCATAGGGATTTCCACCTGATCGAGAACCTGCTGCTGCCGCTGGCCAGGGACGGCAAGACCGTCGACATGATCCTGGTCTATACGCAGCTCTTCAGCGATTGAGCCATGATGCCCGCCGTCAGCGTCCTGATCGTCAACTACAATGCCGGCCCGCATCTGGCGGAATGCCTACGCTGCCTGGCCGGCCAGAACCTCGCGGATTTCGAAGCCATCGTGGTGGATAACGGTTCCAGCGACGATTCGCTTGCCAAAGCCCAAACAATCGTTGCCGGCGATGGTCGTTTCCGCTTCGAGGCCATGGGCCGCAACCTCGGATTCGCCGCCGGCAACAACCATGCCGCCCGTCTGGCCCGGGCGCCCTGGTTGGCATTGCTCAATCCCGATGCCTTCGCGGAAACCCACTGGCTCGCTGAATTGCTCGCCGCCACGCATCGCCATCCCGATACGGCGATGTTCGGCTCGCTGCAAATCAATGCCCGCGATCCAGCCAGGCTCGATGGCGCCGGCGACCGCTATTTCGCCGGCGGCTTCGCTTGGCGCGGCGGCTATGGCTGGCCGGCGGATACCGCTTTGCATGAGGGGGAAGTTTTCTCGCCCTGCGCGGCGGCGGCGCTGTATCGCGCCGATGCGTTCCGGGCCGTCGACGGTTTCGATGAAGACTTCTTCTGCTATGTGGAAGATGTGGACCTCGCCTTCCGGCTGCGTCTGCTGGGCCATCGCGCCATGCAGATTCCCGCGGCCAAGGTGCGGCATTGGGGCAGCGCCACATCGGGCAGCATGGATTCTCCCTTCGCGCGCTATCACGGCATGCGCAACTCGCTTTGGTGCTTCGTAAAGAATATGCCCGGTTTATTGTTCTGGCTGTTGTCGCCAGGATTGCTTGCCATCGACCTGTTGCTTCTGCTGCATGCGATTCCGCGAGGCAGCGTGAAGACCGTCGGCAAGGGCCTGCTGGACGGATTGCGCGGGCTTCCCCAGGCCTGGGCCAAGCGCCGCCGCATCCAGGCCGGCCGCAGCGCTTCGGCAAGTGCGATAGCCGTCACACTTACGTGGAATCCTCTCGAATATATGCGTCGCGCCCCAGCCAATCGGCGCTGACGGCCCTGGACTGAAACGCTTTCGCTGCCTTACCATTCTTGCGCTTGGCGACCAACAGCATAAGGCCAGGCGGAGGTGCTTCATGTCTGTATCGCGGCTGCGCGGTTATAAAGCGATGATCCTGCCGGTTCTGCTGGCTTCGGCCTGGATCGGGCTGGCCGCCCTGCCCTTCAGCCCCTCCGCCGATGCGCAGCGCAAACAAGTGATCGGCGAACCGGCCGGCAGTTTCAAAGGCGGCGCCGAAGGTGGGCCTGGGGGCGGAGTTGGGGGCGGGCCCGGCCGTGGCCCGCGCGCCCAACAGCAGCAGCAATCGCAAGACAACGCCAGCCAACCTGGCAATCTGCCCCAGGTCGACGCGAATGCCAATCAAGGCCCGAGCGATGCCAGCGTGGAGAGCCTGCTGGATGAAAGCCTGGCCGATCCGGCCAAGCTGGAAGCCGCCCGCCGCAAGAGCGACGAGCAGCCGCCCGACAGCAGCGACCCGATGCGGCTGAGCACGTTCTACTACGAGCGCGCCAAGGCCCGCATGATCATCGGCCAATACGCCAATGCGATTGCCGATTACCAGCAGGCCGCCGATCAGGCCGCGCGCGGACATAATCTGGAGGCCGGCTATATCTGGGCCGAACTGGCCTCGGCATACAAGCATGCCGGCCGGCCGGTCTCGGCCCTGGATGCCGCACGCAAGGCCATTGAAACCTCGCGCAATCCGTCGCCGCCGCGACAGGCCGCGCAGAACGCGCTCATCGTGTCCTTCGCCAGCGCGATCGGCGATCTGGCTACGGCGGAACAGGCCCTTGCCGCCCTGAAGCGAGCCGCGGGCGCCCAACGCCAGGTCCCCGGCGAGGGACCGTTTCAAATCCAGATGGCGCAGCTGCGCGCGGAAGCCGACATGCTGGAGGCGCGCGGCAAACACACTGAAGCCGAACCCCTGCGCCGCCAGGCCGTCAACATCGCGGCACGGCGCGCGCAATTCAAGGGCGGCATTTTGGTCACCCGCACCGTTGCGCTCAGCAACAACCTGCTGCTGCAAGGCCGAGCCGGCGAGGCCGAAATCATCGCCCGCCGCGCCCTGGTGGAAGTGCAGAAACATTCCGGCCCCAATAGTTTCGATGTGGCGCATGTGCTGCAAAGGCTGGCCGGCATCCTGATCGAACAAGGCCGCCTGACCGAAGCGGAGGCGTTGACCGAACGCGCGCAGCAGATCGCCCGCAGCAACAACACCAACAGCGCCGCCGGATTATTCGCCAGCATCTACGCCGCCCAGGGCCGTTGGCAGGAAGCCGCCCAAAAATACGATTTCGCACGCAATCAGCGTACGCCGGAGGATTTCGAGGCCTTCGCCGCCGCCCAGGCGAATTATCCGCTGGTGATGGTGAAAGCCGGCCGCGGCGCGGAGATATTGCCGCGCCTGCAGCGCCTGCTGGCGCAGAATCAACGCCTGCTGGGCGACAAGCATTTCGAAACCGCCGAACTGCGCGGCCTGCTGGCCATGGGCCTGATGGAAACCGGGCAGCCGGATGCGGCGCTGAAGGAATTCACCGCCGCCATTCCGATCCTCACCCAGGCCTCGCGCGCCAGCGAAAGCGACGATGGGCAATCCGCCCGCAACATGCGCCAGCGCGCCATCATCGAAGCCTATATAGATCTGCTGATGCGCCGCCATGCCGCAGGCCAGCCGCTGCCTTCCGGCATCGACCCCTTGGCGGAAAGCTTCCGCCTGGCGGAGACCGCGCGCGGCCGCGATGTGCAGCGCGCCTTATCGGCCTCGGCCACCCGCGCCGCCGCCGGCAACCCGGCCTTGGCCGATCTGGTGCGCGATCTGCAGGATGCCGAGAAACAGATCGGCGCGCTGAATGCCGCGCTGGCCAATGCCATCAGCGCCCGGGCCGACGAGCAGACGCCGAACATGACCGCCGCGCTGCGCCAGCGCATCGACGGCCTGCGCGATGCGCGCGGCAAGCTGTCGGCGCGGCTGGAGCGGGAATTCCCGGATTTCGCCGCGCTGCTCAATCCGAAGCCGGCGGATATCGCCAGCGTGCGCAAGGCGCTGCGGCCGGGCGAAACCCTGGTCTCTTTTTATAGCGGCGAAAAGGCGACCTATATCTGGGCCGTGGCAAGCGATGGCGCCGCCAGCTTCCATATGAGCGCGCTGGGCCGCGCCGCACTCTCCGATCTCGTCGCCAAACTGCGCGCCACCTTAGAGCCGAATGCCGATAGCGTGGATGGCATTCCGGCCTTCGATATCGCCGTCGCCTACAAGCTCTACAGCGAATTGCTGGCGCCGCTGAACGCAACGCTTGCGCAGACCAAGAGCCTGCTCACCGTGCCGCATGGCCCGCTGGGGCAATTGCCGCTCGGCCTGCTGGTGACGGAAAATGCCGCGCAGCCCGGCCCAGGCAAAGGCCAAGCCTTCGCCGGCTATCGCGATATTCCCTGGCTGATCCGCAAGATGGCGGTTACGCAATTGCCGGCGGCGGCTTCGCTCGGCATCCTGCGCGCCCTGCCGCCGGGCGCGGCCGACCGCCAGGCCTTCATCGGCTATGGCGATCCGTGGTTCAACAACCAGCAGGCCAGCGAGGCGCAAACCGCGCAACTCACCATGCGCGGCGGCAAGCTGAAGCTGCGCAGCGCCCCATCCAAGGCCGGCGACGCTGCCGCTTCCCAAACCGGCATCGGCCTGAAGGATCTGCCGCGCCTGCCGGAAACCGCCGACGAAGTGCGCAACATCGCCGGCGTGCTGCTGGCCGATGCCGGCAGCGGCAGCCGGCTCGGCAAACTGGCCTCGCGCAGCGCGGTGAAAGCCGCCGATCTTTCGCATCAACGCGTCATCATGTTCGCCACCCATGGCCTGATTCCCGGCGAACTGGAAGGTTTGGACCAGCCGGCCCTGGCGCTCAGCGCGGCGGATGTGACCGGCCAGCCGGAAGACGGGCTGCTCACGGCGGCCGATATCCTTGGCCTCAAGCTGAATGCCGATTGGGTGGTGCTGTCGGCCTGCAACACGGCGGCCGGATCGGGCGCGGGCAGCGAAGCCGTATCGGGCCTTGGCCGTGCCTTCTTCTATGCCGGCACCCGCGCGCTGCTGGTATCGAACTGGCCGGTGGAAACCACCTCGGCGGCCTCGTTGACCACCGAACTCTTCCGCCGCCAGGCGCAGAATCCGGGCCTGACCCGCGCCGAAGCCTTGCGCCAAGCCATGCTGAGCCTGATCGACAAGGGCGGCAATGCGGATTTCAGCTATGCGCATCCGATCTTCTGGGCGCCCTTCTCGCTGGTCGGCGACGGGGCCTGAACGGACGGCCTGAACGGGCGGCCCGAACGCGCTACTTCTCGGTCAAGTCGGTCACGCCATCCCAGGCCACGGCATCCTGCACGGGGGGCTGCGCTGTCTTGCGCTTGGCGCAGCGCTTGGCGAAAGCCAGCGCCGCCGGATCTTCGACCAGAGCCAGGAAGGCCTGTTCGGCGGCGGCGAATTCGCCCTTGCGCCACAGCGCCAGCGCCTCGGCGAAGGCTTCGGCGCGGCGCGGATCGGCGGGGTTGAGCCGCCCGGCGCGGGCCAGCGGCTCGAACAGCGAAACCGGGGTTGCCCGCCCCACCACGCGCACATGGTCGATTTCGCGAAACAGGATCGCGTTGCCGCAAGCTTCGCGGGTGCTGTCGCTGACCAGGATGCGGGTGCCGAACATCTTGTTGGCGCCCTCCAGTCTTGATGCTAGATTCACCGTGTCGCCCATGGCGGTGTAATTGAAGCGGCGCGGCGAGCCGATATTGCCGATCAGCACCGGGCCGGTATTCAGGCCGATGCGGATATGGATCGGCACGTCGCTGCCCAGGCGGAAGCCTTTCTCCTGGCGCATCACGCGATCCATATGCAGCGCCGCGCGCACCGCATGCTGGGCATGCTTGCCGTCATCCACCGGCGCGCCGAACACCGCCACCACCGCATCGCCGACGAATTTATCGACGAAACCGCCATGCTCTTCCACGATGGCCGTCATCGCCGCGAAATAGGCGTTCAGCGCCGCCACCAATTCGGCCGGGCTGAGTTTTTCAGACGCCTTGGTGAAGCCGGCGATATCGGAAAACAGCACGGTCACTTCGCGCTGTTCGCCGCCGAGCGCTGGGGGCTTGCCGTCGCTGATCATGCGGTCGATCACCGGGCGCGGCAGATAGAGCGCGAAGGCCTGACGCAAGGCGCGCTTGTCGCGATCCGCCACCGTGAAGCGATAGGCCACCAGCAGCATGCCGCTTGCCACGATGACGGCGGCGCCGTTCAGCACCGGCAGCACCCAGCCGGCATCGAACGCCGCCAGCGCCGCAATGGTCCAAAGCAACAGCAGCGCGCCGGCGGCCAAGGCCGCGCGCTGCGGCGGCAGCCGCAAGGTCGCCAAGGCCACCAGCAGGCCGAGCAGCAGCAGCAGCGCGAAGTTCGCCGGCATCGGCAAATCCCGCAGCGCATCGCCGCGCAGCAGGTTGTTCACCGCCGTGGCATGGATGAAAACCCCGGGAATGCTGTCGCGGCGCAGATCGGCGCGCACCAAGCCGGGCATCGGTTCCAACGCGCAGCGCGGCGGCGCGCCGGCAGTTTCAGGCTGGGTGGCCCAGCGCATGGAGGTGAGCTTGCGATCCTCCACATCCACCGCCACGCCGACCAGCACCACCTTGTCCTTGAAATGCCGCGCGAAATACGCGGCATCGTCTTTCGCCGCGCAGGCTAGCAGATCGGCCAGCGAATAAGCCGGCACCGCGCCGGCCCGAGTATCGAAATGCAGCAGCAGGGATTCCGCGCCTTCGCCCACTGGGTTGCCGCCCAGTTTGCCGCCCAGTTTGCGACTGGCGAGTTCGGCGGCCATGGAAGGCTGCATCGCCGTGCCGCCTTCGGCGGAGCGCCAGAGGAATTGCAGCGGATGGCGGCGGATCACGCCGTCGTCGTCTTCCAATGCATTCAGCAGACGGATATTGCGATCCTGACCCACGGCGATGCGCTGCGCGGCATGCGGCTCGATCGGCTTGGCCTGATGCTGCACGCGGCCCAGCACAACGCGGCCCTGGCGCGCGGCATCGCGCAGGGTCAGCAGAAACGGCCGCTCCATGCCGGGCACGAAATTTTCCATCGAACTGGGCAGCACGATATCGAAGCCCACCACGCTGGCGCCGCCATCCAGCACGGCCTTCAGCACCTGCGCCAGTTCCGGCGTCCACATCACCGTGGGCTTGTCGGCGAAAGGCGGGCGGCGATGGGTTTCCTCGTCCAGCGCGATGACCACACTAGGACCGGGGACCACGCTGGGCCCCGGTCCGGGATTTGTCTCGACCGGCTGAGCGGGCAGCAGGCGCTGCACGGCATAGAGCGCATCAATGCCGATATCCTGCATCCAGCGCATGGCCGGGCTGGCGAACAGCAAAGCCGCCAGCAAGCTGGCGGCCAAGCCGGACAGCCAATCCCGGCGGCTCAGCATATTCAGAAGCGGACCAGACGGCTGATCGGCGGCAGGCTATCCGCCTTGGCGGCGGGATCAATGCGGAACACCACGGATGCCGAGCCGGCCTCGGCGCGATAGAGGCCGCCGGCAGCCAGCTGGATGCCCAGTTTTTGCAGATCGGCGGCGCGGCCGGACGGCAGATCGCGCGGCGCCTCGGCCACATCGAGCCGGGTGAGCCGGATCGGCGCGGCGGCTTCCGGGCGCAGCAGCGGCGACAGGCTGGTCAGGTTGACCGACGGTTCCGGCAGGCTCACGCCGCCCTTGGCCGGGGATTTGCGGAACACCATGGCGGCGCTCTTGCCGGCCTGGGCCTGGCTGAGCTGGGCGCTGCCCTGGCAGGGCACCTTGCTGCGCTTCACCTTGGTTTCATCCGCGGCGGAGCGTTCGCTGCCGATCACCACGCGACCGCCGCGAATCTCCTCCTGCACGCAAGAGGCCAGATAGCCGATCACCAGCCATTGCCCGGGCTTGAGTTCGATCACCCGGCCGGGCTCGAGATAATCCATCACGCCGGGATCGCTGAGATCGGGCGAGGCATCCTCCACCAAAGCCGCCGGGGCGGCCCAGGCGGCGGCACAGGCGGCGACTGAGATCAAAGACAACGCCAAAGCGGCTATGGAAATCTGGATTCGGCTGAACATGCTGCCCTCACTGCTATGGGGGCAGCATACACCCGGCGCGGTTTTTTGCCATTGCCGCCACGGCTCTACCTGGGGCCCACCCGGTAGCGGCCATCACGTTTAAGCCGGATCAGGCCAGGAAGGCGCTTTCCGCGAAAGCCGCCAGGCGTTCGGCGGCCTGGGCCACGCTCAGCTTGCCGGTATTCAATTCCAGATCGGGCCGTTCCGGCGCTTCATAGGCGGCCGATACGCCGGTGAAATTGGCGATCTCGCCGGCGAAGGCGCGCTTGTACAAACCCTTCGGGTCGCGCTGGCGGCAGGTTTCCAGATCGGCGCTGACATAGATTTCCTTGAAATCCTCGCCGACCACCTCGCGCACCCGGGCGCGGTCGGTGCGCAACGGCGAGATCGCCGCCACCATCACGATCAGCCCGGCATCGGCCATCAGCTTGGCCACTTCGGCCAAGCGCCGCATATTTTCGGCGCGCGCTTCGGGCGTGAAGCCGAGATCGCTGTTCAGGCCATGCCGTACATTGTCGCCATCCAGCACATAGACCTGCCGGCCGCGCGCGAAAAGCTGGCGCATCGCCGCCATCGCCACGGTGGACTTGCCGGCGGCCGACAAACCGGTGAGCCACAGCACGCCGCCCTTATGGCCGTTCAGCCGCGCGCGATCGGCCGGCGCGACGCTGGCATCCACCTTGGTGATATCGGCCAGCGCGCCGCCCTCGACGGATTCCACCACGAAGCCGGCGACGATGTGGAAATTGCGCGTCAGCACGCCGCGCCCGGTGCGCGACAGGGTTTCATAACGATCCAACGCCAGCGGCTTGCGGGCGCGCAGCACCACGCGAGCCACGCCGTTGCGTTCGACATGATCGGCGGCGGCGGGCCGCAGCGTCTCCACGTCGATCACTTCCTCGATGGTCTCCACCAGCGCATCCACTTCGGCGGTGCCGAGCTTCAACGTCAGGCGCTGACCGGCCTTGAGCGGCTCCTTGTCGAGCCAGAATAGCCGCGCCAGGATGCGGCTGCCTTCCTGCGGCGGCAGATCTGCGCCGCTGGCCAGGCTGCCGCGTTCCACGAACACGTCTTCATCCATGGTGAAGGCGATGCTTTCGCCGGCGCTTGCCTCTTGCGGCGGCTCGGCGCCTTTCCAGGCTTCCAGGCTGGCGACGCGAGCCTCGCGTCCGCCGGGCGTGAAGCGCAGCCGATCGCCCACCTTGAGGCTGCCGCTTTCGATGCGGCCGACGATCACGCGCTTGTCGTCGATGCGATAGAGATCCTGGATCGGCAGCCGCAATGGCTGATCGCCCAAGGCCGCGCGGGCCGGAAAGGCATCCAGCGCCTCCAGCAAGGTCGGGCCGTCATACCAGGGCAGCAGCGCGCCGCGCTCGGCGATATTGTCGCCCTGCTTGGCCGAAACCGGCACGATGGCGGCGGCCTGGATGCCGATGCCGGCGAGATAGCCGCGCACATCATCGGCCACGGCCTTGAAGCGCGCCGCGTCATAGCCGATCAGGTCGATCTTGTTGACCGCCACGGCGACCTGGCGCAGCCCCAGCAGATGCAGCAGATAGGCATGCCGCCTGGTCTGTTCGGCCAGGCCTTGCGCGGCATCCACCACCAGGATCGCGGCATCGGCCTGGGCCGCGCCGGTGACCATGTTCTTCAGAAATTCCTTATGCCCCGGCGCGTCGATGATCACATAGCGGCGCTGGGCGGTATGGAACCAGATCTGCGTGGTATCCACCGTGATGCCCTGGTCGCGCTCCACCTGCAGGGCGTCCAGCAGGAAGGACCATTCGAATTCCAGCCCGCGCTTTTCCGACACGGCGCGCAGCTGCTCGACCTTGCCGGTGGGCAGGGCCCCGGTCTCGTGCAGCAAACGGCCCACCAGCGTCGATTTGCCATGGTCCACATGGCCGACGATCACGATGGGAAAGGCCCTGCTGCGCTGGGTGGCGGCGGCGGCCTTGATGCGGTCGGTCAAATTCACGGCAGCGATGCTTTCACATATACCCGGCTACGCGCAACCGCTCGAAAGCGTCTTCGCTGTCATGATCCATGGCGCGGCCGGCCCGTTCGGGTTCGCGGGTCACTTCCAGCTCGGCGATGATCTGTTCGATAGTGCCGGCCTGGCTGTCGATCGGGAAGGTGATGCCGATCTCGCCCAGCGAACGGAAGCGCTTGCCCTCGCGGGCGAAATACAGCGGCACCACCGGGATTTCCTCGCGCTGGATATAGCGCCAGATATCCAGTTCGGTCCAATGCAGCAGCGGGTGGATGCGCATATGCACGCCGGGCGGCAATTCGGATGAGAAATGGTCCCACAATTCCGGCGGCTGGTCGCGGAAATCCCAGGCTCCGTCTTCCGAGCGCGGACTGAATACCCGCTCCTTGGCGCGGGTGGCCTGCTCGTCGCGGCGGATGCCGGCGATCACGCCCTTGAGCTGATATTTCTCGATGGCTTCCTTCAGGCCGAGCGTCTTGCGCGCGGCGATGCGGGAATTATGCGGCAGGGTGGGATCGGTGGCCTCCAGCGGCGGGCAGGCATCCTTGATCAGCTCCAGGCCCCATTCATCGGCATAGCGGTCGCGGAAGGCATAGGTTTCGGGAAATTCCAATCCGGTATCCAGATGCATCACCGGAAACGGCACCCGGCCGAGAAACGCCTTCTTGGCCAACCAGATCATCACGTTGGAATCCTTGCCCAGCGACCACAGCATCGCCAGGGGCTTAATCCGACTGTAAGCCTCGCGCAGGATATAAATGCTCTGGGCTTCCAGCCAGTCGAGAT
>JAYSEE010000112.1:0-10737 GCA_041914045.1 Ferrovibrio sp. | reverse complement strand
ATGCGTGCCGCCGTCAGTCCGAAATTGATTCTGGAGAATCTCAACGTGCCGGATAGCGATGTGCTGGGGGGGCCTGGCTACTACCCCCGGTGCCAAGCCGGTTCGCGTTGGCATCTTGGCTTCGGCGCAAATCATCTTGGCGCGGCGCAAGGGCTGCTTGATTTCGCGATCGAATACCTGCCCAAACGCGGCACAACGGGCAGCCCGCATACTCAGCGTTCGCTCGGCGAGATGCGCATGCGGATCGCCGCGGCACGCGCATTGCTGTATCAGGCGGCGGAACTCTGGGGCGGGGTCGATGTGCGCGCCGCCGAAGAATTGAGCTTGATGGCCAAGACCGTTTGTATCGGCGTGGCGGAATGGATGGTTAACGAAACCATTCGCATTGTCGGCACCACGGCGCTGCTGGAAACTTTCCCCCTGCCGCGGATGATCCGCGATATTCATGTGCATTCCACCCATGCCAATTTGGACAATACCGCGCAGACATTGGGCAAGGCGCTGCTTGGCATGACCATCGACGCCACGCAGCAGCAATGAGTTGATCAGATGATCCTCGAATTTCGGGATGTTGGGAAACGGTTCTATAAGGGCGCCACCGAAATCCTAGCCCTCAAGAACGCATCCTTTGGCCTCGCGGAAGGCGAATTCGTTTCCGTGCTCGGGCCGAGCGGATGCGGAAAATCGACCTTGCTCAATCTGGCCGCCGGCCTGAGTCCGCCTTCCTATGGCATGGTGCTTTATCGGGGCGAACCGGTGAATAAGATCAATACGCGGGTCGGCTACATCACCCAGCGCGACAATCTTCTCGAATGGTCTTCGACCTACGAGAATATCGTGCTTGGCTTGCGCATCCGCCGGACTCCGAAGGAAAAGATTCGCGAACTGGCCGATAAATTCCTGCATATGACCGGTCTGACCGATTTCGCCAATCATTTCCCGGCGGAACTATCGGGTGGCATGCGCAAACGCGTTGCCATGGCGCGCACGCTGATCTACTCGCCTGAACTCGTGATGATGGACGAGCCCTTCAGTGCGCTGGATGCCCATGTGAAGATGCTGATGCATGAGGAATTGCTGCGCATCTGGGAGCAGGATCGCAAGACCATCTTGTTCATCACGCACGATCTGGCCGAGGCGATCACGCTGTCCGACAGGGTGGTGATCATGTCGGCTCGGCCTGGACAGGTGAAGATGGAAGTGCGGATAGACTTGCCGCGGCCGCGAGATCCCTTCCTGATTCATACCAGCCCTGAATTCATCAAGATTTATGAAAAACTCTGGGGCGCGCTGAAAGAAGACATTCGGCGCGGCGACAACGTATAGCGAGGTCAACATGACCCAAATATCCACATACCGTCCGTCTTCCCGTGGGGAAATGCAAGAAGTGCGCGTCGATCCTTTGCGCTACAATCTGATGCTCTGGGTCAAGCGCATTTCGTTGTTCGCGGCTTTGCTGGGCATTTGGGAATATGGGGCGCGGGCGAAGTGGTTCAATCCGCATTTCTCCAGTTTCCCCTCGGAAATTTTCCAGGCTCTTGGAGAAATGGCGCGCAGCGGAGACTTGCTCCAGCATGTGCCGATTACGCTCACTGAGGCGGTGGTTGGCTTCATCTGCGGCACTATGGCGGGAGGCATTGTCGGTTTTGTATTCGGCTGGTTCGAAAAGGTGGCCGAATTGCTAGACCCCTTCATCATTGCCATCTATAGCCTGCCCAAGGTGGCTTTGGCGCCGCTGTTCATTCTGTGGTTCGGCATCGGCATTCAGGCCAAGATCATCCTGACGGCGACGATTGTGTTCTTCCTGGTTTTCTTCAACACTTATGCTGGCGTGCGCGATGCTTCGCGGGAGCTGATGGATATCGTGCGCCTAATGGGCGCGCGCACGCCGGAAGTGGTGCGCCGCGTGGTGCTGCCATCGGCCTTGACGGCAATCTTCGTCGGCTTGCGCGTATCGGTGCCCTATGCGCTGATCGGCGCCGTGGTGGGTGAAATGATGGCATCCAATCGCGGCGTCGGGTTCCTGCTGACCAGGGCCACTGGGCAGTTCGATACCGCCGGCGCCTTCGCGGCATTGTTCATCCTGGTGGTGATATCCGCCACATTCAACGCCATTATCGTGGCGCTTGAGAAATATCTGCTGCGCTGGAAGAAAGTGCAGCGGTGAAGCCTGCCGTCGACCGCGTCAGGAATCTATGCGGATTGCTCGGAATCCGCCATCCCATCCTGCTGGCCGGGATGACATCGGTAGGCACGGCCCGTCTTGCTGCGGCGGTATCCGAAGCCGGCGGTCTTGGTCTGGTTGCCGCGGGGCGGCTCAGCCCGGCGGCTTTCGCCGCAGAGCTCGATAAGGCGCTCGCAGCAACCGCGCATCCGATCGGCGTCAATATCCCTGTGGTGCGCGATCTCGACCTGATGGAAGGCATGATCTCGGCGGCGCTGGCGCGCAATGTCGCGCCGATCATTCTCGGCGGCGGAAATCCAGCGCCTTGGGCGGAAAGGATACGCGCAGCAGGACGCACGTTGGGCATCGTCACATCCACGCCAGAGCAGGCCCGCAAAGCGCAGGCTCTGGGCGCGCAGATGGTGGTGGTGGCCGGGCAGGAAGCTGGCGGCAAGGCCGGCACTGGCGAGCTTGGCGGCATGGTGCTTATCCCGGCCGTGGTCGATGCGGTGAGCGTGCCGGTGATCGCGGCTGGCGGCATCGTCGATGGCCGAACCGCTGCGGCGGCACTCTGCCTCGGAGCGTCGGGCGTGCAGATCGGCACCCGTTTCATGTTGAGCGAGGAGGCGCCGCTGCATGCTGATACCAAGGCTGCGATGATGCGGGCCGATGTGGCCGATACCTTGATTATCGCTCGCAGCCATGGCATGGCGCGGCGCATGCTCGACACGCCGCGCGCACGCCATATCGTGGAACGCGAGGCCGGTGCTTCGCTCGATGAGATGGTCGAAATGCTTGCTGGCCGCTACAGCGAGCGCGGCTTGCTGCAAGGCGACATGGCAAACGGCATGGTTGCCTGCGGCCAGGGCGTCGGACGGATCAAGGATGTTCTGCCGGCCGGCGAAATAGTGCATGGAATCGCGCGCGATCTGCAACGGGTGTTGCACGACGCAATGGCGGCCGCCGCACTTTAACCGCGCTCGTCTTTGGTGGTTCGATAAATCAGAGCAATCGCTAGGAAAATCGCCCCCAGCAATCCGAAAACCGTGCGGAAGGCCAGCGGCGATCCGATCGTGCCGGGATCGGCCAATGCCTGCACGATAAAGCTGGAGCCGCTCTGATTGATGAATACGCCGACCACCGATGTGGCGATGACCACGGAAATCGCCCGTCCGGTCATTTCCCTCGGGAATGTGGATTTGCAATGCATGGTCACAATCAGATAGAGCGGCCCAACGATGGCGATGCCGAGCAGCAGCAATATACTTGCCGTCAGGCTGCCAGGGCCAAGCCAGGCAAGCAGGCTGAATTGCATGGCCTGGATCAGCGCGCCGACGACCACGATCCATTTGCGCGTGCGGAAATAGCGTTCAAGCGGACCGAAGGCGAGGGCGGCAATCAAGTGCACCCCCATCATGGCCAAAAGGATATTGCCGCGTTCGATGGCATCCAGATCATGCGTCACTAACAAATATGGCCCAGCCCAGAGCCCCACGGTCATCTGCATGGGCGTATACATGAACAGGGAGACCAGCAGGATCGGCCGCAAGTTGGGGTGCAATACGATCTGCAACACGCCATGCAGGCTTTCGCGCAGGGATTGCGGCCGCGCGGAAGACATGCTGCTGACGCCCGGCGGTTTATCCTTGATGACGAAAAAGCCGATGATCAGCATCAAGGCGGTAACGACAGCAAGGCCGAAAATGGTCGGTCGCCAGCCGATCCATTCAATGGCGCCGGCCAGCGGCGTGGTGGCGAGCAATCCGCCGCAGCCGCCCACGGCGGTGATACGGCCGACCCAGTTGGTAAGCGCATGCGGCGGTACCCAGGCGGCGAATATCACCACGCTGGACATGAACACGCCGCAAAAACCCATGCCGATCAACACGCGGCCCAGCAACAGCAGGGGCCAATCCTCGGCCAGCGCGAACAGCGCCGACCCGAGCAGGCTGACCAGCAGCAAACCGCTGCAAGCTTTGCGGGCGCCATAACGATCCAGGATGATGCCGAAGGGAATTTGCGTGATGCCGGCGGCAAGAAACAGCCCGGCCATGACCACGCCGATTTCACGGGCATCCAACCCCAGATCGCGATTGAGAACCGGACTCAGCACGGCCCCGGCGCTGCGGTGTATTTGGCCGCAGGCATAAAGGGCGCAGAGCAGTAGGAAGATGATGGCGAAGCTGCGGCCGATTGGGGCGCTTTCGCCCGTTTCCGGATTGGCCATCCTGCACCAGTTCCCTTCCCGGCCGTCTGTAGTCGATGCAAAGTCTCTTATGAATTCAATTTTGTGAAATTGTATCACTATAATTTGACTAATTGTATGATTATTTCTACTGAAAGCTGGATTCACTGGCGAATCAGTGGGCAAAATCCACTCAAGCCGCTGCGCACGGCAAGACGACGAAGAGGAAACGGATGACCTGGGCGGACAAGACCTTTGCCGAGGCCCTGCATTGGGGTGCGAAAACCTATGGACGGCAGGAGGCCGCCGTGCATGGCGATATCCGCCTGAGCTATGCCGAACTGGCCCGCCGCGCGGATGATCTGGCTTGCGGAATGCTGGAGCGCGGTGTCCGGCCAGGCGATAAAGTGGCGGTATGGCTGCCCGATTGCCTGGAATGGCTGGTGGTGCGCTGGGCGATCACCTCGATGGGCTGCGTGCTGGTGCCGGTGAATACCCGTTTCCGCGACATGGATCTGGGATACGTGCTGCGGCAATCCGATGCGCGCGCCCTGATCATGGCCAGCCAATGGAAGGCCGTCAGCTATCTTGCCGTGCTGGAAAAGCTGGCGCCTGATCTATCGTCGCAGCGAGCTGGCGCTTGGGAGGTTGCCGATCTGCCGGAATTGCGGCTGGTGGCCGGCATCGGCGATGGCTTGCCCGGCAGCATTCTGCCGTTGCAACAGATCGAACAGGCCGGTGCGCATTGGTCGCGCGGCAGCGAATTGCTGCGTCAAGCCCGCGCGGGCATCCAGGCCTCCGATATCGCGCAGATTCTCTTCACTTCGGGCACCACGTCGTTTCCGAAAGGCGCGATGGTGCGCCATGGCGCCTTGCTGCAGAACAACTTCAATACCATTGCCCGCATGCGGCTGACCTCCGCCGACCGCTATCTGGTGACTTCTCCGTTGTTCAGTGCTACCGGCACATCCTTCACCCTGTCGCCATTCCTGGCCGGCGGCTGCCAGGTGCTGATGGATGGTTTTTCGGCCGAATCCTTCTGCACCCTGGCGGAGAAAGAGCGCATCACGATGAGTTTTTTCGTGGAGCCCATCGTGCATGACCTGCGTTCCTTTGAAAGGCTGTCCGGCTTCGATCTGAAAAGCCTGCGTACCGGCACCGGCGCGCCGCTGTCGCGTGAATCCTTCCGTTGGCTGGTGGAGGAATTGGGGTGTTCCGAGCTGACCAATGTTTTCGGCCTGTCGGAAACCTCCAACGCGGTTTGCCGTACTTTCAGCACCGAGCCGCTGGAGGATCGCATCCAGTCGAGCGGGCCGCCGATGCCGGGCGTGTCGCTGCGGATCGACGACATTGATACCGGCAATCCCTTGCCGGCCGGGCAGGTTGGGGAAATCCGGGTGAAGGGCTACACGGTGATGGCCGGGTATTATCGCAATCCGGAAGAGACCGCGAAAGCGATAGATGCCGATGGCTGGCTGCATACCGGCGATCTGGGCGAATTGACGCCGGATGGCCGCCTGATCTTCCGTGGCCGCATCAAGGAGATGATCAAGCCCGGCGGCTTCAATGTCGCCACGTTGGAGATCGAGGAATTCATCAAGCGGTTGGACGGCGTGAAGGAAGCGGTCGTCGTCGGCGTCCCGGACGACAGGCTGGGCGAGGCGGGATTCGTCTATGTCGAGCGCCGGCCGGGCGCCAAGGTCAGCGCCGACGAAATCATTGCGTATTGCCGCGCGCATATCGCCTCGTTCAAAGTGCCGCGCCATGTGGCCTTCGTGAACGAATGGCCGCTGACGCCGACCGGCAAGTTGCGCAAGCTGAGCCTGAAGGAAGAGGCCTTGCGCAAGTTGGAGGCTTAGCCGGCGGCGAGCATGCGGAAGCGGGTGTCGCCATCCTTCTTGATGCGTTCGTAGAGATCGATTTCCCAGGACAGGTAATCGAGCATTGATTGCCGGGTGCGATGCGCCTCGTCATAGGGCGACCAGGTCTCGATGCGCGGATGCAGCAGATCGGCATCGCCTTCGTTCAGCGGCAACCCGGCTTTTTTCCAGGCTGCCGTGCCGCCGGCGATTGCGGCGGTCTTGCGGCCGGTCAGCTCGGCGATCTCCGCCGCCGCCAAGGCCGCGAAGCGGCCATCGCTGGAGGTGAATATCAGCAATCGCTCGCCAGGGATGCGCTCCAGACCCTCCGGCAATTTCGAGCGCACAGCATAGAGCGCGCCGGCGATATGCTCGGCCTTGAAGCGGCGCGGATCGGCAAGATCGATCAACGCGGCCTCGCCCTGGTTCAGTATCCGCTGCGCCTTGGCAGGGTCGAGCGTCATGGGGGCGATACGATCCAGGCCCAGCATCTGCGCGCGGCGCTTGCCGGTTACGAGCTTTTGTCCGTCGATGCCGCCGGCCAGCACGAAAACGTCGTCCCAGCCCATTTGGCGCAGCCAGGAGGCCGTCATCAGGGCGCGCACTTCGGTGTCGTCCACCAAAACGAGGCGGGCGCCGCGCACCGCGATATAGCGATCCGTCGCTTGCACCAATTGGCCGCCGAATGCCGGGATCGCGTCTTCGAGATGGCCGCTTTCGTATTCTTCCGGCATGCGCACATCCAGCACATAAAGGCTGCGCTGCTGGCGCTCGGCGCGGAAACGGTCGAGCCCGGTCGGGTCGATCATGCGCACGCCGGCGCGTTCGGCCACGGATTTCGCGCCGGCCCGCGCCGTGGCGATGCCTGCGGGGCTGGCCGCCGGAGCGCGCTTGTCGGATTTGCGTGCGACGGCAAGTCCGGCCAGCTCCCAGCCCATCGTCCCATCCTTCAGGGCCGCCACCTTGTTGCCGATGCCGTTATTGATCAGGGATTGCGTGCCGATGATGCTGCGCGTGCGCCCGGCGCAGTTGACCACGATCAGCGTATCGGCATCCGGCACCGCCTCGCGCGCGCGGTAGGGCAGTTCGGCGCCCGGGCAATCCAGCCCGCCGGGTATGCTCATGATCTGGAATTCCTCGAAAGGGCGGCTATCCAGGATCACCATCTTTTCGCCCTGCCGCAGCTTGCGGTTCAGGTCTTCGGCGGTGATATGCGGCGTGCCGTATTCATGTTCGACGAATTCGCCGAATGCCTTGGAGGGTACATTGGCGCCTGCGAAAAGGATGCCGCCGGCTTTCTCCCAGCCGGCATTGCCATCTTGCAGCACTGCCACATCGGTATAGCCGAGCCAGGCCAGGCGTTCCGCCGCGCGCTGGGCCAGGCCTTCGCCGGCATCGCAGGTGACGATAGGAGCGTTCGCGCGCGGAATCAGATCGCCGATCATCTGCTCCAGGCGCGATAGCGGCACATTCGCTGCGAAAAGCAGATGGCTTTTATAGAAATCCACTTCCTCGCGCATGTCGAGGAGAGCAATTTCCTCATTTGAACGCAGGCGGCGCTTCAATTCGGCGGCGCTTATGGTTTTCATGGTTTCCTCCCGCAATCCTATGTTCAATCCCGGCGGCTTCTGGCCTTGAGCAGCTTCATTTTCACATTCAGCCTATAGGCCAGTTCGATCGCTTGCCGCTCGCTGCGGCCCGAGCATTCGCCGATCAATCGTTTCAGCGCCGCGATAGCTGCGGCATCCTTTCCGGCCAAACGCCTCGCCTGATCCCGCGCCATGGCGAGGGCATGGCCGGCCGTGCTCACCATGTCGGCCAGGCCGATGCTGCGCGCCATCGTCGCGCCAATCCATTCGGCATTGCCGGCCAGCATGAAGGCGCGCGCCTCGCCCACGCGGCGGATCAATCCAGGCATCACCAGGGCCGGCACGATGCCATGACGCAGTTCCGGATAGCCGAGGCGGGCGTCGCGGTCGGCGACCAGTATGTCGCAAGCGGCCGCCAGCCCGCAGCCGGCGCCCAGGGCATAACCATGCACGGCGGCGATCACGGGTTTGCGGCATAGCCTGGGCGCCCGCATCAATTTCGCGGTGGCGCGCGCATGGCGTTCGATGGCGGCCTTGGATCTGGTCTCGCCAAGTTCGGCGGTATCGGCCCCGGCGCAAAAGGATTTACCTGCGCCGGTCAGCACGATTGCGTCGATGGAGGCATCGCGGTCGGCTTGGACCAGCGCCTTGATTAGCGCATCCGCAAGCGGCCGGCTTAACGCATTATTTTTATCGGGCCGGTTCAGCGTCAGGATCAAGACATTGCCGTCCTGCTGCCGCAGCAACAGGCCGTCATCTTTGCCGGCCGCCGGTTTGGCGCCGCGTCTCGGCAAACGGGATTTCATCGCCATGGCTCAGGCCGCTGCACCGCTTTGCGGCACCACATCCGCATAGCGTCCGTCGAAATAGAGCAAGGGGGGCGCGGTCGGATGCATGCGCAGATCGACGATCTTGCCGAAGAACACCGTATGGCTGCCGCCTGTCACGGCATTCACGGTTTCGCAGTCGAAGGCGATGGATGCATCGGTCAGAGCCGGTGCACCGGTGGTCAGGCTATCGTAGGAAAGCCCTTCGAAGCGATTAGCCGAATGGGCCCTGGCGAAACGGTCAGCCAACTGCGCCTGGTCGGCCGCCAGCAGATTGACGCAGAAGCGTCCCGCCTGCGCCAGCGCGCCATGGCATTGCGCCTGTTGGTTGATGCAGACCAACAGCATCGGCGGATCGGCCGAAACCGAGCAGACCGCGGTGGCAACCAAGCCAGCCGGCGCGTCGTCGTGCCGCGTTGTAATGATGCATACGCTGGATGCCAGCCGCCGCATCGCGGCTTTGAAGGAGCCGCTCGAAATCGCCTTCATCTTTCGTCCCGCCCTAGGAATCCTTGGATGAAGGTATCGTATTGTATTAATTTAACAAGGTTCAATATTGCAAAATTGCATCCTATATCGGATGGCAATCGGGCTCATTCGGTGCTGGAGGTCAGATCACGGTTTGCCGGGCCTGGGGGCGGCCGGAGATCAAGTCGTTCAACTGACTGATGCCAGCGGCGAGCCGCTCCACCTGGGAAGTGGGATTCAGCGACAGCCGCACGCCGGGGCGCATGCAGATACGCTCCACCAGGAAACTTTCCAGGGCAGCGACGGAAACCCCGCCGCGGCGGGCAGCGGCCGAAAAGTCGTCGGAACTCCAGCGCTCCGGCAGAGTGAGCCAGACATAGAAAGCCCCGGCGCTGCCGCGCACCAGATCGGATGGCAGCAGCGACTTGGCGATTTCCATGCGCCGGCTCATCTGCGCCACATATTTCTTGGCGATTTCGTTGGCGATGCCGTCGCCGATCAGCAAGGCGGCGATTTCGGCGGTAATCGGCGAGGCGCTCAGATTCAGCGTATGGAAGGTGTCGGTCAATGCGCCGATCAGCGGCTGCTCGGCGGCGATGTAGGCGATGCGCAAGGTCGGGCTGATGCTTTTCGACAGGCTGGTGATGTAGCAGGAGCGGCCAGGAATCAATGCGGAAATCGGCACCGGGCGATCCGCCATGGCGCTGGCTGCGGCATCGTCTTCGATGATTACCAGATCGTGTTTTTCGGCCAGTGCGGCGATCTGCCGGCGCCGCGCCAGCGGCATGGTGATGGTGGTCGGATTATGGATCGTCGGCTGCATGTAGACCACGCGCGCGCCGGTCTCGATCACCGTTTGCTCCAGTGCGTCCGGGATCAGGCCCTCGTCGTCCATCGCCACGCCGCGCAGCCTGCAGCCATGCAGGTTGCACAATGCCTTCACGCCGGAATAGGTCAGCTCTTCGGTCAGCAGCAATTCGCCATGATTCACCAGGGTGGCGATGCACACAAAAATCGCTTGTTGCGCACCGTTGCTGATCAGGATGTTTTCCGCCTGAACCTCATAGCCGGTGCGGCCGATCCAAGACGTACCGGCAAGCCGGTGCGATGTCGAACCCGCGCCGGGTGCGTATTTATGCAATGGCAGCAACGAGGCGCGGCTGGCCATTTCCGACAGCATTTCGAGGATTTCGTTGTTCAGCCCATCCACCGGCGAGCGGTAGCAGGAGAGGTCGATGCCGTGCCGCTCGATCTTGGGGATGATATCGCCGGTCCGTTCGCGGGCGCCAACCCCTTGCACGAAGGTTCCGCGCCCCACCTCGCCGGCGATTAGCCGCCGTTTTCTGGCAAGGGCATAGGCCCGGCTCACCGTGCCGACCGTAACGCCCAAGCGTTCCGCCAAATCGCGCTGCGAAGGTAGTTGCGCACCGGGTGGCAATTCGCCGTTATCGATCGCGCGGGCAATCGCTCCGGCTACGGCAAGGTAGCGCGGGCCATCGATTTTAGAGATATCTGGCACCCACATGTCGGTCGACATCGGTTCGATCCTTCAATATTGTGTCTATCTGCACCGCATTAATCTGTTGACATTATAACAAGAAAACCGGTGCAATATTAAACGGCGACGCGGAATATCGCGATGAAA
>JAYSEE010000111.1:0-10747 GCA_041914045.1 Ferrovibrio sp. | reverse complement strand
GCGATTTGTCGTCCGAGCTTTCGTTGATCGGGATGCGGATCTTGCCGCAGGGGCTTGTCATGGCCTTGGATTTCAGGCCGGTCAGCTTGCCTTCGATGTCGAAATACTTGATCTCACGGAAGCCGAACAAACGCTCGTAGAATTCCGCCCATTCGCCCATGCGGCCGCGATGCACATTATGAGTGAGGTGGTCGATATAAGTGAGGCCGACGCCCGGCGGATTGCGCTCCACGCCCTCGATAGGTACGAAATCCACATCGTAGATGGTGCCTTTGGGGCCGAAGCGGTCCACCAGATAGATCAGGCTGTCGCCGATGCCCTTGATGGCCGGGATGTTCAATTCCATCGGGCCGGCCTTGGTTTCCACGCCCCAGGCGCCGAGCGAAACCGCGCGCTTATAGGCATAGGCCGCATCCTTCACGCGGAAGGCGATGGCGCAGATGCAGGGGCCATGGATGCGGGCGAAGCTTTGCGCGAAACTTTCCGGCTCGGCATTCAGGATGTAATTCACATCGCCCTGCCGGTAGAGCGTGACATTCTTGGAGCGATGCCTGGCGACGGCCATGAAGCCCATGCGTTCGAACAGGGCGGCGAGTTTTTCGGGCTCGGGCGCGGCATATTCCACGAATTCGAACCCATCGGTGCCCATCGGGTTGTCCCACAGATCGGCCATGGCGATAATCCTCCCGGATTGAAGATGTTGGCCAGGCATGATAGTTACATTTGAAACTAAATCAAGGCGGCACTGACGCGATGCCTAAAACCCCGTTGATGCTGGAGAATTTCCTGCCTTACCGGCTGTCGGTGGCGGCCAACCGGATCAGCGGGGCGCTGTCGCGGCATTATGCCGAACGATTCGGCATCGGCATTCCGGAATGGCGGGTGATCGCCAATCTGGGCCGCTATCCGGGCCTGACCGCCAATGAAGTGGTGGAGCGTTCCGCCATGGACAAAGTGACGGTCAGTCGCGCGGTGGCGGCGCTGGAGAAGAAGAAATTGATCGAGCGCAGGCGCGATGCCGGCGACAAGCGCAAGAGCCTGCTGACGCTTTCCGCCAAAGGGGCGGAGGTTTATGCCGAAATCGTGCCCCTGGCGCTGGGCTTCGAGCGGGAATTGCTTGCGGGCCTCAGTCCGCAGGAGCGCAAGGCGTTGGACAGCGCGCTGACTAAGCTGACCTGATCGGCAAGCGCGGCGGGCAGGGATGCAAACGGCAATAATGCTGCCGTTTGCTACCGGCAACAAATGGTTACTCTTCTACCGGGCCGGTTACATTATATTGGCTGCGGCGCGGCTTCGCTTCGCGTAAGCCCTGGGCATGACTCGGCCGTTGATTTTTCTCGCCACGCCCTGTTATGGCGGCTTGGTGCATCAGCAATACATGCAATCCGTGATCGCGCTGATGAATTACGCGCGCAACCGGCCTTTCGATGTCAGTTTGGCCCTATTGGGCAACGACAGCCTGATCACGCGCAGCCGCAACACGCTGGTGGCCACGTTTCTCGAGCGGCGCGAGGCGACGCATCTGCTGTTCGTGGATGCCGATATCGCTTTCCAGCCGGAGCAGGTGGAGCGGCTGCTGGATTTCGACGCAGATGTGGCGGCTGGCATCTATCCGCTGAAGGTTTACGATTGGGCGCAAGGCGAGCAGCGCCGGCACGGCAATGCCTGCGGCGAAACGCCGGCCGAAGCGGCTTTGCGCTATTGCGGCATGCCGTTCGAGGGCGAAAAGGCGGAATGGCGGGATGGCTTCGCCACCGCGCCCTATGCCGGCACCGGCTTCATGATGATCCGCCGCAATGTCTTCGACCGGATGATGGCGGCGCATCCCGAACTGGCTTATGGCGCCATGCTGGTTTATCCCCGTCAGCGCGCCGGGCAAGCGCAGTATGCGCTGTTCGATTGCATGATTGATCCCGAAACCGGGCATTATCTCAGCGAGGATTACGCCTTCTGCAAACGCTGGCGCAAACTGGGCGGCAAGATTTGGCTGGATGCCGAAAGCAGCCTGACCCATACCGGGCCGCATGATTTCATCGGCAATCCGGCGGCGCGTTTCGGCAACAGCTTGCCGGCGGAATGATTATTCCGAGGGCTTGGCTGGCTCGCCCTTATGCTCGGCCGCACTGCGCTCGTTCATGGTTTCGGCCACGCGCCGGTTGAAATTCGCCTTGCTGCGCCGGTGCACGAGGAAGAGGATGATGCCGACCACGGCGAAGACCGCGAGCATGACCAGGCCGAAATCTTCCGCGATCTCGCCCAGCACCGCCTCGAAGGCCACGCCCAGCACATAACCGGCCCAGGCGAACGTATTCGCCCACAGGCCGGCGGCGATGAAATTCAGCAAGGCGAAACGCGGCCAGCCGATCGGGCTCATGCCCATGGCGAGCGAGGAGAAATTGCGTACGCCATAGATGAAGCGGAAGGAAAGAATGAAGCCGACATGGTATTTATGCAGCATGTCGAGCGCTACATTCACGCCGCCTTGCAGTTTCGGAAAACGCTTGAGCAGGCTATGGCCCCAGCGCCGGCCGATCCAGAAATACAATTGATCGCCGGCGAAGCTGCCCAACCAAGCCGCGCCGATCAGCCAATACATATGCAGCGCGCCCTGGCTGGCGGCGGCGCCGGCGAAAATCACGAAAGTCTCGCCTTCCAGGAAGGCCCAGACGAAGGTGATGACGTAAAACCAGTCTCGGTAGTCGGCAATCAGTTGATTGATGTCGAGATTCACGGGGCTGGCCTTGGCTGGGGGTGAGTAGCGGGTATCAGATCAATCCCGCAAGCGGCGATGACGGATCGGCATAACGCCGTTTCGGCATGCGCCCGGCGCGATAGGCGAGGCGGCCGGCTTCCACGGCCAGGCGCATGGCGCGGGCCATGCGGATCGGGTCTTTGGCCTCGGCGATGGCGGTGTTCATCAGCACGCCGTCGCAGCCCAGCTCCATGGCGATGGCGGCATCCGACGCCGTGCCCACGCCGGCATCCACCAGCACCGGCACCTTGGCGTTTTCCTTGATGATGCGGA
Organism: Ferrovibrio sp.; assembly: GCA_041914045.1. Classification (GTDB taxonomy): domain Bacteria; phylum Pseudomonadota; class Alphaproteobacteria; order Ferrovibrionales; family Ferrovibrionaceae; genus Ferrovibrio. Next base: position 7,722 of record JAYSEE010000111.1, on the reverse strand, counting down.
TATTCACCGGGTTCTGGATGCCCAGGCCGGAACCGATCGGCGCCGCCAGCGGCATGATGGCGCAGGCGCCGAGATCTTCCAGCTTCTTGGCCGCGATGGGGTCGTCGGCGCAATACACCATCACATCGAAGCCTTCTTTCACCAGGATTCTGGTGGCGGCCAGGGTCTGCTCCATGTCGGGATACAGCGTTTTCTGGTCGCCGAGCACTTCCAGCTTCACCAGTTTCCAGCCGCCGGCCTCGCGGGCCAGCCGCAAGGTGCGCAAGGCGTCGTCGGCTGTGAAGCAGCCGGCTGTATTGGGCAGATAGGTGTATTTCTTGGGGTCGACGAAATCCACCAGCATGGGCTGGTTGCGGTCGGTCACATTCACGCGGCGCACCGCCACGGTGATGATCTCGGCGCCCGAGGCTTCCAGAGCCAGCTTGGTTTCCTGGAAATCCTTGTATTTGCCGGTGCCGACCAGCAGGCGCGAATGGAAGCGTCGGCCCGCCACTTCGAAATAATCATCCTCGATCGGCGCAACCGGAGCGTTGCCGCCGCCGATGAAATGCACGATTTCGATGGCGTCGCCATCCTTCAGGCCGGTTTCGCCATAAGCCGAGCGCGGCACGATTTCGCGGTTCAATTCGATGGCGATCTTGCGCGCATCCAGCTCGAGCGCCGCAAGCAGGGCGCTGACGGTATTCGCCGCCGCATCCACCTGCCTGGTTTCACCGTTTATTGATAACCGCATTTGCCATTCGCCCAAAATACTGTATCCAAATACCGTGTCCGGCGGGGCGGCTCATGCCGGCTGCCGATGCGGGAGAGAATAGTGGCTGGCGCAGGCAGGGGCAACCTGTTGGCTGTTGCCGCTGGGAGCCGGCCGGGCCTAAATTTGGCCAGCATTACGGGAGAGTTACAATGAAGCTGTATGGTTATTTCCGCTCGTCCGCTGCCTACCGGGTGCGTATCGCGCTGAACTTGAAGGGCCTGGCTTACGAGCATGCTTTCATTCATCTGCAAAAAAACATGCAGTTGCAGGCCGATTTTGTCCGCCTGAACCCGCAGCAACTGGTGCCGGCCTTGCAGGACGGCGATGCCCTGCTGACCCAGTCGCTGGCGATCATGGAATACCTGGAGGAAACGCATCCCGAGCCGCCTTTGCTTCCTAAGGATGCGCTGGGCCGCGCGCGCGTGCGCTCGCTGGCCTTGGCCGTCGCCTGCGAGATACACCCGCTGAACAATCTGCGCGTGCTGCGCTATCTGGTGCGCGATATGCAGTTGAGCGAGGAAAAAAAGAACCAATGGTATCGCCATTGGGTGGAAACCGGCCTGCAGGCGGTGGAAGCGATGCTGGTTTCCGATCCGCATACGGGCAGTTTCTGCCACGGCGACAAGCCCACCATGGCGGATATATTGCTGGTGCCGCAGATCGCCAATGCCAAGCGTTTCGGCTGCGACCTTTCGGCTTGCCCGACCGTCACTCGCATCGGCGATCATTGCCTGACCGTGGAAGCCTTCGCCAATGCCGCGCCGGAGCGCCAGCCGGACGCCGAATGAGCCGGACAGCGCTCGGGCGGCGGCGGTAGAGCGATGAAAGCCTGGCTCCTCAGCAGTAGGCAGGTTTCCATCGCCATCATCGCCACCCTGGTGGTGGCGATAGGTTTGGTGGCGTTCATTCAGCATACGCTGTCGTCCATCGTCCGCAATCTGCCTACGACGCTGCTGGAGCAGGAACGCGAGGCGGAGACCTTGATCCGCAGCGTGGCCGATCTGGCCTGGTCCATCGAGTTCTGGAGCATCGAAACCAGCGAAAGCAGCCGCCGCGACGTTGAACAGCGGCTGGTATCGGCGGAGCAACAGGCCGATATCCTGGGCGCTCGGTTCAATGGCGTAAATCCGGCCGGCCCGACCGGCATGACTGCCGTTGCCGGCCCGATGCTGCGGGATGTTCGGCTCTGGTTTACGCAAGGGGCGGCCGATCAGCCATCGGGTTCGCCGGCCGCGATGGCCCTCATGCAAAGCCGTGCGCGCGGGGCGGAGGCCCTGCTGGCGACGCAATTGCGGCAATCGCGCGATGCCGCTCATGATCTGCTGCGCGAGCAGGAACAGCGGCTGACCGCGTTTTCCATCGGCGTATCCATGTTGATCGGTCTGGTGGCCTTGCTGGTGGTGGGGCTTGTCGTGCTGCTGCTGCGCCAGCGCCATTTGCTCGAATTGATGCAGGAGGCGGAAGCGACCCTGCTCTTGGCCAAGCGCACGGCGGAAGAGGCCAATCGCGCCAAAAGCGATTTCCTCGCCAATATGAGCCATGAATTGCGCACGCCGCTGAACGCCATCATCGGCTTTTCCACCATGATCAAGGATGAGATGCTGGGCCCGCTGGGCCACGCCCGCTATCGCGGCTATGCCGCCGATATCCATGGCAGCGGCGAACATCTGCTTTCGATCATTTCCGACATCCTCGACCTGTCGAAGGTGGAGGCCGGCAAGATGGAATTGCTGGAAACCGAATTCGAGGCCAGCGAAGTGATGCAGGCGGCGGCGCGGCTGGTGCGCGACAAGGCCGAGCGCGAAGGCCTGGCGCTGCGGCTGGCGCTGCCGGCGCAGCCGGTGCGGCTGTTCGCCGATCGCCGCGCCATCCTGCAGATTTTGCTCAACCTGCTCAGCAATGCGGTGAAATTCACCGAAACCGGCAGTATCGAACTCAGCAGCGCGATGCGGCCCGATGGCGGTTTCCAATTCATCGTGAAAGACACCGGCATCGGCATGACGGCACAGCAATTGGCGCGCGTGATGGAGCCGTTCTATCAGGTGCAGACCGCGCTGACCCGCGAGCAGTCTGGCACCGGTCTGGGCCTGCCGCTGGTGGATCGCCTGCTGAAGCTGCATGGCGGCGGCCTGCGCCTGACCAGCGAGGCCGGCAAGGGGAGCGTGGCTTTCGTCGATCTGCCGCCGGCTTGCGTGCGGGTGGGCTAACGCTGTCAGCCGTGCAAGTCGCGCAGGGCGGCGCGCAGATCGTCGAAATGATGGATCAGCCGGTCGGCGCCCAACTCGGCGGCGGGAATGCGCGTATAGCCGAAACTGACCGCCACGCTGGGCAGGCCGGCGGCTTTGGCGGCGTCTATATCGTTGGCGCTGTCGCCCACCATGGCGGCCCAGGCGGGCGGCTGCGGCAGGCGCGCCAAGGTGCCATGCAGATGGCCCGGGTCGGGCTTGCGGATCGGCAGGCTGTCGCCGCCCACGATGGCGTCGAAATATTGCGTCAGATCCAGGTCGGCCAGCAATTTGCGGCTGAACCGCTCAACCTTGTTGGTGCAGACGGCCAACGCGAAACCTTCCTCGCGCAGGCCGCGCAAACACTCCACTACACCGGGAAACGGCCGGCTGGTGGCCGAAAGATTCGCGTCGTAATAGTCATAGAAAGCCGCGATGGCGGCATCGAACAGCGCCGGATCGGTGTCGCCGCCGGTGGCTTCCAAACCTTTGCGCACCAGCGCGATGGCGCCGTCGCCCACCATGCCGCGCACAGCATTCAGGCCCACTGGCGGGCGGCCCTGGCTTTGCAGCGCATGATCGGTGGCCGCCGCCAGATCGGGCGCGGTATCCACCAAAGTGCCATCGAGATCGAACAGAATCGCACGCAGGGTCATGGCCGTCTTTCCGCCTAGCTGAAACACTCGGAAAAATCTTGAAACACCTGGAAAAACCTTTTGATTTCACGTCGGCTAAGGGGATATGAGACAACCCCATCGGCAAACGCGCAAGCGTGGGCAGGCCGGTGATTCGCGGCACGAACTCTAGACGGCGGAATGCGATGGCGAAACGGTCTTTGGCGGTGATTGTACTGGCGGCGGGGCAGGGCACGCGCATGCGGTCCGGCTTGCCCAAGGTGCTGCATGAAGTGGCTGGCAAACCGATGCTGCGCCATGTGCTGGATGCGGCCGCGCAATTGAAACCCGAACGCAATGTCGTGGTGCTGGGGCGCGGCATGGAGCGCGTGGCGCAAGCCGCCGCGCCCGCCGCCATCGCCATCCAGGATCCGCCGCAAGGCACCGGCGATGCGGTGCGGGCCGCCATGGCCGCGCTCAAGGGTTTCGCCGGCGACGTGCTGGTGCTTTACGGCGATACGCCGCTGCTGACTGCGGAAAGCCTGAAGCGCATGGTGGCGTCGCGGCGCGCCAAGTCCGATCCGGCCGTGGTGGTGGCCGGTTTCACGCCCGCCGATCCCGGCGCTTATGGCCGGTTGATCCTGGATGCGCGCGGCGGCTTGCAGCGCATCGTGGAATACAAGGATGCGACCGTCGAGGAGCGCGCCGTCCGGTTCTGCAATGCCGGCTTGATGGTGCTGGATGGCGCGCGACTGCCCAAGCTGCTCAAGCAGCTCAGCAACGACAATGCGAAAGGCGAATATTATCTCACCGATCTGGTGCATCTGGCGCGCAAGGCCGGCTGGGATTGCCGCGCCGTGGAAGCCGATGCGGTGGAAGTGATGGGCGTGAATAACCGCGTGGAGCTTGCCGAGGCCGAGGCGCATCTGCAAAGCCGCTTGCGCAAGGCCGCGATGGAGAATGGCGTTACCCTTGTCGCGCCGGAAACCGTATTCCTGCGCAGCGATACGATGCTGGGCCGCGATGTGGTGATCGAGCCGCATGTGGTGTTCGGCCCCAAGGTGCGCGTGGCCGATGGCGTGCTGATCCGCGCTTTCAGCCATATCGAGGGGGCGAGCATCGCCTCGGGCGCCACCATCGGGCCTTATGCGCGGCTGCGGCCCGGCGCGGATATTGCCGCCTAAGCGCATATCGGCAATTTCGTCGAGATCAAGAATGCCGTCGTGGAAGCCGGCGCCAAGGTGAACCATCTTACTTACATCGGCGATGCGCGGATCGGCGCCAAGGCGAATATCGGCGCCGGCACCATCACCTGCAATTACGATGGCTTCAACAAAAGCCACACCGATATCGGCAAGGGCGCGTTCATCGGCTCCAATTCGGCGCTGGTCGCTCCGGTTAAGATCGGCGATGGCGCGATAGTGGCGGCCGGCAGCGTGATCGTGCGCGATGTGGCCGCCGATGCGCTGGCGCTTGGGCGCGGCCAGCAGACCGAGAAGACGGGTTTCGCCGCGCGCTTCCGGGCCTTGAAGCAGGCCCAGAAACAGAAGCAGCAACAGAAGTCGCAGAGCAAGTCGAAATAGCGGAGTAGAAAGCATGTGCGGAATTGTAGGCGTTTTGGGCAACCGCGATGTGGTGCCGCTGCTGATCGACGGTTTGAAGCGGTTGGAATATCGCGGCTACGATTCCGCCGGCATCGCCACCTTGGTGCAGGGCGGCATCACGCGCCGCCGTGCCGAGGGCCGCATCGCCAACCTGGAAGCGCGGCTGAAGGATGCGCCGCTGGCCGGCCGCACCGGCATCGCCCATACCCGCTGGGCCACCCATGGCGCGCCCAACGAGGCGAATGCGCATCCGCATGCCACCGACCGCGTGGCGCTGGTGCATAACGGCATCATCGAGAATTATCGCGAATTGGCCAACGAATTGATCGCCAAGGGCCATAAATTCGAAAGCCAGACCGATTCCGAAGTGGCGGTCCATCTGATCGACCAATTGCTGCAGGAAGGCCTCAAGCCGATAGAGGCCGTGCATGCGGCGCTCAAACGGCTGCGCGGCGCTTTCGCGCTCGGCATCCTGTTCAAGGGCGACGAGGATTTGCTGATCGGCGCACGGCGCAACGTGCCGCTGGCCGTCGGCTTCGGCAATGGCGAGATGTATCTCGGTTCCGATGCGCTGGCCCTGGCGCCGCTCACCGACCGCATCGCTTATATGGAAGAAGGCGACAGCGTGGTGCTCAGCCGCGCCGGCGCGCAATTCTTCGATGCCGATTTCAAGCCGGTGCAGCGCGCCATCAAGCCCACCGCGATCAGCGGCGCGATGATCGGCAAGGGCAATTACCGCCATTACATGCAGAAGGAAATCTACGAGCAGCCGGCGGTGATGGGCGACACCATCAACGGCGTGGTCAACCCCATCGACCGCAATATCCATCTGCCCGATCTCGGCTTCGATCTGGAGGCGCTCAAGCGCGTATGCATCGTTGCCTGCGGCACGTCGTATTATTCCGGCCTGGTGGCGAAATACTGGCTGGAACGCTATGCCAAGGTGAATGTGGATGTGGATGTGGCATCCGAATTCCGTTACCGCGAAGCGCCGGTGGATCCGGATACCCTTGCCATCTTCATTTCGCAATCGGGCGAGACCGCCGATACCTTGGCCGCCTTGCGCTATGTGAAAAACCATGGCGGCCGCACCATGGCCATCGTGAATGTGCCGGAAAGCAGCATGGCGCGCGAGGCCAAGGCGGTGCTGCTCACCAAGGCGGGGCCGGAGATCGGCGTCGCTTCCACCAAGGCTTTCACCTGCCAGCTGGTTACGCTGGCCGCCTTCGCGCTGGCGGTGGCGCGTGCGCGTGGGGCGCTGGATCAGGCCGAAACCGGGCGGCTGGTCGGCGCGCTTACCGAGGTGCCCTCGCGCATTTCGGAAGTGCTGAACCATGACGACGACCTGCATGCGCTGGCCGAGAAGATCATGGATGCGCGCGATGTGCTTTATATCGGCCGCGGCGCCTGCTATCCGCTGGCCATGGAAGGCGCGCTGAAGCTGAAGGAGATTTCCTATATCCATGCCGAAGGCTATGCCGCCGGCGAATTGAAGCATGGCCCCATCGCGCTGATCGACGAGCAGGTGCCGGTGATCGTGATCGCGCCCAGCGACGGCCTGTTCGAGAAGACCATTTCCAACATGCAGGAAGTGATGGCGCGCGGCGGCAAGGTGATCTTCATGTCGGACCGCGAAGGCATGACGCATCTTGACGAGCGCAGTTTCGCGCGGGTGGAACTGCCGGCGGCCGATCCCTTCGTGGCGCCGATCCTCTATGCCGTTCCGGTGCAATTGCTGGCCTATCATGTGGCGGTGCTGAAAGGCACCGATGTGGATCAGCCGCGCAATCTGGCCAAATCGGTGACGGTGGAATGATGGCCGATCTGCTGCCGTTCCAGGTCAGCATTTGCGGCGTGCCGGAATTGCCGCGCTTCGCCGATCGCGGGGTGAGCCATGTGATCGGCATTCTCGATCCGGGCACGGCGCGGCCCGTGGCTTATGCCGATCTGGGCGCGCGCCATCATGCCGAATTCCGTTTCCACGACATCGTGCGGCCGGAAACCTTGCGGCTGGCGCCCAGCCGTGCCGATGTGGAAGCGATTCTGGCGGCTTGCGAAGCCGTGCTGAATGCCGATCCCGATCATGTGCTGGTGCATTGCTGGGCCGGCATTTCGCGCTCAACGGCCACGGCCTCGATGCTGCTGGCGTTGCGCAATCCGGGCCGGGAGGACGAGGTTTTTTCAGCGCTGGACCGCATTCGCCCGCAAGCCTGGCCGAATAGTTTGATGATCAGCCATGCCGACGATATCCTGGGCCGGCGCGGCGCGCTTGTTTCGGCCCTGAAGGCGCACCATATGATGCAGGCTGAGCGGTCCCCCGAAATGCGCGATCTGATGCATGAGGTCGGCCGCGCCCATGAACTGCCCGAGAAGTGGCGCTGAAGATCGAGCCTGCGATGAGCCAATATGATTTCGACCTGTTTATCATCGGCGGCGGTTCCGGCGGCGTGCGCGCCGGCCGGATTTCGGCCGGCCATGGCGCGCGCGTGGCGGTGGCCGAGGAATACCGCTATGGCGGCACCTGC
>JAYSEE010000110.1:0-10786 GCA_041914045.1 Ferrovibrio sp. | reverse complement strand
CACATGCTCGCGCAGCACGGAAGGCGCGAAGGGGCGGAAGCTCTCGCGATACTTCACCTTGAGGTTCAAGGTTTTCTGCATGCTGGGGGAGCGCGGATCGCCGAGGATGGAGCGGCCGCCCAGGGCGCGGGGGCCGAATTCCATCCGGCCCTGCATCCAGCCGAGTGCTTTCTCCTCCGCCAAGCCCTTGGCGGCGGCATCAATGAGTGCCTCGTCGCTCAGCACATGGAAGCGGGCGCCAGCCGCTTTCAGGCGGGCCTCGATTTCAGTCTGGCTGAAGACCGGGCCGAGATAGCTGCCCTGCATGGCGTCGTGGCCGGCAACCACCTGCCGAGGTTGGCCGAGATTTAGATGATAAGCGCCCAGCGCCGCGCCCAGCGCGCCGCCGGCATCGCCGGCCGCGGGCTGTATCCAGATATTCTTGAACGAGCCATCGCGCAGCAGTTTGCCGTTCGCCACGCAATTCAGCGCCACGCCGCCGGCGAGGCAGAGATTGGGGATGCCGTATTCCTTGGCAAGGCTGCGGCCGAGCGCCAGAACGGCGTCTTCCAGAACCTGCTGCACCGAGGCGGCAAGGTCCATCTGCTTTTGCGTGAGGCGCTCTTCCGGCTTGCGGGCTGGGCCGTCGAACAGGGCGTCGAACTTCGCATTGGTCATGCGCAAGCCGGTGCAATAATCGAAATAATCCATATTCAGCCGGAAGCTGCCATCCGGCTTGATGTCGATCAGATGCTGCTTGATCCGGTCGGCGTAGATCGGCTGGCCATAAGGGGCCAGGCCCATCAGCTTGTATTCGCCGGAATTGACCTTGAAGCCGGTATAGTAGGTGAAAGCGGAATACAGCAGGCCGAGGGAATGCGGGAAGTGGATTTCACGCTCGATCTGCAGCGTGTTGCCGCGGCCGATCGCCACCGAAGTGGTCGCCCATTCGCCCACGCCGTCCATGGTCAGCACCAGGGCTTCCTCGAAGGGCGAGGGGAAGAAGGCGGAAGCCGCGTGGCTGAGATGATGCTCGGAGAACAGCAATTTGTTCTGCCAATCGAAATCCGGCGCCCATTTGGCGAATTCTTTGCGCAGCAGGTCTTTCTGAAACAGCTTTTCGCGCAGCCAGATCGGCATGGCGATGCGGAAGGACGCGAAGCCGCGCGGCGCGAAGGCTAGATAGGTTTCCAGCAGGCGTTCGAACTTGAGGAAAGGCTTGTCGTAAAACACCACGCGGTCGATTTCGGCCAGCGTAAGGCCGGCCTCCGCCAGGCAATAATCGATGGCGTTCTTGGGGAATTTGCTGTCGTGCTTCTTGCGCGTAAAGCGTTCTTCCTGCGCGGCAGCCACGATGGCGCCATCGACCACCAGCGCGGCGGCGCTGTCGTGATAGAAAGCGGAAAGCCCGAGAACGCGCATGCGGTTCAGAACAGCGTATAGATGAAGGGCGCCACGGCGGAGCCCTTGGTGAGCACCAGCAGCGCGCCGAACAGCACGGCCATGATCAGGATCGGCAGCAGCCAGAATTTCTTGCGTTCCCGCATGAATTGCCAAAGTTCGATCAGGAAGGCCATTGCTATCCGCCTCGTTTCAGAATTGCTTCTTATAGCTTTCGCCGCTCGGCCCTGGCGGCGAGCGTTTGATCCAGTAGCTTTCGGCCGCGGGCTCGAAGTCCAGCGCCAGCGGGCGCTTGCCGAGCATGCGCATCAGCAGGCCGATAGGCAGCAGGGTCAGGAAGAACAGCAGCCCCATGATCAGCGGGTTGGTGATCTTGTGCAGCAGCAGGCCGAACTGAAACCACAGCCAATTCAGCGGCCGCAGCAGGCGCGGCGCCGCGAAGGCCAGCAGCAGAAAGGCGGCCGCAATCGCCAGCAGCCAATAGCCCCAGTCGCGGCCATGCCAGATCTGCCAGCCGCCGATCAGGCCGAAAGCCGCGGCCATGACCAGCCCGAAGCCCTTTTCCGAGCCCAGCTTTACGTCGTCCGGCCGATCGAATGTCTCGTGGCTGCCGCTCATGCCCTGTTCGCTTGCACGTTAAGGGTTAACTCCATGCGATTGCATCGCTTTTGGCCGTAGTAGCATTAAACGCCAAAGCCAGCAATATCGTTAACTCCGGCCATCCAGGAAGGCTTTCAGGCCATCGCGCCAATCGGGCATCAGGTCGAGGCCGATCCGGTTCAATTCTGCGTTTTCCAGGGCGGAATAGCTCGGCCGGGCCACCTTGGCGGGGAATTCGCCGGGTGCGGCCACCTGCAGGTCGGTCTTGATGCCGGCGAGTTCGAAGATGGCGGCGGCAAAGGCATGCCAGGAGCAGCGGCCGCGCGCGGCCATATGGTAGAGTCCGTAATGTTCTGTTCCGCATAGCGCGGCGCTCTGGCGGGCAATCGCCGCCGTGGGGGTGGGGCTGACGATTTCGTCGTCCACCACGCGCAGCACGGGCCGCTCGCGGCCCAGGGCCAGCATGGTGGTGACGAAATTGCGGCCGCCCTTGGCGCGGCAGGGCGCATGGCCATAAATGGCGCCCACCCGCAGCACGAAATGCCGGGGCGCCAGACTGCGGATGAAATATTCTCCGGCCAGCTTGCTGTTGCCATAGGCATTCAGCGGTCTGGGCGCGTCGGTCTCGGCATAGGGGGCCTGCTTGGCGCCATCGAATACATAATCCGTGCTGTAATGCACCAGAACTGCATCCAGGGCGGCGGCGGCCAGCGCCAGGTGACGGGAGCCCAGCGCATTCACCCGGAAGGCGGCGGCGGGATCGGCCTCGCAGGCTTCCACGTTATGCATCGCCGCCGTATTGAGGATGACCTGCGGCTGTGCTTCGTCCAGCGCTCGCCGCACGGAATCGGCATCGCCGATATCCACGCGATCATGATTGAGCGGCAGAACCTCATGCCCCTGGCTGCCGAATTCGGCGACCAGATCGCTGCCAAGCTGGCCGTTGGCGCCGATGATGGCTATGCGCTGGCGGGTCATGCGTCGTTACTTCTGGGTTCGGCTGTCGATCAGCCCGGCCGCGCCGCTGGCTTCCAGCTTGGTGAACACCTTGATGTTGTAATAGGCATCGTTGTCGAAATCGTTGAAGCGCTTAAGGTTGGCGGCCAGTTCGCCCACGATGGCCTTGGCGTCGAAACGCGGGTGGAAGCCCAGCACTTCATTGGCGCGGCGGCAATTCACCTTGTAATTCCGCAAATCCTGCACGTTGCGGATTTCCAGCCGCGGCTCGCTGCCATGGAATTCGCGCACGCCGTCGCGCACCAGATCGGCCAGTTCGCCCAGGGTGTAATTGCCCGAGGCCACATTGAAGATGCCGGAAATCGCTTCATTCGCCTCGATGGCGCGGATATAGGCCGAGGCCGCATCCTGCACCGCCAGCACCGGACGCCAGATCGAAGGATTGGTCACCGTGATCGTGCCGTTGCGCACGGCATGGCTGAACATGGTGTTGATCACCAAATCCAGCCGCATGCGCGGGCTGTGGCCGCAGACCGTGCCTTGGCGCAACACGATGGCCGAGAAGGAATCGTCCTGCAGGCTGAGGCAGCCATGTTCGCCCAGCAGCTTGGAGATGCCATAGGGATAATGGCAGATCGTGGGCGCCTGCTCGTCGTAGAACTCGTCCACGGCATAGCCATAGACCGAGCAGGAACCGCCATAAATGAAGCGCCGCACGCCGGCTTGCTTGGCGATGTAAGCCAGGTAGGCCGGCGCCGCCGCGTTGCCGATGAAGTTGTTGGCGGTGGAATAATTGGCCATCGGGTCGTTCGAAAGCCCAGCCAGAAAGACCACGCAATCGTAGCCTTTCAAATCCTCGGTGGTGGCCGACATCACATCCTTCTGCAGGATGCGCGTGCCGGCGGGCAGCTTGTTGCCGAACCAGAGCAGATCCAGCACATCCACCTGATAGCTGCGCTCCTGCAGCTTCGGCACCAGCACCGAACCGATATAGCCGGCCCCCCCGGCGATCAATATACGCATGCTTTCCTCCCGCCCGGCCGCTCGCCGTTCAGTATGTAAAATGATTCGATTCCGGCCGCTCCAGCCATTGCGCCAGGCTTTGCGCCACGCGGTCCTTGTCCGAGAGCAGGGGCTCGGCCACCGGCCAGGCAACGCCGATTTTCGGATCGTTCCACAGCACGCCGCTTTCGCCCTTGTTGCTGTAGGTGCCGGTGCAGAGATATTGAATCTCGGCATAGTCGCTCAGCACGGCAAAGCCGCGCGCAAAGCCGGCGGGCGCCCAAAGCATGCTGCGGTCGCGGCTGGAAGTGGTGAGGCTTACATGGCGGCCCAGGGTGGGCGAGCCCTTGCGGATATCCACCGCCACCAGGAAGGCTTCGCCGGCGCTGACGCGCATCAGCTTGCCCATCGGCGGCTCCCATTGGAAATGCAGGCCGCGCACCGTGTTGCGCACCGAGCCGGAATGATTGAACTGCACGAAATTCGCGGGCAGCCCCAGCGCGGAATATTGATCCTGGCGGTAAACCTCGGTGAAAAAGCCGCGGCTATCCTCGAACACTTCCGGCTTCACGATGTAAACATCGCGGATATCGGTTTTTTCGTATGCTACCTGCATGGATGGGTCGCTATATTAGTTATTGGAAATCCGGGTAATTTGATACACGGAATGCGATACGGAGGCAATTCTCCGGCCCGTTTGGATGCCTGCAAAATAGGCCGCGCGGGCATCATTGCCGCGGCCTCGAATGCAGCAAGGCGGGCTGCTGTTCGGCGATGCGGGCGGCAAGCCGTTCGGCTGCCTTGCGGTGGCCGCTGGGCCGCCAATGGCCATCGGTTTTCCAGAAATCGTCCAGCTCTATGGCATCCATCAGGTCCAGCCAGGCGATGCCGGCCCGGTCCAATTCGCCGATCAGGGCATCCCGGGCGCGGGTGTTGCGTTCGCCGCCTCCGCGCACGCAATCGCCGAATTCGCATTTGGTCGGCACCGTCATCACCAACATGGCAATGCCTGCCGCATCCAGACGCCGCTTGATTTCGGCCATCACCAGCCCAACCGTGGCGACGGTTTTCCGCGCCGCGGTCGCGCCCTCGGGGCCGAAGCGTTCAGGGAAATAAATCTGTTCTTGGCTCGAACGAAGCTCCACCAGGGCATGAGCGGCGCGAGGATCGCCTTGCTGCGCCATGGCGTCGGCTCGGGTGGCCAATTCGGTATAGGCGATATACAGGCGCTGGAAGAAATGCGAATGATTATACAGCCAAGCCAGAGGCGCCCAGCCGAATAGGCCGGATGCCATTGGCAGCCGCAATTGCGCTTGCTTGGCATAGGGCAGGGGGTAGCCGCCCAGATTCAGTCCGCCATCGTCGCCCAGATAAGCGTAGGGCTTGAAATAGCCGTAGCGCGTCCAATGCACGGTATCGACGAAATCATTGCCGAGGCAAAAAGCAATCACAGTCAGTTTCGGCTTTTGCTGGATCACTTGATCGATTTGCAGCAGGTAATGCACAGGGCCATAACCGGAGACGCCGAAATTCGATACCGAGAAACCACTGATCGAGGCGAGTTGATCGCTGAACCGATCCTGGTCGGCGACACCATTGCCCCATGTAAAAGAATCCCCCAGTACGGCGACCTCCAACGGGGATGCCATCACGGCTTGCCGATAGCCCCGAGCGTTAATGGCAACGGAATATGCAAATTCCTCGCGCTGCATTTTGCCGGATGCGCCGGGGCGGCCAGACCAGCCGAATGTCGGATCGAACTGATAAAAATAATATTGATTTGCTGCCGTTTGATTCTCCTGGTCTGGGCCTGGAGATGCTAGACGAAAATATCCCTCGATAATTATGCCGCCGAGCAATAGCGACGCCAAGGCCAGGGCCAGATTGCCGGCCAGGCGCTTGATGGTCACGCGCGCAACTCCAACCCCGCTGCCTTGGCGTAGGCTTCGGCCATTTCGCCGATCAGGTTGCGGCCATAATCCCGGCTGAGTGCCGATAATGTCGTGTTTTCCCCATAAGCCATGCGCTGTATCAGCGCCAGGCCCAAAGCGGCGATCATCGGCGTTGGGCGCAATGCATCGCCCATGCGCCGCGCTAGATTAATGGTCATGTCGCCCTTGATGCCGAAGATAGACATGCCATCCCAAAGCGGCAGCGGCTGGTTCATGCTCTCGGTATCGAAGGTTTGCGAAGCCGTTCCCTGCATGGCCGCTTTGTCCAGCGCTGCACGCGTCAGCAGCAGTTTTTCCCAATTTGCCAAGGTGCATGCCAGGGTGGCGTTCTGCATTTCCAGGCCCTGGCTGGCATCGGCCAGGGTTTCCAGCAAGGCAACGATCCAGCGCGTGTCGATATGCTGGCAGATTTCGGCAAGATGGTTTTGCAGCGCCGAGCGGAAGGCCGGCATTTGTTGGGTTTCGCCATCTTGCAAGGCGAACATCAGATGCCGTAGCCGCACGAAGGGGCATTGCGCATTCAAGCCCTCGCCTTCGCCGCGCCGGGCGCGATAGAAAGCGCGAGCGCATTCATGCCAATTGTTATGCGCCGGGTCGCGGCAATCGGCGGAGTGGGCGTTCATCAGGCATCCTCGGCGGCGGAGCGCAGTTCCGCCTTGAAGTCGCGGCCATATCGCGCGGCGATGGCGCTGAGCGTGCCTTGCGGATTATCCAGCGCGCGCTCCAGCAATATATCGAAAATCGCGGCCAGATGCGGGGCTGGCCGCATGGCGCGCCGCAGGCGCTTCACGAAAGCGCGCGGCATGTCGCCTGGAACGCCCAGAATCGTCATGCCGTCCCAGAGCGACATCGGCGTGCGGAATGGAGCAAGGTCGACCGGACCGAGATAATCTCCATCCAGCCTTTGCAATTCGATATGCCGCTTGGTCAGGCCGAGTTTTTCCCAATTGAACAGCCCGACGGCCAGCATGGCGGCGCTGCGCTCCGTCTCGCTGCCGTCATCGGCATAGCTGTCCAGGATCGAAATCAGCCAGCGCGAAGACAAATTGCGGCAAAGGAAATCCAGATGCCGCCGCACCAAATCATCGAACGCGGCGAAATCGCCGCCATGGCCGCGTCGCAGGCGGATGATATGTAGCTTGATCCGCTCCAACAGGCAGGATCGCTCATCCACATCGGCCAAAGCCAGCAATTCTTCCTTGGTATGCTCCAGCGCGTCCAGGCAATCGGCAAGGGTTTTGTGCCCGGGGTGGCTACAATGCAGCTTGGCTATCTTGTCCGCGCCGGTCGCTTCCTCGATATGGAAGCGCAAAGTCGTGACGCCCCAGCCTTGATCCATGGCCGTGCCGTGCATAGGCGCAACGCGCCAGCACAGCGCGCGTTTGGTCGTGGGCAGGCGTATGGTATGGATCGCCGGCCGGCCGGGCACTTCCAAGATGCCGGCCTCGTGTATATCTCGCTGAAACCCATCATTGCTGGTTTGCAGCGTAATGCGATGGACGCAATCGGCATTATCCAGGCGGCCGCTCCATTGCCGCAGGCTTACTGCGCGAATGACGGTCGGTTCCTCGAATTTCTGTCCGATCCACGGCATCGGATCGTTGGCTGCGGAATGCCAATGGGTCAGTACGGAACCATCGAACGCATCGGCCGTTGCGGCACCGGTCGCCGCGCTGCTTGCGATGCTTTCGGGCTGCGTTGCGCCGGCCTCGTTGCTGTCGCCGCGTTCAAGCTGGCGATACATTTCCACAACGTCGCCGATCGGGCCGGCTGCAATTACCTGGCCGCGATCCAGCAACAGGCCTTTGTTGCAGGTTTTCAGCAGCAGGTCGTCGGAATGCGAGGCGATTACCAGGATGCTGGCGTCGTCGACGAAACTTTCCGCGCGGCGGCGGGCTTTTTGCAGGAAGAAGGCGTCGCCGGCGCCGATGCCTTCATCGAGCAGCAGGATATCCGGCCGCCGCGACGTGGCGACGCCGAAAGCCAGCCGGATTTTCATGCCCGAGGAATACGTGCGCACCGGCAATTGGAGATAATCCTCCAACTCGGTGAAGGCGGCGATTTCTTCGTGCAGGCCGGGAATCGCATCGCGCGGCAGGCCGCGCATCATCAGAGCGTAGTCGATGGTTTCGTGGCCGGTAAGTTCCTCGTCGATACCGAGGCCCAGGCCAAGAATGGCGGATACTTCGCCCTCGATTTTCAGATCGCCCCGGCTTGGATGGTAGATCCCGGCCAGCACGCGCAGCAAGGTCGACTTTCCGGCGCCGTTGCGGCCCACCAGGCCGACGCGGTCGCCCTGTCGGATATCGAAGTTGATGCCGCTCAGCGCCCGCACATTCACGATGCCGCGCGCATCCTGGGCCAGGATGCCGCCGCTGCCGTAATGCATCAGCTTGAGCCGCAGCGACTGGCCGCGTTGGGTCACAACCGGATAGATCACCTCGATATCGCGCGCCGTGATGCTGGCCATCGTCACACCCAATAAGCGATGCGGGTTTGCAGGCGCAGTGCGATCAGCAGCGTCAGCAGCCAGCCGAAGCCGGTAATGCCTAGCACGACGGCGATGGTGTGCAGCGGCGGCATGCTGCCCAGCAGCGGGGCGCGCAGCAGCTCGACGAAATGATAGAGCGGATTGAAATCGGCGATATAGCCGCGCGCACCCAGCATGTCGCGCACCCAGAAGACCGGGGTGATCAGGAACAGCAGGTTGGTTATCACCGATATCAGCGGCGGCAAATCGCGATAGCGGGCGCAAAGCAGGCCGAAAACTAGCGTGATCCAGACGCCGTTTATCGCCAGCAGGGCCAGGGCCGGAAGCGCGAACAGCGTGGCCCAGGTGACCGGCGTGCCGGCAATCAGCACGGTTGCGGCGACGACCAGGAGATTATGGCCGAATATCACGGTGTTGCTCACCACGCCGCGCACCGCATGGGCCATGATGGGCAGGTTCTGGTCGCGCATGGTGCCGGCTTGGCGGGTCAGCGATGTGCAGCCCTCATTGATCAGCGAACTTACATAGCCCCAGGTCGCCAGGCCGGCCACCAGATAGGGGATGTAATGGCGGATTTCCATGTTGAACAGCGCGGAATAGACCACGGCCAGACCCGCCGCCGTCATCAGAAAGCTGATGGTGAGCCAGAAGGGGCCGAGGATCGAGCGCCGATAGCGCAGCGAAATATCCAGCAGCGCGAAATTCCACCAGTAGCGCCAGTGCAGCGTTCCCCTGGCCCAGTCGCGCAGGATGAAAAGCAGGTTGCGCTTCATTGCCCGAGCGGCCAGGAGAAACGCTCGGCCATCGCGCGCGGAATCAGCTTCTCGGCGCGTGCAATCTGGTCCGGGCTGAAAACGCGGCGCCATTCATCGGACTCGCCGCGCCGGAAATGCTTCACTTCCTCGGCCTTCAATGGCGGCTTGATGAAGCGTTCGGCCGGAATGCCGAAGAAATCCAATACCCCGGCGGTGAAGCCTTCTTGATCCACCGACATGTCTTCGAAGCGAGTGAAGCCGATGCGCAATTTGCCGCCGTCGGCCTTGGCTTCCGCTTCCGCGCGCAGCCAGCCATCCACCCATTCGATCAGCAACGGCAACCAATGGTCGATGCCCCAATCCAGCCGTTGCTCGAAGGGAAGCGCGTAGAAATCGTTGGGCAGCGGCGGATAGACGAATTTCAGAGTGGCCGCCTCATTGGCGCGGAAGGACGGATCGGTCAGGTAATGCACATAAGACAACGTGGCTTGGCGCGGATCGCGCAGATGCACCAGCACGCGATCCACATGCCGGGCGATATGCGTGAGGTTGATGCGGCTGGCCCCGAAATGATCCTGGCTGATGCAATTGCCTTCCGACAGAGCGCGCAGTTCCGGCTGGCGGATCACGTCGTCTGGAAAATATTGATGGCTGACGATGCGGGTGGCGATTTTCAGGCCGGCCTCGAATAGCCCGCTGATGAAGTAGGTGCCGGATTTCGGCATCGTCGTTACCAGCATGGGCGGCAGCTTGATGCGCGCCACGGCTTGGCGCAAATCCCCCAACTCGGCGGTCTGGCCGGTCAGTTGCTTGCGCAAGGATTCCGCTTCCGCCTTGGCGGCGGCGAGCTGCGCATTGGCTTCGGCATTTGCAGCGGCAAGGCGAGCTTCGGCCTCTGTTTTGACTTCCGCGAGTTGCGCGCTGGCTGCTGTTGCCGCCGCGGCAAGGCGGCCATCCATTTCGGCTTGCAGAGCGGCTAGTTGCCGCTCGGTTTCCTCAAGCCGCGTCTGCAAGGCCGGCATAGCCTCTAGATTGGCCAAGTGCTCGTCTCGCCGGGCTTGCGTTTGCTGCAATTGCTTGAAGATGTCGTCGCGCTCGGCAAGCAACCGGGACATGGCGCCGGAAAGATCGGCGTTGCGCGCTGTTATGGCGTCTATGGCGCGGTTTGCTGTTTCCAGATTGCGCTCTGCCTCGGCAAGACGGGCAAGGGCATGATCGCGAGCAGCCATGGCTTCGGCGATGGCATTCTGCACATCCGCTGCGTGGGATTGCAGCCGGCTCAGCGCATCGCTATGGGCGATGCGGGCGGAGTCGAGCTCGGCTCGCGCTTCCATCAGCGCATTGGCGGCGCCGTCGCGCTCGGCGATCCGCTGTCCCACTTCATGGCGCGCGGCATCGCATTCTGCAATCAACTGGGCGATGCGCTGCCGGCTGGCGTCGCGCTCGATTTCGGCGGCGCTTAACCTGGCGCGGACGGCGCGCGGGGTGGTCAGGCGGAATTTTATCGAGGCGTATGACCGGCGGAAGATTTCGCCCCAGCCGATGCGATGGCCGCGCTTGTATTCCCGTACCCACCAGATGGCGTAAGGCAGCAGCAAATCCCAATCCAGCCGCTTGGCCATTACCGGCATGATGCCTTTGCCCCAGAC
>JAYSEE010000109.1:489-10913 GCA_041914045.1 Ferrovibrio sp. | reverse complement strand
AGCAGTTCGTGCGCGATGCCCGCATCGCCATGATCTACGAAGGCGCCAACGGCATTCAGGCGCTGGACCTTGTCGGCCGCAAACTGCCGACCGGCATCGGCCGCTTGGCCCGCCGCTTCTTCCATCAGGTGGATGGCTTCATCCAGGCCAATATGGCAGATCCCAAGATCGGCAAGGATTTCGTGATGCCGCTGGCGAAAAGCTTCGCCCGGCTGCAAACCGCCACCGGCTATATCAGCGAAAAGGGCCTGAAGAACCCCGATGAAGCCGGCGCGGCCTCGTGGGATTACCTCTGCATGTTCGGTCTGGTTTCCATCGGCTTCATGTGGTCGCGCATGGCCCAGGTGTCGCATGAGAAGCTGGCGGCCGGCAGCAGCGACGAAGCCTTCTTCCAGAACAAGCTGCTGACCGGCAAGTTCTTCATGGACCGCATGCTGCCCGACACGGCGGCGCAACTGGCCAAGATTCAGGCCGGCGCGGGTTCGATGATGGCTATGGAGGCCGCCGCTTTCTAAGCTTTCGTTATTCAGTCTAGGGAGAAACCATAACAATGATCGAACTGGCGATACCGCGCACGATTTTCAACGAAGAGCACCAGCAATTCCGCGAATCCGTGCGGCGGTTCTACGAGCGCGAAGTCGCGCCACATCACGCCAAGTGGGAAGAAGAAGGCATCGTGCCCCGCGCGCTTTGGAAAAAAGCGGGCGAGGCCGGCTTCCTCTGCGCCACCATGCCGGAAGAATACGGCGGCGTGGGCGCGGACCGCATCTATTCGACCATTCTGATGGAAGAGCAATCCTATGCCGGCTTCACCGGCCCGGGCTTTTCGCTGCATTCCGATATCGTGGCGCCCTATATCCTGAATTACGGCACCGAGGAGCAGAAGCGGAAATGGCTGCCCAAGATGGCCGCCGGCGATGTGATCGGCGCCATCGCCATGACCGAGCCCGGCGCCGGCTCGGATTTGCAGGGCGTGAAGACCACCGCCATCCGCCAGGGCGACGACTTCATCATCAACGGCCAGAAGACCTTCATCACCAACGGCCAGAATGCCGATCTGGTGATCGTGGTGGCCAAGACCGATCCGGCCCAGGGCGCCAAGGGCATTTCGCTGTTCCTGGTGGAGGCCGGCATGCCGGGCTTCACCAAGGGCCGCAATCTCGACAAGCTGGGCATGCGGGCGCAGGACACGTCGGAATTGTTCTTCGCCGATGTGCGCGTGCCGGCCGATGCCCTGCTGGGCGGTCAGGGGCAAGGTTTCTACATGCTGATGCAGGAACTGGCCTGGGAGCGCATGCAGATCGCCATCATGGCGGCGGCGGCCTGCGAGGCGGCGCTGAAATGGACGGTGGATTACACCCGCGAGCGCAAGGCGTTCGGCAAGTCGATCCTGGATTTCCAGAATACGCGGTTTGAACTGGCCGAAATCAAGACCGAGACCCAGATCGCCCGGGTTTTCGTGGATAAATGCGTGGAGCTGGTGGCGCAGAATAAGCTGGATGTCGCCACCGCCGCGATGGCGAAATACTGGTGCTCGGATTTGCAGAACAAGGTGATCGACCGCTGCCTGCAATTGCATGGCGGCTATGGCTTCATGTGGGAATACCCGATTTCCCGCGCCTATGCCGATGCGCGCGTGCAGCGCATCTACGGCGGCACCAACGAGATCATGAAGGAGTTGATCGGGCGCACGCTCTGACCCATTTCAAGATAACCGGGTATCCGGCGAGTGACGGCAAAGCTAGGGAGAAATCAGATGACCGAAGCCTTCGTATACGATGCCGTGCGCACCCCGCGCGGCAAGGGCCGCGCCAGCGGCAGCCTGCATGAAGTGACGCCGATGCGGCTGGCCACCACGGTGCTGGAAGCCGTGCGCGACCGCAACGAACTGGATACCGGCCTGGTGGACGACGTGGTGCTGGGCTGCGTGATGCCGGTGGGCGAACAGGGCGCCGATATCGCCCGCGTGGCGGTGATCCAGTCGGGCTATGCCGAAACCACCGCCGGCGTGCAGGTCAACCGCTTCTGCGCCTCGGGCCTGGAGGCCTGCAACATGGCGGCGGCCCAGGTGATGAGCGGCCAGTCGCAGATGGCGATAGGCGGCGGCGTGGAAAGCATGAGCCGCGTGCCGATGGGCTCGGATGGCGGCGCCTGGGCGCTGGACCCGGCGGTGGCGATCCCCACCTATTTCATCCCGCAGGGCATCTCCGCCGATCTGATCGCCACCAAATACGGCATGAGCCGCGCCGATGTGGATTCTTACGCGGTGGAAAGCCAGAAGCGCGCCAAGAAATCCTGGGATGAAGGCCGCTTCAAGAAATCCATCGTGCCGGTGAAGGACATCAACGGCCTGATGGTGCTGGATCACGACGAGCATATGCGCCCGGAAACCACCATGCAGACCCTGGCGCAGCTCGACGCCTCCTTCACCGTGCCGGGCGAGCAATTCGGTTTCGATTCCGTGGCGATGCAGCGCTATCCGGAAGTGGAGCGTATCGAGCATGTGCATCATGCTGGCAATTCCTCCGGCATCGTGGATGGCGCGTCGGCCGTGCTGATCGGCAATACCGAGGCCGGCAAGAAGGCCGGCCTGAAGCCGCGCGCCCGCATCCGCAGCTTCGCCTCGATCGGCTCGGAACCCACCATCATGCTCACCGGCCCCAGCTTCGCCGCCGAAAAGGCTTTGCGTCTGGCCGGCATGAAGCCCTCCGATATCGACCTGTGGGAATTGAACGAGGCTTTCGCGGCGGTGGTGCTGCGCTTCATGCAGGCGCTGGATGTGCCGCATGATAGGATCAACGTGAATGGCGGCGCCATCGCGCTGGGCCATCCGCTGGGCGCGACCGGCGGCATGATCCTCGGCACCATGGTGGACGAGCTGGAGCGCAGCGGCAAAAGCACCGCTCTGATCACGCTTTGCGTGGGCGCCGGCATGGGCACCGCCACCATCATCGAACGCGTCTGAGGATTTCCGCCATGATTGATTACATTGTCGATGGCGACGGCGTCGCCACCATCACCTGGAACATGACCGACCGGTCGATGAACGTGCTGAACGAAGGCTCGATCCTGGCCTTCAAGGGCGCGGTCGAGAAGGCGATTGCCGACAAGGCCGTGAAGGGCGTGATCGTCGCCTCCGCCAAGCCGGATTTCGTGGCCGGCGCGGATCTGATCACCTTATTCAAGGATACCAGCGCGCAGGCCATGTTCGATTTCTCGATGGACCTGCATAAGCTGTTCCGCGCCATGGAAAAGGCCGGCAAGCCCTTCGTGGCCGCCGTGCCCGGCACGGCTTTGGGGGGAGGCTATGAAATCTGCCTGGCCTGCCATCGCCGCATCGTGGCCGACAATCCGAAGGCGCTGATCGGCCTGCCGGAAGTGACCATCGGCCTGCTGCCCGGCGCCGGCGGCACCCAGCGCCTGCCGCGCCTGATCGGCCTGCGCAATGCGCTGCCGATGCTGCTGGAAGGCCGCAAGGTGGATCCGAAAACCGCGCTCGGCATGGGCATGATCGACGAGATCGTGCCGCCGGCCGACCTGCTCAAACGCGCCAAGGAATGGATCCTCGCCGCTACGCCGGCCGATGCCGTCAAGCCCTGGGACCAGAAGGGCTATCGCATGAAGGATGCCGCCATGACTCCGGCCGGCGCGCAAACCTTCACGGCGGGCAATGCCATGCTGCGGGCCAAGACCTTCGGCAATTATCCGGCGGCGCAGCATATCATGTCCTGCGTCTATGAAGGCAGCCTGGTGGATATCGACACCGCGATCCGCATCGAGGCGCGCTATTTCGTCGCCTGCGCCACGTCGGACGCGGCGCGCAACATGATCCGCAGCTTGTTCATCTCGGTGGGCGAAGCCAACAAGCTGGCCAACCGGCCCAAGGGCGTGCCGACCCAGGCTTACAGCAAGATCGGCATCCTCGGCGCCGGCATGATGGGCGCGGGCATCGCCTTTGCCGCCTCTTCCGCCGGCCTGAATGTCGTGCTGCTCGACAGCACGCAGGAAGCCGCCGAAAAGGGCAAGGCCTATAGCGCCGGCCTGCTGGACAAGCGCGTGGCATCGAAAAAGCTGAAGCCCGAAGCGCGCGATGCGCAACTGGCGCTGATCACCCCCACTACGGATTACGCCCAGCTCAAGGGCTGCGAATTGGTGGTCGAGGCGGTGTTCGAGGATCGCGCCATCAAGGCGGATGTGACCAAGACTGCCGATCACCGGCCTGGCGGAAGCCAGCGCGCGGCCGGCCAATTTCATCGGCCTGCATTTCTTCTCGCCGGTAGACAAGATGCCGCTGGTGGAAATCATCCGGGGCAAGCAGACTTCCGACGAAACCCTGGCGCGTGCCATGGATTTCGTGAAGAAAATCCGCAAGACCCCCATCGTGGTGAATGACAGCCGCGGCTTCTATACCAGCCGCGTCTTCGCCACCTATGTGAACGAAGGCCTCACCCTGCTGAGCGAAGGCGTCGCGCCGGCGCTGATCGAGAATGCCGGCAAGATGGCCGGCATGCCGGTGGGTCCGCTGGCCTTGGCCGATGAAGTGTCGCTGGAGCTGATGCATCGCGTGCGGCAGCAGACCAAGAAGGATCTCGGCGCGGCCTACAAAGCCGATGGTTCCGAGCCGGTGATGACCGCCATGGTGGAAAAGCTCGGCCGCATCGGCAAGAAAGCCGGCAAGGGCTTTTACGAGTATCCGGCGGACGGCAAGAAGCGGCTCTGGGCGGGCCTGGCCGAGCAATTCCCGCTGGCCGCCGCGCAGCCCGATGTGCAGGATGTGATCAAGCGCCTGGTCTATATCCAGTCAGTGGAAACCGCTCGCTGCCTTGAGGAAAAGGTGGTGATCGACGTGCGCGATGCCGATGTGGGCTCGATCATGGGCTGGGGCTTCCCGCCCTTCCGGGGCGGCACGGTGAGCAATATCGACACCGTGGGCATGAAGCCTTTCGTGGCCGAATGCGACGCCCTGGCGCAAAAGCATGGCGCGCGCTTCACGCCGCCCAAGCTGCTGCGCGACATGGCCACGGAAGGCAAGCGCTTCTACGCCGCCTGAACCCTGCCGTCACCACCGGGCTTGTCCCGGTGGTCCATGCCTGACGCATTACCGGTGCTGAACCATGGCCGCTGCCGAAGCATGGAGCCCGCAACAAGTACGGGCATGACGATTTTAAGATGCGGGCAAAACGATCTCCGCCCGCAAGCCCGGCTGGTTGTCGGACAGCTTCAATTGTCCGCCATGCAGCCGGGCCACGGCCTGCACCAGACTGAGGCCCAGGCCGAAGCCGGGCTGGCTGCGGCTATTGTCGGCGCGATAGAAACGCTCGGCGGCGCGCGCGCGCTCGTCGTCGCTCATGCCGGAGCCGTTATCGGCCACGGTGATGGCATCGGCCCGCGCGGTCAGCATGATGCGGCCGCCAGCAGCGGTGTATTTGATCGCATTGTCGAGCAGGTTGCCGATAGCCTGCGCCAGCAATTGCCGGTCGCCATGCAGGCGCAGGCCGGGCGGCGCATCCCAGCTCAGCATCAATCCCTTGGCCTCGGCGCTGGGGGCGTAAAGCTCCGCCGCCTCCTCCGCCAATTCGCTGAGATCGAGTTCGTCGAAGCCGGCGCGGCGCAGGCCGGAATCCAGTTCGGCCAAACGCAACAACGCATTGAACACGCCGATCAGCCGGTCGATATCCGCCATGGCGGCGGCGATTTCGGCTTGCGCGGGCTCCGAAGTCTGCCGCAGCAGGCCCTCCAGCCGCGCGCGCGTTTCGGCCAGCGGCGTGCGCAGATCGTGGGCGATGGTGTTGGAAACCTGCCGCACGCCCTCCACCAGATGTTCGATGCGATCCAGCATCTGGTTGATGGTCAGCACAAGCTGATCGAATTCATCGCTGCCGGCGCGCTGCGGCAAACGTTGGGTGAGATCGCCCTGCTGGATCGCCAAGGCCGTGCGGTTGATGCCTTCCACCCGGCGCAGCACGGCGCGCCGCACCAGCCAACCGCCGCCCAGCGCCAAAGCCAGCACCAGCAGGCCGGACCATATCAAGGCGCGCAGGAACAGATCGCGGATCAATGCGCGATCCTGCACATCGCGCCCCACCAGCAACTGGAAACCGCCCGGCAAGGCCACATGCAGCAGCCGCGTGGCATGCAGCTTGTCGCGATAGACCAGGTCGATTTCGTACCAGCCGGCCTGCGCGCCGACTTTCAGCGGCCAGGCATCCACATTGCCGGCCAGCGGCCGCAGGCGCGGATCGGCCAGCAGATAGATCGCCCGCCTGTCCGCGCCATTCGCTTCCACGCGCTCTTCCAGCATGCGGATCGCGCCGGGCAGACCGAAATCGCGCAGCCGGTCGGCCACGGCGCGGGTATCGGCGGCAATCACCGCGTCGGTCTCGCGGTCCAGATAGCCCGTGGTGTTCCACCAGAGCAGACCGGCCAGCATTATGGCCGCCGCCACGAACAGGCCGGCGAAAAGCAGCGCGGCGCGCAAGGATGTGGAGCGCAGCAGCTTCATGGGTCGACGGCAAGCTTATAGCCGGCGCCGCGCACGGTATGCAGCAAAGGCGCGTCGAAGCCGGCATCAATCTTCTGGCGCAGATTGCTGATATGCACGTCGATCACATTGGTCTGCGGATCGAAATGATAATCCCACACCGATTCCAGCAGCATGGTGCGGGTGACCACCTGGCCGGCATGGCGCATCAGATAATCCAGCAGCTTGTATTCGCGCGGCTTCAGCGCGATTGGCTTGCCGGCGCGGCTGGCCTTGCGGGCCAGCAGATCGAGCCGCAGATCGCCCACCGCCAGCTCGGTTTCCGCCGCTTGCGAAGCGCCGCGCCGGGTAAGCGCCAGCAAGCGGGCTTCCAACTCGCCATAGGCGAAAGGTTTGGTCAGGTAATCGTCACCGCCGGCCTTCAAGCCACGGATGCGTTCGTCCACATCCGCCAGCGCGCTCAGGATCAGGATCGGCGTGGCATTGCCGGTGCGGCGCAGCGCCTCGATGATGCCTAAGCCGTCGATGCCGCCGGGCAGCATGCGGTCCACGATGATGGCGTCGAATTTTTCCGTGCTGGCGAGAAACAGGCCGTCGCGTCCATTATCGGCATGATCCACGGTATGGCCGGCTTCCGCGAGCCCCTTGCGGACGAAACGGGCGACCTCGGCATTATCTTCCACCAGAAGGAATTTCATGTCGAAATCGCCCGATCATTCCGTTAAGCGAGTTGCAAGGCAAGATAATAGGTAGTGCCGTCGCGCATGACCAGCAAGGGGATGGCTTCCCGCTTCTGATGCTGCGCCTGGCGGATGGCGGCCACCGCCTGATCGGGGTCGCGCACCGGCTGGCCGGCCACGCCGACGATCACGTCGCCGGGCCGCACGCCGCTTTCATCCGCCTTGCTGGCGGGCTCCACCTCGGCCACCACGACGCCGCCCTTGCCGCCCTGCAGCCCCAAACGCTCGCGCAATTGCGGGTTCAGCGGCGCCAGGCTGAGGCCCACCTTGGCCTCGCCCTGCTCGGCGGCGACATCGGCGGTGCGCTCGGTCGGCTGGTTGCCGACCTCGACGCGGGCGACATGCTCCTTGCCCTCGCGCCAATAGGTAAGCGCCGCCTTCTCGCCGGCCTTGAGCGACGCCACCCGGGTGGCGAGATCGCGGCCATCGCGCAGCCCGGTGCCGTTCAGCGCGGTGAGCACATCGCCCTGGCGCAGGCCGGCCTGCTCGGCCGGGCTGCCATCCTGCACGCCGTTCACCAGCACGCCGGCCACCTTGCCATCGGCCGCCTTGGGCAGGCCCAGCGCCTTGGCCATGGTCTCGGTCATCGGCTGCAGGCTCACGCCCAGCCAACCGCGCTGCACCTGGCCGCTGCTCTTCAACTGCGCGACGATGCTGGCCGCCATATTGGCCGGCACGCCGAAGCCGATGCCGATGCTGCCGCCATTGGGCGAATAGATCGCCGTGGAAATGCCGATCACCCGGCCGGAGATATCGAAGATCGGGCCGCCGGAATTGCCCGGATTGATCGGCGCGTCGATTTGCAGGAAGCTGTCGTAAGGCCCGTTATTCAGGTCGCGGCCGCGCGCCGACAGGATGCCGGCGGTGACGGTGCCGCCCAGCCCGAAGGGATTGCCCACCGCCAGCACCCAATCGCCGATGCGGGCGGCGTCGGAATCGCCGAAAGCCACATAGGGCAGCGGCTGCTTGGCATCGATCTTGAGCAAGGCCAGATCGGTCTTTTCGTCGCGGCCCTTCAGCGTGGCGGCGTATTCGTTGCCGTCTTCCAGCTTCACCATGATCTTGGCGGCGCCATCCACGACATGGTTGTTGGTGACGATATAGCCGGCCGGATCGATGATGAAGCCCGAGCCCAGGGCATGGCGCGGCCCGGCCTGGCGCTGCTGCTGCTCCATGAACTGACGGAAGAATTCCTCCAGATTCTGCGGCGGCTGCCCGGAATTGGGGCCGCGGTTGCGGCCGGTCTCGATCTTTTCAGTGGTGGCGATATTCACCACCGCCGGCTTCACCTTCTCCACCAGATCGGCGAAACCCGGGCGGGCGGCCTGTTGCAAAGCCGGCAACTGCACCGCCGGCGGATTGACCGGCAGCGCCTCGTTGCCGGCGGCGCGGGCGACGAAATAGCCGCCGGTGGCCGAAAGCACGGTGCTGGCCAGCAGGGCGGCGATGAGGGTCCGTTTCAAGCGCATGGCATCCTCCTTTGGCTGATCGGATGCCTGCAAGATAGGAAGCCCCGCCTGCACGGGGCCTGAAGGCCGGATTAAATCTTTTTAATGTTGAGACGGCATCAGGAGCGGTTTTCGCGGGTCCGGCGCATTTCCAGCCAGAAGTCGTACAGCATCATGGCGCCGACGATCAGCGCGATCACAATCAGCGGCACGGCCTTCACCCAGCCCACCACGATGCCCATGAACGCGCTTACCGAAACGATGCCCAGCAGCCCGGCAATCAGGTTCGACTTGAACATACGGCGTCTCCCATGGCTTTTTCCATCTCAGGCGAATTCACGCGTCATCAGCCATTGCGCGGTGCGCAGCAGCTTGGCATCCGCGCCGCGCGGGCCCACCAGCTGCACGCCCAGCGGCATGCCGTCGGCCCCGCGCAATAGCGGCAGCGTAACGGCCGGCAGACCGCAAAAAGTCCAGAGCGTGCAGAAAGCCGGGCTTCCGGTCGCTTCCAACCCCAAAGGCGCTGGTCCGGCCGCAGACGGCGTGATGAAGGCATCGAAGCTGAAGAAGGCTTCTTCCAATGATTCGTTCAACGCCGGGATCATCGCCAAGGCCCGGGCATAATCATAAGCGCCATGCTGCTTCAAGCCGCGCTCGATCATGCCGCGCAGCACCGGGCTGATCCGCTCCGCGCCATCGCGGTATTCGCGCGCCAGATTGCATGCCAGATCGGTTTCCATCACTACGGCATGCAGCGCCTGCGCCTGCGCGAAGCCTTCCGACAGATCAAATTGCTCGATCCGCTCGGCGCCGGAGTCATTCAGCGCCTCGATCAACTCGCCGAAGGCTTCGCGGGTTTCGTCCTCCGCCTGTTCCCAGACGGGACCGGGGACGAAGGCCAGCCTGGGCGCTGCCGGCGGCTCCGACAATGCCGCGCGCAAAAGCGGCGGCACGGCTTGGAGCCTGCTGTCGGGATCCTCGGCATCGAAACCGAACAAGCATTCCGCCAGCAGCGCCGCATCCGGCACATCGCGCGCGAAGATGCCCACATGATCCAGCGCCCGCGACAGTTTGAGCGCACCGCTGCGTGGGATGGCGCCGAAGCTGGGCTTGTAGCCAACCACGCCGCAATACGAGGCCGGACGGATGGTGGAGCCGCTGGTTTGGCTGCCGATCGCCAGCGGCACCATGCCGCAAGCCACGGCGGCGGCCGATCCGCTGGACGAGCCGCCGGGCGTGCGCGCGGGATCGAGCGGATTGGCGGTCTTGCCCGGATGATAGGCGGAGAATTCGGTGGTGACGGTCTTGCCCATTATCAGCGCGCCCGCCGCGCGCAGCCGGGCCACGGCCGCCGCATCGCCGCGCGGCGTGCGCCCGGCATGCAGCGGCGAGCCATCCTCGGTGGGCATGTCGCGGGTATCGAAGATATCCTTCACGCCCACCGGCAAGCCATGCAGCGGGCCATGCGGCCGACCCAACCGGTGCGCCTCGTCCGCCGCATCGGCCTGGGCCAGCGCATAATCCCGGTCCAGGAAGGTCCAGGCCCCCACCGTTTCCTCCTGGCGCTCGATGGCATCCAGGCAAGCCTCGGTATATTCGCGCGACGTTAATCGGCCCTCGCGGATGGCGGCGGCGGCCTCCACCGCCGACAGCCATTCCAGCCCGGCCTCGTTCATTGCATTCATCGGTTCCGTTCCATCACGGCGCATAGAGATATTCCGGCAGCCACATCACGATCTGCGGGAATATATAGAC
>JAYSEE010000109.1:0-457 GCA_041914045.1 Ferrovibrio sp. | reverse complement strand
GAACCATCGACAGGAAGACCAGACCGACGAATGGCAGGGCGCCGGAGAAAATTTCGGTCAGCTTCACATGCGGCGGCGATACGCCTTTCAGATAATAGGCCGCCATCGCCATTGGCGGCGTGTTGAAGGATGTCTGGATATTCAAGGCCACCAGGATGCCGAAGAAGATCGGGTCGATCTCGAACACCTTCAGCAGCGGCAGGAAGATCGGCACGAAGATGATGACGATCTCGCTCCATTCCAGCGGCCAGCCGAGCAGGAAGATGATGACCTGCGTGAGGATCAGGAACTGGATCGGCGTCATGTCCATCGCAACGATGAAATGCTCCACCACGCTATGGCCGCCGAGATAGGAAAATACCGACGAGAAGGTCCAGGAGCCGACGAACAGGTAACAGACCATCGCCGTGGTGCGGGCCGTGAGGAAAACCGCTTCCTTGACGCGTTCGAAGGTCAA
>JAYSEE010000108.1:8989-10967 GCA_041914045.1 Ferrovibrio sp. | reverse complement strand
CCTGAAGGCGGCCAGCCTCGGCACGCTCGGCCTGATCGGCGCGGGCTTGCAGGAGAAGGTGGAGCATACCACGCCCGATCCGGTGCATCTGCATCATATGCTGGCGATGGCAGCCGATGCCGGCTGCGCGCATCTGGCGCTGGAAGCCTCCAGCCATGGGCTGGATCAATATCGCCTGGATGGCGTGCGCATCCGCGCCGCCGCCTTCACCAATCTGTCGCGCGACCACATGGATTACCATGCCGATGTGGAAGCCTATTTCGCCGCCAAGATGCGGCTGTTCCAGGATTTGCTGCCCTCGGACGGCACGGCGGTGATCGATATGGATGGCGCGCGCGCCGCCCATGTGGCCGGCATCGCCGCCAAGCGCGGCCAGCGCATGATCCGCTACGGCCAGGCCGGCACCGAATTGCGCCTGCTGCGCGCCGAGCCGCATGCCGGCGGTTTGCGCATCGCGTTCACGGCCTTCGACCGCCAGGCCGAACTCGACCTGCCGCTGATCGGCGGTTTTCAGGCCGGCAATCTGCTGGCAGCGCTTGGTC
Source organism: Ferrovibrio sp. (assembly GCA_041914045.1). GTDB lineage: Bacteria > Pseudomonadota > Alphaproteobacteria > Ferrovibrionales > Ferrovibrionaceae > Ferrovibrio. The sequence continues at coordinate 10,425 of JAYSEE010000108.1, read as the reverse complement.
TGGTGATCGGTTGCGGCGCGCAGGTAGAGCAGGTGCTGCCGGCGATGCGCGCCATTGCGGGCGTGCCCGGCCGCATGGAACTGGCTGCGCGCAGCGCGAATGGCGCCAGCATCTTCGTCGATTACGCGCATAAGCCCGATGCGCTGGAAACCGCCTTGCGCGCCGCGCGGCCGCATTGCCCCGGCCGGTTGGTGCTGGTGTTCGGCTGCGGCGGCGACCGGGATCGCGGCAAGCGCCCGCTGATGGGCGAGATCGCCGCGCGGCTGGCCGATAGCGTTTATGTGACCGACGATAACCCGCGCAGCGAAAACCCGGCCGATATCCGCGCCGCCATTCTCGCCGCCGCGCCCAATGCCATCGAGATCGCCGATCGCCGCCGCGCCATCCGCATGGCGGTTGCCGGCTTGCAGGCCGGCGACCTGCTGCTGATCGCCGGCAAGGGTCATGAGCAAGGCCAGATCGTGGGTCGCGAGACGCTGCCCTTCGACGACCGCGTGGAGGCGCGCGAAGCCGTGTCCGCGCTTGCCGCAGGTGCTGATCCGGGCACTCAAGCATACGCAGGTAAACATTAATGGAAGCTTTCGCGCTGTGGACATCCGATGAAGCCGCCCGCGCCGCCAAGGGCGAGGCCAAGGTTGCCTGGACGGCCAGCGGCGTCAGCATCGACAGCCGCGCGGTGGCCTTCGGCGATCTGTTCGTCGCGCTGCGCGGACCGAATTTCGATGGCCATAAATTCGTCGCCGATGCTTTCACGCGCGGCGCGGCGGCGGCGATGGTGGATCATCTGCCTGAAGGCGTTTCGCCGAATGCCAATCTGCTGATGGTGCAGGATACCTTCGTGGCCCTGAATGCGCTGGGCGCGGCGGCGCGGCAGCGTTGCGGCGCGCGCGTGGTGGGTGTGACCGGCAGCGTGGGCAAGACCGGCAGCAAGGAAATGCTGCGCGCCATCCTGGCCGATCAATCCGCGACCCATGCTTCCAGCGGCAATCTCAACAATCATTGGGGCGTGCCGCTCAGCCTGTCGCGCATGCCGGTGGATAGCCGCTATGCGGTGATCGAGATGGGCATGAATCATGCCGGCGAGATCGCGCCGCTCGCCAAGCTGGCCCGCCCGCATGTGGCGCTGATCACCAATATCGAAGCCGTGCATCTGGAGAATTTCAGCGGCATCGAAGGCATTGCCGATGCCAAGGCGGAAATCTTCGAAGGCATGGAAGTCGGCAATGTGGCCGTGCTGAACCGCGACAATGCGCTGTTCGAGCGTCTGGCCGCCGCAGCCCAGGCGCGCGGCTTGCGGGTGATCGGCTTCGGCCAGCATGCCCAGGCGCAGGCGCGGCTGATCAAGCAAGTGCCCAATCCCGGCTGCTCCTGCGTGGCGGCCGAGATCGAAGGCCAGGCCATCACCTACAAGCTCGGCGCGCCCGGCGCGCATTGGG
>JAYSEE010000108.1:0-8945 GCA_041914045.1 Ferrovibrio sp. | reverse complement strand
ATCAACTCGCTGGGCGTGCTGGCGGCGGCCAATGCGCTGGGCGCCGATCTGGCGCGCGCCGGGTTGGCGCTGGCCGGCATCAAGGCGCCGAAGGGGCGCGGCGAGCGCATTCAGCGGCCCTGGCGCGAGGGCGGCATCGAGATCATCGACGACAGCTACAATGCCAGCCCGCCCAGCATGCGCGCGGCTTTCGCCGTGCTGATGATGGGCAAGGCCGACCGGCGCGCGCGCCGCATCGCCGTGCTGGGCGACATGCTGGAACTCGGTCCCGACGGCGAAAAGCTGCATGCCGATCTGGCGGCATCCGTGCTGGAGCATGGCGTGGATCTGGTTTTCGCCGCCGGTCCTTTGATGCGCGCGCTGTTCGATGCGCTGCCGCCGGAAAAGCGCGGCCGCCATGCCGCCAATTCGGCCGAACTGCTGGAAATCCTGCGCGGCCAGGTCAAGCCCGGCGACATCCTTCTGGTGAAGGGGTCGCATGGCAGCCGCATGGATGTGATCGTCGATGGTTTGCTTGCGCCGGCCCCCGCGCCGCGCGCCGCCAGTGGCTGGTGAGAAAGGACTCGCGCCCAGATGCTTTATCACCTGCTTTATCCCCTGGCGGACGATTTCACGGTGTTCAACCTGTTCCGCTACATCACCTTCCGCACCGGCGGCGCGATCATCACCGCCATGGTGCTCAGCTTCGTGATCGGCCAGCCGCTGATCGACTGGCTGCGCGCCAAGCAGGGCAAGGGTCAGCCGATCCGCGACGATGGCCCGGAAAGCCATCTGCTCACCAAGCGCGGCACGCCTACCATGGGCGGCTTCCTGCTGCTGATCGGCATCGGCGTCGGCACCTTGCTGTGGGCCGATCTCACCAACCGTTATGTCTGGGCGGTGCTGATCGTCACTTTCGGTTTCGGCCTGATCGGTTTCGCCGACGATTATCTGAAAGTGACCAAGCAGAATCCCAAAGGCGTGCCCGGCAAGCTGAAATTGCTCGCCACCATCGTCATCAGCCTGGCCGTGGCGCTCTGGATCGTCTCGATCATGGCGCCGCCGCTCAATCGCAGTTTGGCCGTGCCGTTCTTCAAGGATGTGCTGCTCAATCTCGGCTGGTTCGTGGTGCCGTTCGCCGTATTCGTGATCGTCGGCGCGTCGAATGCGGTCAACCTCACCGATGGCCTGGATGGTCTGGCCATCGTGCCGGTGATGATCGCCGCCGCCAGCTTCGGACTGATCGCCTATCTGGTCGGCAACACGGTATTCGCAAATTACCTGCAGATTCATTATGTGGCGGGTTCGGGCGAACTGGCGGTGTTCTGCGGCGCGCTGGTCGGCGCGGGCATCGGCTTCCTGTGGTTCAACGCGCCGCCGGCCATGGTGTTCATGGGCGATACCGGCTCGCTCAGCCTGGGCGGCGCGCTCGGCACCGTCAGCGTCATCACCAAGCATGAATTGGTGCTGGCGATCATCGGCGGCTTGTTCGTGCTGGAAACCGTTTCGGTGGTGGTGCAGGTGGCGTCGTTCAAGCTCACCGGCAAGCGCGTGTTCCGCATGGCGCCGCTGCATCACCATTTCGAGAAGAAGGGCTGGAAGGAACCCACCGTGGTGATCCGCTTCTGGATCATTGCCGTGATCCTGGCTTTGGCCGGGCTTTCCACCTTGAAGTTGAGGTAGTTTCGCGATGATCGCACTCGGCCACGCCAAGGGACAGACCTACGCCGTGTTCGGCCTGGGCCGCAGCGGCCTGGCGGCTGCGCGCGCGCTGGTGGCCGGCGGCGCCGAGGTGCGGCTGTGGGATGATTCGGAAGCCTCGCGGGACGCGGCCGAGCAGGCCGGCTTCAAGCCGGTGCCGCTCAACGATGCCACGCTGACCGGCTGCGTCGCTCTGGTGCTGGCGCCCGGCGTGCCGCTCACCCATCCGGCGCCGCATGAAAGCGCGGCGGCCGCCGCGCGCGTGAAAGTGCCGGTGATCGGCGATATCGAACTGGCTCTGCGCGAGCGGCATCCGGTGGTTTACGGCGTTACCGGCACCAACGGCAAATCCACCACCACGGCCTTGCTGGCGCATGTGCTGCGCGCCGCCGGGCAGCGGATCACGCTGGGCGGCAATATCGGCCTGCCGGTGCTGGAGCAGGATGCGGCCGATACCTTCGTGCTGGAAATGTCGTCCTTCCAGATCGACCTCACGCCCGGCTGGCAGGCGCGCATCGCATTGCTGCTCAATATCACGCCCGACCATCTCGACCGCCATGGCAGCATGGAGAATTACGCCGCCATCAAGCGCCGCATCTTTCAGGGCCAGAAAGCCGGCGATACCGCCGTGATCGGCGTGGATGATAAATATTGCCGCGCCATCCATGCGGCGTTGGAAGCGGAAAAGACCGGCCGCGCCATCCTGCCGGTTTCCGTCGAGCGCATCCTGCCCGGCGGCATCTCGGCGGTGGATGGCGTGCTGTATGAGAATGCCGCGAAGATCGAAAGCCTAGCGCGCTTTCCGGCGCTGCCGGGCAAGCATAACGGCCAGAATATCGCCGCCGTTTATGCCGTCGCGCGCGCCGCCGGGCTGGAACGCGATGCCATCCTGGCCGCCATCGCCACATTCCCCGGCCTGCGCCATCGCCTGCAAAAGGTGGCGGATATCGCCGGCATTGCCTGCATCAACGACAGCAAGGCCACCAATGCCGAGGCCACCGAAAAGGCGCTGGCCTGCTTCGACACGATCTACTGGATCGCCGGCGGCAAGGCCAAGGAAGGCGGCATCAAGATGCTGGCGCCGTATTTTCCGCGCATCCGCCATGCTTACCTGATCGGTCATGCCGCGAATGCCTTCGCTGATACGCTGGGCGATGCCGTGCCGCACAGCCTGAGCGGCACGCTGGAACGCGCGGTAAGCGATGCGCTGGCGCTGGCCAAAGCCGAGAAGCGCCCCGGCGCCGTGCTGCTGCTTTCGCCGGCCTGTGCCTCCTACGACCAGTTCAAGAGTTTCGAGCATCGCGGCGATGTTTTCATCAAGCTGATCGAGGAGGCCGCGGCATGATCACGCTGTCCCGCACCGATACCTCCATCGTCGGCCGCTGGTGGTGGACCGTCGACCGCTGGCTGCTCATCGCGGTCGGCACCTTGATCGCCGTCGGCGCGGTGCTCACCCTGGCTGCCAGCCCGGCCGTCGCCAACCGCATCGGCTATGGCAGCTTCCATTTCGTCACCCGCCAGTTGCTGTTCCTGGCGCCGGCCATCCTGGTGATGCTGGGCACCTCGCTGCTGTCGCCGGTCTGGGTGCGGCGTGCGGCGGTGATCGTGTTCCTCGGCGCTTTCGTGGGCATGCTGCTCACCTTCGTGCTGGGTCCGGAAGTGAAGGGCGCGCATCGTTGGATTCAGTTCGGCGGCATCTCGTTGCAGCCATCCGAATTCGTCAAGCCCAGCTTCGCCGTGGTGGCGGCCTGGCTGTTCGCCGAATGGCGGCGCGGCAACGGCTTTCCCGGCTGGGCGATCAGCGCCGCGCTCTGCGCCATGGTGCTGGGCGTACTGGCGATGCAGCCCGATCTCGGCATGGCCATCGTGGTGGCCTCGGTGTGGAGCGCGCAATTCTTCATCGCCGGTCTGCCGATGCTGCTGGTGCTGGTGCTGGGCGCGCTGGGCCTTGTCGGCATTTTCGGCGCTTACACTTTCCTGCCGCATGTCACCGCGCGCATCGACAAATTCCTCGATCCTTCGGGCAAGGAGAATTATCAGATCGAACGCGCCATGGAGGCTTTCACGGCGGGCGGCCTGCTCGGTCGCGGCCCCGGCGAGGGCAGCGTGAAGAATGTGCTGCCCGATGCCCATACCGATTTCATCTTCGCCGTCGCCGGCGAGGAATTCGGTTTGTTCGCCTGCTTGTTCATCCTGGGCCTGTTCGCTTTCGTGGTGCTGCGCTGCATGGGCCGCCTGCTGACCGAGAATAATCTGTTCGTGCTGCTGGCTGGCGCGGGGCTTACCGTGCAATTCGGTTTGCAGGCGGTGATCAATATCGGCGTCAACCTGCATCTGCTGCCCACCAAGGGCATGACCCTGCCGTTCATCTCCTATGGCGGTTCGTCGCTGCTGGCGCTGGCTTTCGCCATGGGCATGCTGCTGGCGCTTACCCGCTGGCGGCCCGAGCATGGGGTGCTGCGATGAAGTCTCGCCATGCCATGAGATCGGGCCCGATCCTGCTCGCGGCCGGCGGCACCGGCGGCCATGTCTTCCCCGCCGAGGCTTTGGCGGCGGAATTGACGCGGCGCGGCCATGCGCTGGCATTCGTCACCGATACGCGCGGCAAGGGCTTCGGCTCGGCAACGCATGACGTGCCGCTGTATCGCATTCCCGCCGGCACGCCGACGGGCCGGAATCTCGGCGGCAAGCTTTTGGCCGGCATGGACATCATGCGCGGCATCCTGGCCGCTTGGCAGTTGCTAAAGCGCTTGCGCCCGGCGGCGGCCATCGGCTTCGGCGGTTATCCGGCCTTGCCGCTGATGCTGGCCGCCACGCAGATGCGGCTGCCGAGCTTGATCCACGAACAGAATGCCGTGCTCGGCCGCGTCAATCGCCTGCTGGCCGGGCGCGTGCACGCGATTGCACTGAGCTTTGCTGAAACCCGCTTCCTGCCCGCCGGCGCCGATGCCGTGTTGACCGGCAATCCGGTGCGGCCTGCCATCCTGCAAGCCGCCGCCAATGCAAACTATGCAGCGCCGCTGGATGGCATCGACCTGCTGATCCTGGGCGGCAGCCAGGGCGCGCGCGTGCTGAGCGACGCCGTGCCGGCCGCGCTCGCGGCTTTGCCCGACGATCTGCGCCGCCGTTTACGCGTGACCCAGCAATGCCGACCGGAAGATTTGGAACGCGTGCGCGCCGCTTATGCCGCCAGCGGCCTCCAGGCCGAAACCGCCGCTTTTTTCGCCGATGTGGCTGAACGCATGACGCGGGCGCATCTGCTGATCAGCCGCGCCGGCGCGTCCACCACCGCCGAGATCGCCGCCATCGGCCGGCCTTCGCTGCTGGTGCCTTACGCCCATGCCACCGACGATCATCAGACCGCCAATGCCCAGGCTTTGCTGCGCGCGGGCGCTGCCGTGATGGTGCCGCAGGCGGAATTCACCGCCGAGCGCGTGGCCAGCGAAATAGCGGCTTTGCTGTCGGCGCCGGCCAGGCTGGCGGCGATGGCGCAGGCGGCGCGCGGCATGGGCCGCGGCGATGCCGCTGTTGCGCTGGCCGATCTGGTGGAAAAGACCCTGCTTGCGCATCAGGCCGCGCCGCAGGCTGGCAGTGTAGCGATGAGGAGTTTGGCATGAGGGCGCTGCCGCTGGATATCGGCATCATCCATTTCGTCGGCATCGGCGGCATCGGCATGTCCGGCATTGCCGAGGTGATGCATAATCTCGGCTATTCCGTGCAGGGTTCGGATATCGCCGCCAATGCCAATGTGAAGCGCCTGCGCGATCTCGGCATCCGGGTTTTCGAAGGCCATCGCGCCGAGAATGTGGAAGCCGCCGAGGTGCTGGTGATCTCGTCGGCCGTGAAGCCCGACAATCCGGAAGTGAAGGCGGCGCGCACCCGCCTGATCCCAGTGGTGCGCCGCGCCGAAATGCTGGGCGAATTGATGCGGCTGAAATGGTCCATCGCCATCGCCGGCACCCATGGCAAGACCACCACCACTTCGATGGTGGCGGCTTTGCTGGAGGCCGCGCAGCTCGATCCCACCGTGATCAATGGCGGCATCATCAATGCCTATGGCACCAATGCGCGGCTCGGCTCGGGCGAATGGATGGTGGTCGAGGCCGATGAGAGCGACGGCACGTTCCTGAAGCTGCCGGCCACCATCGCCGCCGTCACCAATATTGATCCCGAGCATCTGGATCATTACGGCTCGTTCGACAGGGTGCGCGAGGGCTTCAAGCAATTCGTGGAGAATATTCCGTTCTACGGTTTCGCCGCGCTTTGCATTGATCATCCCGAGGTGCAGGCGCTGATCGGCCGCGTCACCGATCGCCGCATCATTTCCTACGGCTTCTCGCCGCAGGCCGATGTGCGCGCGGTGAATCTGCGCTTCGACAATACCGGCGCGCATTTCGATGTGCATTATGCCGACCGCCTGGCCGGCGACACCAATATCGTTGCCGATGTGCATCTGCCGATGTATGGCCGGCATAATGTGCAGAATTCGCTGGTGGCGGCGGCGATTGCCCGCGAGATGGGCTTCGAAGCCGATGTGCTGCGCCGCGCGCTGGGCGGGTTCAAGGGCGTGAAGCGCCGCTTCACCCGCACCGGCGAGGCCGGCGGCATCGCGGTGATCGACGATTACGGCCATCATCCGGTGGAAATCTCCGCCGTGCTGGCCGCCGCGCGCCAAGCCATCGGCGACACGAACGGCAAGGTCATCGCCGTGGTGCAGCCGCATCGCTATACCCGCCTGCGCGATCTGTTCGAGGATTTCTGCGCCTGCTTCAACGATGCCGATACGGTGATCGTGGCCGATGTCTATGCCGCCGGCGAGGCGCCGATCCCCGGCGTCAGCCGCGAAGCGCTGGTGGAAGGCCTGCGCGCGCGCGGCCATCGCCGCGTGCTGGGCATGGAAGCGCCGGAAGATTTGCCGGCCTTGGTGCTGAATGAAGCGGTTTCAGGCGACATGGTGGTCTGCCTGGGCGCGGGCACCATCACCAATTGGGCCAATGCCCTGCCGGCCGAATTGCGCAAGCGCATGGAGGCAGCATGATGGCGGCCCGGCGCGAGAGCGGCGATTTGATCGCGCGGCTGCCCGCCACGCGCGGCGGCTACGCCATGGGCGCGCGCCTGGCCGATCTCACTTGGTTTCGCGTCGGCGGGCCGGCGGAAGTGCTGTTTCGTCCGGCGGATGCCGAAGACCTGGCGCATTTCCTGCGCGAACGGCCGCGCGACCTGCCGCTCACCGTGATCGGCGTCGGTTCGAATCTGCTGGTGCGCGATGGCGGCATTCCGGGCGTCACGATCCGGCTCGGCAAAGGCTTCGGCAATATCGTTGTGGAAGGCGAAAGCATCGTTGCTGGCGGCGGCGCCTCCGATGTTGCCGTGTCGCTTGCTGCCCAGCGCGCCGGCCTGGCTGGGCTGGAATTCCTGCGCGGCATTCCCGGCACCATCGGCGGCGGGTTGCGCATGAATGCCGGCGCCTATGGCAGCGAGATGCGCGATGTGCTGCTGGAAGCCGAAGCGCTGGATAATGATGGACATCCGCACAAGCTGAGTCTGGCGGATATGGGCTTCGGCTATCGCCAATGCGGCATTCCGGCGGATTGGATTTTCACCTCGGCGCGGCTGAAGGCGCGGCCCGGCGATGCCAGCGCGATTGCCGCGCGCATGGCCGAAATCCAATCCTCGCGCGAGACCACGCAGCCGATCAAAAGCGCCACCGGCGGCTCCACTTTCGCCAATCCGCCGGGCAAGAAGGCCTGGGAATTGATTGATGCCGCCGGCTGCCGTGGGTTGGTGGTGGGCGATGCGCAGGTGAGCGAGCAGCATTGCAATTTTTTGATCAATCGCGGCAATGCCTCGGCCGCCGATCTCGAAACCCTGGGCGACACCGTGCGCCGCCGCGTATTCGAGACCAGCGGCATTGATCTGCATTGGGAAATCCGCCGCATCGGCGTTCCATCCGCAAGCAATGAGAATAAGGGAGGGCCGCAATGACCAAGCATGTGGCGGTGCTGATGGGCGGCTGGTCTTCCGAGCGCGAAGTTTCGCTCACCTCCGGTCGCGCCTGCGCCAAGGCTTTGGCGGAAGAGGGCTATAAGGTCACGTCCGTGGATGTGGGCCGCGATCTGGCCGAGCAGCTTGCGACGCTGAAGCCCGATGTGGCCTTCAATGCGCTGCATGGCCCCTATGGCGAAGATGGCTGCGTGCAGGGCCTGCTGGAAGTGCTGGGCATTCCCTACACCCATTCCGGCGTGCTGGCCTCGGCGCTGGCGATGAGCAAGCCGATGGCCAAGGCGGTCTGGGCCGGCCATGGCATGCCGATGGCGGAAGGCAAGGTGGTGCATCGCTCCGCCTTCGCCGCCGGCCCGGTGATGGCGCATCCCTATGTCATCAAGCCGCTGAACGAAGGCTCGTCGGTGGGCGTGCATATCGTCATGGCCGGCGACAATTACCAGCCGCAGGACGATGCCGCCTGGCGCTTCGGCGAGACCGTGCTGGTGGAGCAATATATTCCCGGCCGCGAAATCCAGGTGGCGGTGATGGGCAATCGCGTGCTCGGCGCCATCGAGATCCGCGCCCATGGCCGCTTCTACGATTACGAAGCCAAGTATACCGACGGCAAGGCCACGCATCTGATGCCGGCGCCGATCCTGAAATCGGCTTATGAGGAAGTCTGCGCGCTGGCGCTGAAGGCGCATCAGGTGCTGGGCTGCCGTGGCGTGACACGCTCCGACTGGCGCTATGACGACACCGCTGGCGAGCCGGGCAAATTCTACCTGCTTGAGATCAACACCCAGCCGGGCATGACGCCGCTGTCGCTGGTGCCGGAAATTGCCGCGCATCAGGGCCTCTCGTTCGGCCAGCTCGTGCGCTGGATGGTGGAGGATGCCTCATGCGGTCGCTAGTCGTGCTGCCTGAAGATCGCCCCTGCGCACCCTGCGCGCCCAGCCTGCCGCCAGCGCGGCCCAAGGGTTATTGCCGGCCACTGCCGCCGGCGCGCCGGAAGCCGAAATCGGTGCTATGGCGCCGGTTGAAATGGGGTTTGCTTGGCGCAGCCGTGATCGGTCTTTCAGGCGGCAGCGGTTACGTGTGGTTCCGCACCGATCTGCCGGCTCAGGTTCGGCTGGCCGTGCAGGATTTCGCCGGCGAGGCCGGTGCCACGGTCGACATGCGGCTGGGCGAGGTGAATCTCCAGGGCCGCGAGCATGCCCCGCTGGAGGCGTTGGCCGAAGCCGTTGGCGTGGACCGCGGCGATCCGATGCTCTCGCTTGATC
>JAYSEE010000107.1:0-11183 GCA_041914045.1 Ferrovibrio sp. | reverse complement strand
GGAACAGCTCTTCCGTCGGCGCGCTTTCCACCACCCGGCCGAGATACATGATCACCACGCGGTCGGAGAGATGCTCCACCACCGCGAGGTTATGGCTGATGAACAGATAAGTGAGGCCCAGCGTCTCGCGCAATTCCATGAACAGGTTCAGCACCTGGGCCTGGATCGACACGTCGAGCGCCGCCACCGCCTCGTCGCAGACGATGAAGCCGGGCTTCACGGCGAGCGCGCGGGCGATGCCGATGCGCTGGCGTTGGCCGCCGGAGAATTGATGCGGAAAGCGCTTCTTGTAGCGCGGATCGAGGCCGACCCGCAGCAACATCTGCTCGACATAGTCGCCGTATTCGCCGCGCGCGATCAGGCCATGGGCCAGCGGCGCTTCGCCCACGATATCCTCCACCCGCATGCGCGGATTGAGCGATGCATAGGGATCCTGGAAGATCATCTGCACGGCGAGCTTATAAACCGCATGCTCGCGCTCATTCATGCCGGCGATATCCTGGCCGCGAAAGCGGATGCGACCCTCGCTCTGCTCAAGGATGCCGGCGACGATGCGGCCCAGCGTGCTCTTGCCGCAGCCGCTTTCGCCCACCAGGCCCACCACCTCGCCCTCGCGGACGGCGAGATCGACATGGTTGACCGCATGCACGGCGCGCTCTTTCAGGCCGGCGCCGAAAACATTGGCCAGCTTGGCGGCGATATCGAGCTTCCAGACGAAGCGTTTGGAAATGCCGCTGAGTTCGATCATGGGAGCGTTGCTCATGCGGCGCCGCCTTCAAGCTGGGCCGGGCGCGGATGATGGCAGCGCGCCCAATGGGCGGTCGAAAGCTCCGTCATCTCGGGCATGGCGTCGCAGGCGGCATCGGCGAAGCCGCAGCGATTTTTGAAGCGGCAGCCCGGCGGCAGGTTCAGCGGCGGCGGCGCCATGCCGGGAATCTGAAACAGCTTATGGCCGCGCGCCGTACCGCCCGGCACCGAGCCGATCAGGCCGGCCGTGTAGGGATGGCGCGGGTGCTCCAGCACTTCGGCGACCGCCCCGGTTTCCACGATGCGGCCGGCATACATCACCATCACGCGGTCGGCCAGGCCGGCCACCACCGAAAGATCATGGGTGATCCAGATCAGCGCCGTGCCGGTCTCGCGGCAGAGCTTGCGCATCTCATACAGAATCTGGCCCTGGATGGTCACGTCCAAAGCCGTGGTGGGTTCGTCGGCGATGATCAGATCGGGCTTGTTGAGCAGTGCGATGGCAATCGCCACGCGTTGGCGCATGCCGCCGGAAAACTGGTGCGGATAGGATTTCAGCCGTTCCTCGGGCGCGGCGATGCCGACGGCGCGCAAGGTTTCGATGGCGCGCTCGCGGGCGGCCTTTTCGCTTACCTTGTTATGCGCGCGCACCGCCTCGATCATCTGCGTATCGACGCGCAGCACCGGGTTGAGCGTCATCATCGGATCCTGGAAGATCATGGCGATGCGCGCGCCGCGCAATTGCCGCAGCCGTTCGGGCGCGGCGGCCACGATATCCTCGCCTTTGAATTTCACGCTGCCGCCGGCCACATGGCCGGGCGGGTCGAGCAGGCCCAGGATGGAAAAGCCGGTGATGCTCTTGCCCGAGCCGCTTTCGCCGACCAGGCCGAGGATTTCGCCGGCCTTGACTTCGAAGCTGACGCCATCCACCGCGCGCACGATGCCGTCGCGGGTGGGGAAGTGGGTTTGCAGATTTTCGACGGTAAGGGTTGGCATGGCGGCGGTTGGGGCGGTCATGGGCATCAACGCTTGAGGCGGGGGTTGAGCACGTCGCGCAGCCTATCGCCCACCAGATTGATCGCCACGATGACGATGGTGAGCGCGATGCCGGGGAACATGGAAATCCAATAGACGCCGCTGAGCAGATAATCGAAGCCGTTGGCGATCAGCATGCCCAGCGAAGGTTCGGTCACCGGCACGCCGAGGCCGAGAAAGCTCAGCGTGGCTTCCAGCGTGATCGAACGGGCGATATCCACCGTGCCGATCACGATCAGCGCAGGCATGCAATTGGGCAGCAGATGCCGCAGCAGGATGCGCGGGCGTTTCAGGCCCAGGCAGCGCGCGGCTTCCACATATTCCTTGTTGCGTTCCACCAATGCCGCGCCGCGTGCGGTGCGGGCGAAATAGGCCCATTGCACCGTCACCAGGGCGATGATCACTTTGTCCACGCCATTGCCCAGCACGGCCAGCAGGATCAGCGCCACCAGGATGGCGGGGAAAGACAATTGGATATCCACGATGCGCATGATCACCGCATCGGTGCGACCGCCGATATAGGCCGCCGCGATGCCGGCCACGGCGCCGATCGCCAGCGCCAGCGCCACGGCCACCACGCCGACGAACAGGCTGATGCGCAGGCCATAGAGCATGGCGCTCAGCATGTCGCGGCCCTGGCCGTCCGAGCCGAGCAGGAAAACCAGATTGTCGCCGGACAGGCTGCCCGGCGGCATGCGCGAATCCATGATGTCCAGGCTGGCGAGATCGTAGGGATTCTGCGGCGTGATCCAGGGCGCCAGCAAGGCGGCGAGAAGGCTCAGCACGAACAGCGCCAGCCCGAACATGGCCAGCTTGCTTTCGGCGAATTCGCGCCAGATGCGCAGCAGCGGGGTTTCGCTGGCGGCGGCCTGGGCCTGGGCTGGCGCGGGAGGGGCGGAAGCCTCGCTCATTGCGCGCCTCCCAGCCGCACGCGGGGATCCAGCACGGAATAGAGGATATCCACGATCAGGTTGATCACCACCAGCATGAACACCACGACGATCAGATAGGCCACCACCACTGGACGATCCAGCTGGGTGATGGAATCGATCAGCAGCTTGCCCATGCCGGGCCAGGAGAAAATGGTTTCGGTGATTACCGCGAAGGCGATCAGCGCGCCGAGTTCCAGGCCGGTGACGGTCACCACCGGCACCATGATGTTCTTCAGGATATGCACGCCCACCACGCGGCGTTCGGACAGGCCCTTGGCGCGGGCGAATTTCACGTAATCCATCAGCATCACTTCGCGCGCCGTGGCGCGGGCAAGGCGGATGATCAGCGCGCATTTCGACAGCGCCAGGGTAATCGCCGGCAGCAGGATGTGATGCCAGCCCTTGGCCGAGAAGATCGAAAGCTGCATGCCCAGCACTTCCATGGTGGGGCCGCGGCCCGAGGCCGGCATCCAGCCGAGCTGCACCGCGAAGACCATGATCAGCATCAGCCCGACCCAGAAATTCGGCAGGCTGAAGCCGAGGATCGAACCGGCCATGATCGCTTGAGCGCCGGCGCTTTCATGGCGCAGACCGGCATAGACGCCGAGCGGCACGCCGATGCAGAAGGCCATGATGGTGGCGGTGAAGGCCAGTTCCAGCGTGGCCGGCATGCGCTCCAGGATCACGCCCATGGCCGGCTGGCCGAACACGAAGGATTTGCCGAACTCGCCGACGAAGGCCGAGCCGATGAATGTCATGTATTGTTCCCAGAGCGGCCGGTCGAGGCCGAGCGCACGCGCGATTTCCTCGCGGTCGATCTCGGTGGCCTCGGGGCTCGCCAGGATCGCGAGCGGGTCGCCGATCATATAGATGCCGATGAAGACCAGCACCGACATGACAGCAACCACCAGAGCGGCCTGCAATAGCCGCCGGATGATGAATACCAGCATTCCCCACTCATTCCCTGTTGGTTTGTTGAGGGAACGCTAGACGGTTTCGCACCTATAGGGAAGCCCCGCAAATGCAAACCGCCGCCACGCTGGTTTGCATGGCGGCGGCTTGGCAGGCTGGTTGCGAGCGGTTCTTAGTCCTCGCGGGAGAACACGCTCTCCACGGTCGGCTCGTCGGAAACCGGCGCGGCTTCCTCGGCTTGCGGGAAGGGATCGTGCTGCACCGGAGCCGGCGCGGGCTCGAGAGCCGGCAGGCCGGCGCGGGCGCGTTCGCGCGCTTCGCGCTTTTCCTTGTTGTCGCGGCGCTTGGCGGCCAGCAGCAGCACGCGGTCGAGTTCGCCCTGGCTGCAGATGCCCAGGCTCACCGGATCGCGCGGCTTGATGTTGGGGGCATTCCAATGGCTGCGGCTGCGCACCGATTCAATCGTGGCCTTGGTGGTGCCCAGCAGCTTCTGCACCTGCGCATCGCCCACTTCAGGGTGATACTTCAGCAGCCAGGCGATGGCATCGGGGCGGTCCTGGCGCTTGGAGAGCGGGGTGTAGCGCGCGCCCTTGCTCTTCTGGCGGGCCAGCGGCACGGTGGGCGGCAGCAGCTTCAGATTGGCGGCCGGATCGGTCTCGCAGCGGGCGATCTCTTCGGCGGTCAGCTGGCCATTGGCCATCGGGTCCAGGCCGACGATGCCGACGGCCACTTCGCCATCGGCGATGCCCTTCACTTCCAGCGGATGCAGGCCGCAGAAATGCGCCACTTGGTCGAAGGTCAGCTTGGTGTTGTCGATCAGCCACACGGCGGTGGCCTTGGGCATCAGGGGCAGGGCCATGACACGAAATCCTTCCGGTGAAACGGTCTTATCCGGCCCAAGCGGTTTTGCCCGGGCGTCCCCCTGCCGGAGGGCGCCCCGGCCAACCCAGCGGGGATGTCCGGAAAACGCCGCAATAATAGCCATTTGGCCGGCCGAGACAACCCCTCCGGCAGTGGAATTGCCCGGTTCGGCCCTAAACCGTGAGCAGCACCTTGCCGATATGGCTGCCCTGGTCCAGCCGGGCATGGGCCTTGGCGGCTTCGGCCAGCGGATAGCGGGAATCGATGATCGCCTTCACCTCGCCGCGGGCCACGGCCGGCCAGATTTTCGCCTCCAGCGCCGCCGCGATGGCGCCCTTGAAGGCCACCGGGCGGGGCCGCAGCGTGGAGCCGGTGATGGTCAGGCGCTTGCGCATCAGCAGGCCGAGATCGGCTTCGCCCTTGGCGCCGCCCTGGATGGCGATCACCACCATGCGGCCTTCATCGGTCAGGCATTTGATATTGCCGGGCAGGTATTTGCCGCCCACCATGTCGAGCACGACATCGACGCCGTTTTTGTCGGTCAACTCGGCAATCGCGGCGGCGAAATCCTCGGTCTTGTAATTGATGCCGCGCGCCGCCCCGATGCTTTCGCAATAGCGGCATTTCTCGTCGGTGCCGGCGGTGGCGTAGATTTTCGATGCGCCGAGCAGCTTGGCCAATTGGATGGCCGCCACGCCGATGCCGGAAGCGCCGCCATGGATCAGGATGCTTTCGCCGGCCTTGAAGCCGCCGCGATCGACGATGTTGCTCCACACGGTGAACCAGTTTTCCGGCAGGGCGGCGGCTTCCTCCAGGCTCAGGCCCGGCGGCACCGGCAGGCATTGCACGGCAGGCGCCGGGCAACATTCGGCATAACCGCCGCCGGTGACCAGGGCGGTCACCTTGTCGCCGAGCTGCCAGCGCGCAACATCAGGGCCGAGCGCCGCGATTTCGCCGGCCACTTCCAGGCCCGGAATATCGGAGGCGCCGGGCGGCGGCGGATAGCGGCCCTCGCGCTGCACCAGATCGGGCCGGTTCACGCCCGCCACCGCCACCTTGATCAGCACCTCGCCAGGGCCGGGCTGCGGCACCTTGCGGCGCGCGGGCTTCAGCACTTCGGGCGCGCCGGGCTGGCTGATCTCGATCACGGTCATTTCTTGCGGCAGCATCTGGTTCCTCCTTGGCTGCGGCTCACTTAGCGCTTGATGCCGCGCGAGGCAAGGCTAGGATCACACGGATTGCGTAAGGAGGAGCGCCATGGATTGGGACGAGCCCTTGGCCAAGGCGGCTATCGCGCCGAAATACGACACGATGTCGGTGGCCGATCTGGAAGAGCGGATCGCGGCCTTGCAGGCCGAGATCGAAAAGATCCGTGCCGTGATCGAAAGCAAGCATGCCGCGCGCGGCAATGCCGCCAGCTTCTTCAAAAGCTGAAAATTACTACGTCATTCCCGCGCAAGCGGGCATGACGATGGGCTCAGCCCTTGGCGTCCAACCCGGCAAGCGCGCGGGAGAAGCCCTCGGCGCTGAAGGGTTGCAGATCGGCGGCGGTTTCGCCCACGCCGATGAAATGCACCGGCAGGCCGAATTTATCGGCGATCGCCACCAGCACGCCGCCGCGCGCGGTGCCGTCCAGCTTGGTGACGACGAGGCCGCTCACCGCGCAGATTTCCTTGAACGTGGCCACCTGATTGAGCGCGTTCTGCCCGGTGGTGGCATCCAGCACCAGCAGCACATGATGCGGCGCTTCCGGCGTCTGTTTCTTCAACACGCGCACGATCTTGGCCAGTTCCTGCATCAGGTCGGCCTTGTTGTGCAGGCGGCCGGCGGTGTCGATCAGCAATAGATCGGCGTTGCTTTCGCGCGCCTGGGTCAGCGCGTCGAAGGCCAGGCCGGCGGCATCGGCGCCGGTTTCGCGCTTCACGATGGCGGCCCCGGTGCGCTCGCTCCAGATGCTCAATTGCTCCACGGCGGCGGCGCGGAAGGTGTCGCCGGCGGCCAGCACCACTTTCTTGCCGGCCTCGCGGGCGCGCTGGGCGATCTTGCCGATGGTGGTGGTTTTGCCCACGCCGTTCACGCCGACCACCAGGATCACGCAGGGCCCAGCATCAGGCTTGCCTGTGTCGAGATCGAGCGGCTGTTCCACCGGGCGCAGAATAGCGGCGACGCTGTCGGCCAAAGCCGTGCGGATTTCCTCCGAACTCACTTCCTTGTCGAAACGCTCGCGGGCGATTTCCTTCACGATGCTGGCGGCGGTGCTCACGCCCAGATCGGCATTGATCAGGGTTTCTTCCAATTCCTCAAGCGCCGCGGCATCCAGCTTGCGCTTGGTGAACAGCGCGCCGATCTGTTCGCCCAAAGCCGAGGCGCTGCGGGCCAGACCCTGCTTGAGCCGGCCGAACCAGCCGGTCTTTTTCTCTTCGCTCACGCTGCCTCCAACCACAAGCCGCCATCGCGCGCTGCTTCCACGCGGGCGGAAATCACGCTGCCCTTATCATGCGCCAGGGCCAGCTTCACCGGGGCATAGGTTTCATCGCGCCCCAATCCGGCCTGTTCCACCAGGATGCTGGCTGCCTTGCCGGCGCGCTGCGAAAGATGCCGGCGCAGCCCGGCTTCGCCGCGCCGGCGCAATTCGGCGGCACGCGCCCGGCGCAGCGCCATCGGCAGTTGCGGCATACGCGCGGCCGGCGTGCCCTGGCGGGCCGAATAGGGGAATACATGCAGATAGGCCAGGCCGATTTCGTCCACCAGATCGGCGCCGCGATGGAAGGCCGCGTCATCCTCGGTGGGAAAACCGGCGATCATATCGGCGCCCAGCGCGATATCGGGCCGCGCCGCCCGCAGGCTGGCCGCCACCGCCAGCGCCTGGTCGCGGCTATGGCGGCGCTTCATGCGCTTGAGGATCAGATCGTCGCCGGCTTGCAGGCTCAGATGCGCATGCGGCATCACGCGCGGCTCTTCGGCATAGAGGCGCAGCAGATCGTCGTCGATGCCGGCGGGATCGAGCGAAGAGAAACGTAGGCGTTCGATCTCGGGTACGAGATTGAGCAGCCGCCGCGCCGCCTGGCCCAGGCTCGGCCGGCCCGGCAGGTCGCCGCCATAGGAAACGATATCCACGCCGGTTAGCACGAATTCACGAAAGCCTTGCGCCGCCAGCCGGCGCGCCCGCTCCGCCACGGCGCCCAGCGGCTGCGACCGGCTGGGGCCGCGGCCATAGGGAATGATGCAGAAGGTGCAGCGATGATCGCAGCCCTGCTGGATTTCCAGATAGGCGCGCGGGCGCAGCTTGAAATCCTGCCCGGGCTCTTCCGGCAAATCCTCCGGCGCCCGCGCGGCCATAATGTCGCCGACACTGTCGGATTGCTGCCGCCAGGTCTCGGCGCGCAGCTTTTCGGCATTGCCCAGCACGCGCGCCACTTCCGGCATCGCGGCATAGGCGTCGGGCGAAATCTGCGCGGCGCAGCCGGTGACGACGATGTCGGCTTGCGGGTTTTCGCGCTTCAGCCGGCGGATCGCCTGGCGCGCCTGCTTCTCGGCCTCGGCGGTAACGGCGCAGGTATTCACCACCAGCACATCGCGCAGGCCGACGGCCGTCAGATGGGCGCGGATCGCCTCGCCCTCCTGGATGTTCAAGCGGCAGCCGAAACTGAGGACCGACATGGCGCTCAGGCCGCCGCGCTGCCGTCTTGCCAGAAGGCCGGCGGGATTTCGCCGCGGAAGGATTCGGTGGCCGGCCCGGTCATCAGGATGCGGTCGTCGTCGGTCCACTCGATGGTCAGCGTGCCGCCATCCAGGATCACATCGGCCTTGCGCGCGGAAAGCTTGCGCCGCGCGGCGGCCACCAGGGTGGCGCAGGCGCCGGTGCCGCAGGCCTTGGTGATGCCCACGCCGCGCTCCCAAACCCGCATGCGGATGCGGTCGGGCGCCAGCATTTGCGCGAATTCCACGTTGATGCGCTGCGGGAAAAGCGGATCATGCTCGATGCGCGGACCGATCTCGGTCAGCGGCACCGCTTCGGCATCCGGCACGAAGAACACCACATGCGGATTGCCCACATTCACCGCCCCGGGTTCGGAATAACCGGCATAGGTATAATCCAGCGCCAGGGTATCCATGGCGCGGCTGAGCGGAATCTCCTGCCAGCCGAAGCGCGGCTGGCCCATATCGACGGTGACAAGGCCTTGCGCCGCGCCCTTGGCGTTCAGCCAGCCGCCCAGCGTGTCGATGCTCACCGCATCGCGGCCCAGTTCGCGCATCAACAGCGCGCCGATGCAGCGCGCCGCGTTGCCGCAGCTTTCCACCTCGCCGCCATCGGCATTGTGGATGCGCATGAAGGCATCGGCCTTGGGCGAGCGTTCGATGGTGATCAGCTGGTCGAAGCCGACGCCGCTGCGGCGGTTGCCGAGCTGGCGCACATTCTCGCGGCTCAGCGGCAGGGAATGGATGCGCGCGTCCAGCACCACGAAATCGTTGCCGAGTCCGTGCATCTTGATGAAGGGAAGGGGCGCCGCGATGCCCATATTGGCGTTCCTGGGGCTCATGCCGGGGTTATAGGGCTCCCGGGCGGCGGAGTCCAGTTAGGCGGCGCTCACCGGCTCGCCCGGGCTGGGCAGGATCAGCCGGGCGCGCAGGCCGCCGATCGGCGCGGTTTCCAGCCGCAATTTGCCGCCATACAGCTCGGCGATATCGGCGGCGATGGCCAGGCCCAGGCCGCTGCCGGCGGCGCTTTCGTCCAGCCGGCCGAAGCGCGCCAGCGCCGCCATGCGGGCGGCTTCCGGCATGCCGGGGCCATCGTCGTCGATCACGATCTCCAGCCGCCCGGCCTGTTCGCTCAGCCCGATCGCCACGCGGTTGCGGGTCCAGAGCCGGGCATTGTCCAGCAGGTTGCCCAGCATCTCCACCAGATCCTCGCGGTCGCCGGCAAAGCGGCCTTCGCCCTCGCAAGACCAGTCCAGCGGGCGTTCGGAAGGCAGCCGCGCCAGGCTGCGCGCCAGTTCGGCGACGGCCGCGCCGGCATCGCAAACCGCGCCGCCGATCTGCGCCGCGCCGGCCGCGCGGGCGCGGGCGAGATGGCGTTCGACCTGGCGGCGCATCGCCTCGATATCGGCGCGCGCCGTCGGATTGTCCTGCAAATCGTTGGCCAGCACGGCGAGGCGGGATTTCAGCGCATGGGCAAGGTCGGCGGCTTGCCGGCGGCCGCGCTCCAGCCTTTCGGCATCGGTTGCCAGCAGGGCGTTCAGGGCCTCCACCAGCGGCCGCACCTCGGTGGGCCATTGCCCGGTGAGGCGGCGTTCGTTTCCGCTATAGCCGGTGCCGGTGCGCATCCGCGCCAGGGCCGCGACCAAGCGGCGCAGCGGCCATAGGCCGTAAAGCGTCTGCGCCGTCACCGCCAGGGTAAGGCCAAGACCGAGCGCGCCGAGCGCCAGCCAGAGCAGATGATCGAATTCCCGCCGCGCCGCCGCGATTTCGGCGCGATCCAGCGCCACGGCCAGGCGCAACGGCTTGTCCTCATGGCCGGGCAGCACCACCGAGCGTTCCAACACCAGCAGGCGCTGCTTCTGCGGCCCCGGCAGCAGATGGCGGTGCTCCAGGCCGTCGGAGAGATCGTCGCCGGGCAATTCGATGGCCTGGTCCCATAGCGAGCGCGAGCGGCGCACCACGCCGTCGGGCGTGGAGATTTGCCAGTAGCGGCCGCCATAGGGGCGGTCGAAACGCGGATCGGCGGGGCGGCGGCTGAGCAACGGCGCTTCATCCTCCGACCAGTCCAGCGCCGCCACCAAGGCGGTGAGATCGGCCCCTAGCAGGCGCAGATGGGCATTCTCCGCCTGGCGCTCGAACAACGTGCCGAGGCCATAGCCGGTGAAGCCCAGCGCCACGGCAAGCCAGACCAGCGCGCCCAGCACCAGGCGCAGCGAAAGCGAATGCCTCATGCCGGCGCGGCTTGGCTTGGCGTTTCGGGCGGCGCTGGCGGCGGGCGCAGGCGATAGCCCAGCCCGCGCTGGGTCTCGATCACATCCACGCCCAGCTTGCGGCGCAGCCGGCCGATGAACACCTCGATGGTGTTGCTGTCGCGGTCTTCATCCAGCGCATAGATATGGTCGGCCAGATCGGCCCGGCTGACGATCTGGCCCTGATGCAGCAGCAGATAGCGCAGCACTTTGTATTCCTGCGCGGTGAGCGCGAGCGCGCGGCCATCCACGCTGGCCTTGCCGCCGCGCGGATCCAGCCGCAGCGGGCCGCAGGTCAACTCGGGCGCGGCGAAGCCATGCGAACGACGGATCAGCGCGCGCATCCGCGCCTGCAATTCCTCCATGCGGAAGGGCTTGGCCATGTAATCGTCGGCGCCGGCATCAATGCCTTCCACCTTGTCGGTCCAGTTGGCGCGGGCGGTCAGGATCAGCACCGGCATGGCATGGTCGGCGCGGCGCCATTGCCGCAGCACGGAAAGCCCGTCCAGGCCCGGCAGGCCGAGATCGAGGATGGCGGCATTATAGGTTTCGGTGGCGCCGAGGAATTCGCCGCGCTCGCCGTCATGCGCCACATCAACCGCATAGCCTTCGCTGCGCAGGGCGGCTGCGATCTGCGTCGCCAGGCGTTGATCGTCTTCCACCAGCAGCAGGCGCATCAGCGGGCCTTTCGCGCCGCATCGAGATCGCGGCCGCGGGCGCGGAACAGCGTGGCGTCCTTGGCGTTGTA
>JAYSEE010000106.1:2813-11301 GCA_041914045.1 Ferrovibrio sp. | reverse complement strand
TGCTGGAAAAATATCTGATCAAGCCGCGCCATATCGAGATCCAGGTATTCGCCGACAGCCAAGGCAATGCCGTGCATCTGTTCGAGCGCGATTGCAGCGTGCAGCGCCGGCATCAGAAGGTTCTGGAAGAAGCGCCCGCGCCTGATATGCCGCCGGCGATGCGCGAGGCCATGGGCAAGGCCGCCGTGGAGGCCGCCAAGGCCATCGGTTATGTCGGCGCCGGCACGGTGGAATTCATCGCCGATGTGGCCGATGGGCTGCGTCCGGATCGCTTCTATTTCATGGAAATGAATACCCGCTTGCAGGTGGAGCATCCGGTTACCGAGATGATCACCGGGCAGGATTTGGTGGCCTGGCAATTGCGCGTGGCGGCGGGCGAGCCGCTGCCGCTCAAGCAGGATCAACTGCGCATCCATGGCCATGCCATCGAGGCGCGGGTTTATGCGGAAGATCCGGCCAAGGGCTTCCTGCCATCCATCGGCAAGCTGCATCAGCTGCGCGCGCCAGCGGAAGGCCCGCATGTGCGTGTGGATACCGGCGTGCGGGAAGGCGACAGCGTCACGCCGTTTTACGATCCGATGATCGCCAAGCTGATCGTGTGGGATACGGACCGCGCCGCCGCCTTGCGGCAGATGCGCCGCGCGTTGAGCGAATACCGCATCGCCGGCGTAACCACGAATATCGCCTTCCTGCTGGCCTTGGCCGGGCATGAGGCTTTCGGCGCCGCCGATCTGGATACCGGCTTCATCGAGCGGTTCCGCAGCGACCTACTGCCCGAGCGCCAACCGGCCGATGATCAAGCGATGGCCCTGGCCGTGCTGGCCGTGGTGCTGCAACGCCGGCAGGCCGTGGCGGAAGCGGCCCGCAATAGCCGCGATCGCTGGTCGCCCTGGGCTTCGGCCGATGGCTGGCGGCTGAACGACAGCGGCTTCGATGAATTGCATTTCAAGGATGGCGAGGATGACCGCACCTGCCGGGCGGATTATCTGGCCGATGGCGCGATCCGCGTGCATGGCGCCTCGGGCGCGATCCTGGCGCGCGGCGAGTTGGCCGTGGATGGCAGCCTGGATGCCGTGCTGGATGGTCAGCGCCTTCAGGCCGGCATGATGCGCCAGGGCAACGAATTGACCATTCTCCGCCCAGGCAGCAGCCACCGTTTGCTGCTGGTCGATCCGCGCGATGCCGGCGAGGCCGATGAAGGCATGGGCGGCGCGTTGGCGGCGCCGATGCCCGGCAAGATCGTGCAGGTGCTGGTGGCCGAGGGCGCGTCTGTCGCCAAGGGCCAGGCATTGATGGTGTTGGAAGCGATGAAGATGGAACACACCATCGCAGCGCCCGCGGCCGGCAAGGTCGCCAAGCTGCATTTCGCCGCCGGCGATCAGGTGGTGGAAGGCGCGACGTTGCTCGCCATCGAAACGGAGGAGTGAAACCATGGCATTGCCTGGCCGCATCACGCTTTGGGAAGCCGGTCCGCGCGATGGCTTGCAGAACGAGCCCGGTGTGGTGCCTACCGATGTGAAGCTGGAATTGATCGACCGTCTGGCCGATTGCGGCCTCACGCATATCGAAGCGACCAGTTTCGTTTCGCCCAAATGGGTGCCGCAGATGGGCGATGCCGCCGATATCATGACGCGGCTGAAGCGCGCGCCCGGCGTGACCTATCAAGTGCTGACGCCGAACGAGAAGGGCTATGACGGTGCCAAGCAATACGGCGCCGAGGCGATAGCTGTGTTCGCTGCCGCCAGCGAAAGTTTTTCCAAGCGCAATCTGAATTGCTCCATCGAAGAAAGCCTGGAGCGTTTCCGCCCGGTGGTGGAACGCGGCAAGGCCGATGGCAAGCGGGTGCGCGGTTTCGTGTCGGTGGCTTTGGGCTGCCCGTTCGAAGGCGAACTCGATGCGAAGAAAGTCGCCAGGCTTTGCCGGCAGGTGGCCGATCTTGGCTGCGACGATATCGGCATCGGCGACACCATCGGCGTCGGCACGCCCGGCAAGGTGAAGACCTTGCTGGAGGAAGTGGCCAAGCTCGTGCCGCTGGATCGCGTGGGCATGCATTTCCACGATACCTATGGTCAGGCGCTGGCCAACACCCTGGCCTCGCTGGAAATGGGCGTCACTTCGCATGATGCTTCCGTGGCCGGTTTGGGCGGCTGTCCCTATGCGCCGGGCGCAACCGGCAATCTCGCCACCGAGGATCTGGTCTATATGCTCGATGGCATGGGCATTGAGAGTGGCGTCGACATCAAGAAACTGGTACGCACCGCCTGGTGGATTTCGGAAAAGCTGGGCCGCGAGCCGGTCTCTCGTGTGGCCAAGGCGCTGAAATCCAAGGTGATGTGATTCTCATCATGGTGTGCGCGTGCCGGTTCATCTGCTCAAACTCGCGGTCGGCGTGGAAAGCGTCGAGGATTTCCGTCAGCGCCTGAAAAAACGCGCGCAGGAAAACCGTTCATCGGCTGCGCGCGGCAAGAAGCCCGGCTATTTCACCCATATCACCCGCCATCGCCCCAAGCGCGATGCCGAGGTGCTGGATGGCGGCTCGCTTTACTGGATCGTGAAGGGCCAGCTTTGCGTGCGCACGCGCATTCTGGCCTTGGATGAAGTGAAGCTGGATGACGGCTTGCATTGCGCCATCAAGCTGGAAGCCAAGCTGATCCCTGTTTTGCCGCAGCCGCGCCGTCCGCATCAGGGCTGGCGCTATCTGGAGGATGCCGATGCGCCGCCGGATGTTGCCAAGGCCGGCGCCGGCGCGGCCGATCTGCCCGACAAGCTGCTGAGCGAACTGCGCGAAGCGGGGTTGCTGTAAATGACCGGCAACGGCATGGCGCGCGTCGTTGTGGTGGGCAACGAGAAGGGCGGGTCCGGCAAATCCACCACGGCCATGCATGTGCTGATCGGCTTGCTGCTGGAAGGCGGCCGGGTGGCCGCGATCGACCTCGATGGCCGCCAGCGCACGCTCAGCCGCTACCTGGAAAACCGCCGCGACTATATCGCCCGCCACGGCCTCCGCTTGGCGATGCCGGAATTCGCCACGATCCCGCCCAGCGACCTGCCGGAGCGTGCGGCGGCGGAAGCCGATGAGGCGGAACGGTTTCAGGCGGCGCTGAATGCCTTTCGGCCCAACCATGATTTCGTGCTGGTGGATTGCCCTGGCGCGGATACCTTTCTGGCCCGGCTGGGCCATTCCTTTGCCGATATTTTAATCACTCCGGTCAACGACAGTTTCATCGACGTGGATCTGCTGGCCCATGTAGAGCCGGACAATCTCAAGGTGGTTCGGCCCAGCCGGTATTCCGCCATGGTATGGGAACAGCGCAAACAGCGCTTCGCCCGCGATCGCGGCAATATCGACTGGGTGGTAATCCGCAACCGTGTTTCGCACCTGGATGCCCGCAACAAACGCAATGTCGGCCAAGTGTTGAAAGCCCTGGAAAAACGCGTGGGTTTCCGCTTTCTGCCGGGCCTGAGCGAACGGGTTATTTTCCGCGAGCTTTTCTTGTCCGGCCTGACCCTGCTGGACCTGGATAAGACCGGCGGCGGCCTTTCCATGGCCCAGGCCGCAGCCCGCCAGGAAGTGCGCAATCTGATGCTTGGCCTTAATCTGATTACCGAAAATTGAAAAACACCGGATTGTAAAATCCAGCGGAGATGCAATACAGTCCGCTCCAGATTGCCGTGGGGAGGAGGTCTCCCGCGGCAGCGGAACCGGCCCGGTCACCGCTTTAACCCGAGAGGAAAACGTCCATGAAGCAAGTCGCTCTGGCGCTGGTTGGCGCCGTTGCGTTGGCTGGCGTCCAGTTGCCTGCCGCCCAGTCTGCCCAGGCTCAGGATTACCCCAGCAAGCCGATCACCATGATCATCCCCTTCGCCGCCGGCGGCCCCACCGATACGGTCGGCCGTTTGCTGGCGCAGTCGATGGGCAATACGCTCAAGCAGCAGGTCATCGTGGAGAATGTGGGCGGCGCGGGCGGCACCGTGGGCGCGGCGCGCGTGGCGCGCTCGCCGGCCGATGGCTATACCATCTTCCTGCACCATATCGGGCAGGCCACTTCGGCCACTCTGTATCGTAAGCTGCCTTACGACACCATCAACGATTTCGAGGCTGTCGGCCTGGTGACCGACGTGCCGATGACCATCGTGGCCAAGACCGGCCTGCCGCCCAAGGACATGAAGGAACTGATCGCCTATGTGAAGGCGAACAAGGACAAGGTCTCCTACGGCAATGCCGGTGTGGGCGCGGCCTCGCATCTCTGCGGCTTGATGTTCATGAGCGCGCTGCAGGCTCAGATGACCGTGGTGTCCTATCGCGGCACCGGCCCGGCGATGAACGACCTGCTGGGCGGCCAAATCGACCTGATGTGCGACCAGACCACCAACACCACGGGCCAGATCAAGGGCGGCAAGATCAAGGCCTATGGCGTCACCACCAAGACCAAGGTGCCGGCTTTGCCGGACCTGCCCACGCTGGATTCCAGCGGCCTGCCCGGCTTCGAGGTTGCGGTATGGCACGGCATATACGCGCCGAAAGCCACACCGAAACCGATCGTTGATAAACTTGCTGGTGCTTTGCAGGCGGCTTTGAAAGATCCGGTTGTGGTGAGCCGTTTCGCCGAGCTGGGCACCGAGCCGGTATCGCAGGACAAGGCCACGCCGGCAGCTTTGGCGGCCCATTTGAAGGCGGAAATCGCCAAATGGGCCCCGGTGATCAAGGCCGCCGGCGAATACGCCGATTGATCTGAAAGCAACATTATTGCGTCGAAAATGCGCCCGCTCCGCTTGTCGTGGGGCGGGCGTAAGAGTATTCCGGGGGCGGGGTAAGGCGGGGCAGGGCCCGCTGGTATGGAAAACGGGGGGCGATTATGCAGGGTTTGATCCGTAACCCGAAGGATTTCTGGTCCGGGGTGATGTTCGTCGCGGTTGGTCTGGGCTTTGCGTGGATAGCCCAGGATTACCAATTCGGCTCGGCCCGGCGCATGGGGCCGGGGTTCTTCCCCATGGTGCTGGCATTGCTCCTTGCCGCGCTAGGCACCTTCATCACTTTGCGCGCGCTTTTCACCAGCGGCGAACGCTTCCAGGGCTTGGCCGTGAAGGGCTTGATCCTGGTCCCGCTGGGCTGCGCCATTTTCGCCGCCACGGTGCGCGGCGGCGGCCTGATGATCGCCGTCGGCCTGCTGGTGCTGGTTACGGCAGCGGCCAGCGTGCATTTCAAGCTGCGCACGGCGGCAATGATGATTGTCGCGCTGGCCGCTTTCTGCGCTGTGGTGTTCTCCATCGCGCTTGGGCTGCCGATCCCGATCATCGGGCCCTGGTTCGGTTTCTAAGGGCGGAGAGAGAGCATCATGGAACTCATTGCCAATCTCGGCATCGGCTTCGAAGCCGCATTCACGCCGCTCAATCTGCTCTACTGCCTTGCCGGCGTTTTTCTCGGCACCCTGATCGGCGTGCTGCCAGGCCTTGGCCCGGTCGCCACCATCGCCATGCTGCTGCCGGCCACCTTCGCGCTGCCGCCGGTTTCGGCGCTGATCATGCTGGCCGGCATCTATTACGGCGCCCAATATGGCGGTTCCACCACGGCGATCCTGATCAACCTGCCGGGCGAATCCTCATCGGTGATAACGGCATTGGATGGCTATGCCATGGCCCGCAAGGGCCGGGCCGGCGCTGCTTTGTCCACCGCCGCCCTTGGCTCTTTCTTTGCCGGCACCGTCGCCACTTTCCTGCTCGCGGTGTTCGCGCCGCCGCTGGCTGAAATCGCGCTGAAATTCGGACCGGCGGAATATTTTTCGCTGATGGTTTTGGGCCTCATGGCCTCGGTTGTGCTGGCGCATGGCTCGCTGCCCAAGGCGATCGCCATGATCCTGTTCGGCCTGCTGCTCGGCTTGGTGGGCACCGATGTGAATTCGGGCACGCAGCGCTTCAGCTTCGAAGTGCCGGAGCTCGCCGATGGCATCAACTTCGTGGTGGTGGCCATGGGCATGTTCGGCCTTGGCGAGGTGATCAAGAACCTGGAAGACGAACATGCCCGCTCGGTTTTCATCAAGAGCGTCAGCGGGCTGATGCCGACGCGCGAGGATTTCAAGCGCATCGTGGCGCCGATCCTGCGCGGCACGGCACTTGGCTCGGCGTTGGGCATCTTGCCCGGCGGCGGCGCCATGCTGTCATCGTTCGCGGCTTATTCGATCGAAAAAAAGGTATCGAAGAACAGCCGTGAATTTGGCAAGGGCGCCATCGAAGGCGTGGCGGCTCCGGAATCGGCCAACAATGCCGGCGCGCAAACCTCGTTCATCCCGATGCTCACGCTTGGCATTCCGTCCAACCCGGTGATGGCGCTGATGGTCGGCGCGATGATCATCCAGGGCATTCAGCCCGGCCCGGCGGTGATGACCGAACAGCCTGCGCTGTTCTGGGGCATTATCGTGTCGATGTGGATCGGCAATTTCTTCCTGATCGTGCTGAATTTGCCGCTGATCGGCATCTGGGTGCGCCTGCTCAGCATTCCGTATCATGTGCTGTTCCCGGGCATTCTGGTCTTCTGCTGCATCGGCGTTTACAGCCTGAATAATTCGTCTTTCGACGTTTATATGATGGCTGGCTTCGGTCTGCTCGGCTATGTCTGCGCCAAGCTGGAATGCGAACCGGCGCCGATGCTGCTCGGCTTCATCCTCGGCCCGATGATGGAGGAATATCTGCGCCGCGCCATGACCTTGTCGCGCGGCAATGCCATGGTGTTTCTGGAGCGGCCGATCAGCGCCGCGATGCTGGCGCTGGCGCTGGTTGCCTTGCTGGCCGTGCTTTCGCCGGCCATCCGCAAGAAGCGCGAAGAGGCCTTTCACGAAGAAGAATGAACCTGCCCTCAAGGCAATGAAAAAGGCGGGGCCGCAACCCCGCCTTTTTTATTTGCCGGAAGGCCGGCGCGCTAACGCACCCTGCGTCGGCTGTATTGCCACATGGCTAGCAGCATGGCGATGGCGAGGCCCGCCAGATCGGTAAGCAAGCCGCCATAGATCAGCAGCAGCGAGCCGGCGAATAACGCAATACGCAGTAGAAGGTTCGCCGGGCCGAAATACCAAGCTTGCAGCGCGCCGGCCAGAAGATACACGCCGATGCAGGCGGTAGCCGTATAATGCACGATCTGGATCAGGTCGCCTTGAGCCAGCAAGGCGGGGCTGTAGAAGAACATGAACGGCACGATGAAGGCGGCCAGACCATAGATGAAGGATGTTACGGATGTCTTCATCGGGTCTGAGCCGGCAATCGCGGCGCCCGCATAGCCGGCTAGGGCTACGGGCGGGGTTATGGCCGAAATCACCGCGTAATAGAACACGAACATATGCGCCACCAGCGGCGATATGCCGAGTTTGATCAAACCCGGCGCAACCACCGAGGCGGCGACGGCATAAGCCGCGGTCGTGGGCATGCCCATGCCGAGAATGATGGCGATGGCCATGGCGAAGACCAAGGCGAAGAACTGGTTCTCGCCGGCAATCGACAGAATCATTGATGAGAAGCGCAAGCCGATGCCGGTAAGGCCGATCACGCCCACGATGATGCCTGCGCAGGCGCAGACCGCAATCAATTGGATCGTGCCCTTGGCGCCCAGGTGCAGCGCATCCAGTGTGGCGCGCAGGCCCATGCGGGTTTCGGGCAGAATCCAGCTTATGACCAGGGCGCTGGCCATGGCCAGGGTTCCGGAGCGGATCACGGAATAGCCGGTGACCAGCCCGGTGATCAGCACGATCAGCGGAATGAACAGGAATACGCGGCGCAGCATGTCGTTCAGGCGCGGCAATTCGGAGCGCGTCAGACCGCGCATATTGAGGCGCTTGGCTTCGTTGTCGACCATGAAATATACCGCCAGGAAGTACAGGATGGCCGGCGCTACGGCGGCGATCATCAGGTCGGTATAAGGAATGCCGGTGATCTCGGCCATGATGAAGGCGCCGGCCCCCATCACGGGCGGCATGATCTGTCCGCCGGTCGAGGCCGCGGCTTCGATGGCGCCGGCGCTGCGAGGCGGGTAGCCGACTTTTTTCATCATGGGGATGGTGAAAGTGCCGGTGGCTGCCACATTGCCGGCCGAGGTGCCGTTGATGGTGCCCATCAAGGCGCTGGACAGCACGGCCACTTTGGCCGGGCCGCCGCGCGCCGTGCCGGCGATAGAAAAGGAGAAGTTCACGAAATAATCGCCGATCTTCGATACTTGCAGAAAGCCGGCGAAGGCAATGAACAGGATAATGTAGGTGGACGATACGGCCGTGGTGGGGCCGAAAACGCCTTCCATCGAATAGATGAACGAGAATGTGTGATCCAGCCGGATGCCCTTGTGATACAGCACGCCGGGCATCAATGGGCCGGCGAGACAATAAGCCAGGAAGATCAGCGCAATGATCGGCAACGCCAAACCGGCGCTGCGGCGGGTGATTTCCAGAATCAGAAAGGTGCCGATCAAGCCGATTACCAAATCCCACTCGGTCGGCGCCGCGCCGGCGCG
>JAYSEE010000106.1:0-2803 GCA_041914045.1 Ferrovibrio sp. | reverse complement strand
TCGTCAAGAAAGTAATAGATGTAGACGAAGCAGGCGATGCTGGCGGCGATGAAGACCCAATCGTACCACGGCACGCCGGACCGCTTCTGCTTGGCGGCGGCGGAAAACATGATGAAGCCGATGGCCGAACCGAACGATACATGGGCGCTGCGGTAGAGCCAGGGATCTATCGGGTAGAGATTGAGGATGATCAGGTGAAATGCCGTGAAGGCCACGCAGGACCAGAACAGCAAGGTCGCTTCCCAGCCGCGCAGGCGGCGAAGGTTGTCACCGATTTCGGCTTGCTCCTGGATGCGTTCCGCCGTTTTCGCGGATTGATCGTGGCTGCTGTCTGTCGATGTCATGTCAAACTCCCCCGCGAAGCGACCCGGCTCTCCGGCCGGTTGTCGTATTGTGGCGCCTATGCGCTTTGCCTAGCTTTTAATGAAAATCCCCGCCCGCTTTGCGGCGGACGGGGAAGGATGCGCGGCCTACGCCATGCTGATCACATCATTGTTTTCGGATTGAGGGCGATGCCCTTTTCCTTGAAGTACTTCACAGCGCCAGGATGGAACGGCAGGAAGGTGTTCTTGCCGGCATTCTCGGCAAGGGTTTCCTTGGCGGCCGAATGGCCCTTCACCATGGCGGGGTTGTTGTCGAGAACCGCCTTAACGATTTTGTAGGCGACATCGTCGGGCAGCTCCTTATGCGCGATGGCGAAATTGTACAGACCGACGGTCTTGTGGTCCTGCGCCAGGGTGCGGTAGGTGCCCTTCGGAATTACCGAGGGCGACAATTCGGGGATTTTTTCTTGCAGCGTCTTCAACTCGGCATCGGTGAAGGTAATGAACTTCACCGGCCGCTGCGCTTCGATTTCCGAGAAGGCGGAGATCGGAACGCCCGCCGCAAAGGCGAATACGTCGAGCAGGCCATCGCCGAGCTGGCCGGCCATATCGGAAGCGCCGCCATTGCGAATGGTGGGCTTCATGCCGAGGGCTTCAAACATCAGCGGGAAATAAGTGCCCGGCGTACCGGCCTTGGGGCCGACGCCGACATTCTTCCCATCCATCTGCTTCACGCTGGTGATGCCGCTTTTTTCCGTGGCAACGAAGTGAAACGGCGTGTCGTACATCGGGAAGAGGGCGCGAATGCTGTCGTATTTTTTGCCCTTTGCCCAGCCCGTGCCGTTGTAGCCATGCAGGGCAACGCCCATGGTGGTCATGCCGAGTTCGATTGCCTTGCTTTCCACAAGCAGCAGGTTTTGATTCGGCCCCTGGGTTTGCTGGGTCGAAACATTGATGCCGGTTTTTTCGGTGACCAGCGTGGCCCATACGCCGCCATAGATGAAATAGGTGCCGCCCACCGAGGCAGTGCCCAGGGTGAGGGATTTCGGCTGCGCCGATGCCGTGCCGATCAAGCCGCCCATCATAGTAAGACCAACGGCAGCCACGGCGCTCAGAAATTTGAACTTGGATAGAATCATAGTCGGACATCCTCCCAATAATGATTATTGTTTAAAGCGGCGCGGGGCGCTTCCCGGTACCCTCGAACCGCACTGGCTTTTGCCATGACTGGTACTTTATAGATTTCGACCGTCAAGGCCAGTGCTTTATGCGCCGGATTTCCATCGAAAAAGCCTGCGAAATGAGCAGTCTAGCTTTGTGCGGCGCGGATGCTTATATGTTGTTCATGTTCGTTGCCGAGCCCTGCCATGACCAAGCCGCCCGCCGATAGCAGCGGCGGCAAAGCGCCTGTCGCCACCAGCGGCGAGGTGGCGGCGTTTTTGCGTCAGCTCGCCCAGGCTCCCAAACCGGCGCCGCTTGGCGCCGGCAATGGCCGGCTGATCTTCGCCATGGATGCCACGGCCAGCCGCCAGGCGACATGGACCGAGGCGCAGCAGGTGCAGGCCGAGATGTTCAAGGCGGTGGCGGATATCGGCGGTCTGGATGTGCAACTGGTTTTCTTTCGCGGCCTCGGCGAATGCCGCGCTTCCGATTGGGTGTCGCGCGCGCCCGATCTGCTGCGCCTGATGCGTCAGGTGCAATGCGTGGGCGGCCATACCCAGATCGAGCGCGTGCTGCGCCACACGCTGGCCGAAGCGCGCGAGGCGCAGCAGCAGGGCCGCCGCGTGAATGCTCTGGTTTATGTCGGCGATTGCCTGGAGGAGAATCCGGACGATATCGCGGTGCGGGCCGGCGAACTGGCTTTGCTCGGCGTGCCGGTTTTCGCCTTCCAGGAAGGCGAGGAGCCGCGCGCCAAAGCCTGCTTCCAGGAAATCGCCCGGCTTACCCGTGGTGCCTATTGCAGTTTCGACCGTTCCAGCGCGGCCGCCCTGGCGCGGCTGCTTGCGGCGGTGGCAGTTTATGCCGCCGGCGGGTATCGCGCGCTGGCCGATTTCGCCAACCGCGCCGGCGGCGAAGCGCGGCTGCTCAGCAACCAGATGAGAGGCTGACGCCATGGCGCTGATCGCCGCGGCCGGCATCATAGCTTTGCTGCTGTTCTTCCTCGGCGGAAAAATCTTCGTGCAGAGCAATCCGGCCGTGCTGGCCCGGTATTTGAGCGTGGGATTGCGCTGGGGCGGCGGCCTGCTGCTGGCCGGGCTCGCGGTTTTCCTGCTGATTCGCGGTCGCATCGACATGGCGATGCTGCTCTCGCTCGGCGCCGGGGCGCTGTTCGGCGTTGGCCGTTTCGGTGCGATCTTCCATCTGCTGTTCGGCGGTGGTTTGCTGGGCCGCGGCAGACTGGGAGGGGGTAAACTGGGGCAGGGCTGGAAGCGCGCCCGCACCGGCTTCGATGCCAACCAGGCTGGCGAAGCCGCCGGAGC
>JAYSEE010000105.1:0-11355 GCA_041914045.1 Ferrovibrio sp. | reverse complement strand
TGGCCGATATCGCCGGTGGTGGCGCCGGGCTTCACCGCCTCGATGCCGCGCATCATGGCTTCATAGGTCACGTCGCAAAGCCGGCGCGCCTTCACGCCCACATCGCCGGCCTGATACATGCGGCTGGTATCGCCATGCCAGCCATCCACGATGGGGGTCACGTCGATATTCAGGATGTCGCCTTCCTCCAGCCGCTTTTCGCCGGGGATGCCATGGCAGACCACGTGGTTGATCGAGATGCAGCAGGATTTCGGATAGCCGCGATAGCCCAGCGTGGCCGGAATGCCGCCATGCTGCACCATGAAATCATGGCAGAGCTGATCCAGCTTGCCGGTGGTGACGCCCGGCACCACGAAGGGCGCGATGTAATCCAGCGTGGCCGCCGCAAGCTGTCCGGCCTTGCGCATGCCTTCGAAATCCTCGGGCTTGTGCAGGCGGATCGCGCCGGGGAAGAGATCTTCGTCTTCCGGTTCGGCTTGCTGAACTTGGGCGGATTGCTGATTCAACGGGAAAATCCCTCACGAAGACCTGGGTTTGATAAAATCTGGGTTTATTCCAAGATGGGAAGCGGCTGCGCCAGAGCAATGCCCTGCAGCGTTACGTCGCAAGCGTAACATAACGCTTCGATGCCGGCTTTCCTAGCCTCGTGGAAGGCCGCCGCATAGCCGGGGTCGCAATCGGCGGCCAGGCGGAATTCCCGGCAATCCGGCCTTTGCACCAGGAACAGCATCACCGCCCGTTGGCCGGCTTGGGCCTGGATGGCCAATTCGCGCAGATGCTTGGCGCCGCGCGCGGTCACGCAATCGGGGAATTCCGCCAGGCCGGGCCGGCGGCTGAGATGCACGTTTTTTACCTCGACGTAGCAATCCGGCCGAGCAATATCGCTCAGGCGGAAATCCACCCGGCTGTTTTCGCCATAGGGCACTTCCGGCCGGATTTCGCCATAGCCGGCCAGTTCCGGAATCCGGCACGCCTGCAAAGCCTCGGCCACCAGGCGGTTGGGCAAAGTGGTGTCGATGCCCACCATCGCGCCCGAGGGCAATTCCGTCAGCACCCAGCCGTATTTGAGTTTTCCGCGCCCGGTTTTCAGCCAGATTCGCATGCCCGGTTCGGCCAGACCCAGCATGGCGCCGGGATTGGGGCAATGCAGCGTAACCTCGCTGCCATCGGGCAGCCGGGCATCGGCCAGGAAGCGCTTGTAGCGCCGGAGCAGGATGGCGGGTCGCAGGGGTTCGGGGAAGCGCATGGCTTGGCTATACCGCAGGCGGCCCGGGCATGCTATGTCCTGCGCCATGCCGGAAGCCAGCCAACCGAAGATCGTCACTGCCGCCATCCTGGTGATCGGCAACGAAATTCTGTCGGGCCGCACCCGCGACGCCAATATGCATTTCCTGGCCGGCAAGCTCACCGAACTGGGCATTCGATTGCTGGAAGCCCGCGTGGTGCCCGACGATCCGGCGCGCATCGTGGCGGCGGTGAACGAACTGCGCGCGGCTTATGATTACGTCTTCACCTCGGGCGGCATCGGCCCGACCCATGACGACATCACTGCGGATTGCATCGCCAAGGCTTTCGGCGTCGGCATCGACGTGCAGCCCGAAGCGCGCCGCCGGCTGGAGGCGCATTACGAGCCGGGCATGCTGAATGCCGCCCGCCTGCGCATGGCGCGGATTCCCGATGGCGCGGCGCTGATCGACAACCCGGTTTCCGCTGCGCCGGGTTTCCGCATCGGCAACGTGCATGTAATGGCCGGCGTGCCGGCGATTTTTCAGGCCATGGTGGCTTCCCTGGCGCCCGATCTGGTGGGCGGCGACAAGCTGTTGTCGCGCACCATCGTGGCGCAGGTGCCGGAAGGCGCGATCGCCGAGAAATTACAGGCCTTGCAGAACGATTATCCCGAGCTGGAGATGGGGTCTTACCCGGCCTTTCGGGGCGGCAAGGCGTCTACGGCCATCGTTTTGCGCGGCACCGAAGCCGGGCGTCTGGCCCAGGCGGCCGCGCGCATGCATGAAATCTTCCGCGAAATGGGCGGAAATCCGGTCGAGAACGAGATTGTCTGATGCGCCGCGCGATTGCGATTGCCGTGCTTTGCCTGTTGTTGCCGATGACTGCCGGGGCGCAAAAGCTCTCCGCGTTGCAGCCGCCGCCGCCTTTCCTGGGGCGGGATCTGGCCGGCTTGTGCCGCGAGGCTGATGGCAGCGCCGGGCAGGCCGGCTGCCTGCGCTATCTGCAGGCGGCTGTGGCGATGTATGAGCTGGTGCTGGCCGAGGGGCGGGAGAATGCCTGGTTCTGCGCCCCGCGCGATGTGCCGCCGGCCACCCTGCGCAAGCAATTCCTGGATTTCGCCGCCGATGCCACGCCCGAGGAATTGGGCAAGGATGCCATCCAGACGCTGCGTCAGGCTTTCGGCGAAGCGTTCCCCTGCCAGGAATGATCTTTTTTTCGCCTAGATCCGGGTGCAGAATCCGATCATGCGCAAGTTCGCCTTCATCGCCTTGATGCTGTCGCTGGCCGGCTGCGGCCCGGCGATGGAATGGTATCGCCCCAACACATCGGTAGATGCGGCGCGTCAGGATGCCGCCGAATGTCGGGGCGAGGCCCGCGACGAAGCCTTCCGCGAAAGTTTTTTCTACGGCCCGCCTTTCTACAGTTTTCCGTATTACGGCGCGCGCGGTTCGCGGTATTGGCGCGATCCGCTCTACGATCCGTTTTTCGCCCGTGAAATGCGCGAGCAGAGCTTGCAGGAATTCTGCCTGCGCTCGCGCGGCTACCGGCTGGTGCCGGTGCAAAAGCAAGGAGCCCCGCAATGAACATCCTCCGTCTGCTGCCGGCATTGATGCTGCCTGGTTTGATCTTGGCTGCGTGCGCCCCGGCCAGCCATTGGGTCAAACCCGGCGCCGATGCTGCCGCGCTGCAAAACGATACCGCCGCCTGCCGGGCGATTGCTTATGAACGCGCCGCCGCCGAACAGGCCGGGCTGCTGTCCGAGGACCCGCCCTCCAAGCTGGTGATGGGGTCTATCGGCGGCGGCGATGAAAGCGGCATGAATTATCGCCGGCAATATCGCATGGCGCGGGAATACGAATTGATTGATCATTGCCTGCGCGGCAAGGGCTGGCGCTGGCTTGCCGACGGCAAATGAGGCCGGCCATGCGGCGCGCGCAGCTTTCATTTCTGCTGCTGCCATTTCTGCTGCTGGCAGGCTGCACTTTCGGCGCCGGCACCGAATATTGGCGCGACGACCTGACGCCCGAGCAATTGGCCAAGGATGAGAAAGCCTGCCGCGAGATCGCGCAGGAGCAGGCTTTCGAGGAAAGTTTTCATGCCGGCCCGATCTTTCCGCCCTATCGCGATACGCAATTCGTTTATGGCGGCGGCGATGAAGATGGCGGCGGCGTTTATGCCAGCATCTCGCGGCGCGGGCCGCGCGAATACGAATTGGCCGAATATTGCATGCTGCAGCGCGGCTATACGCTGGTGCCTATCAAGCCCAAGCCATAGGCGGGCCGAGAACCTAGAGCGTAATTTCTTCCGCGCGATGGCAAGCTACGCTGCGGCCATCGAAATCGCGCAGCAGCGGCGTTTCGGCGCGGCAGCGTTCGGCGGCATGCGGGCAGCGTTCGGCCAGCGCGCAGCCGGGCTTCAGGCTCAGCAGGCCGGTGGGATTGCCTTGCAGCAATTGCCTGCGTTTGCGGCGGCCTTCGGCTTTGCTGGGCGGGGCCGGACGCGGCAGCGCGGCCAGCAATGCGCGGGTATAGGGATGCGCGGGGCGGGCGAAGATCGCCGCCGTATCGCCTTCCTCCACCACGCGGCCGAGATACATCACCGCCACCCGGGCGCAGAGATGATCCACCACCGCCAGGTTATGGCTGATGAACAGATAGCTGACGCCGAACTTGCTCTGCAATTCGGCCATCAGATTCAGCACCTGGGCCTGCACGCTCACATCCAGCGCGGAGACTGGCTCGTCGGCCACGATCAGCTTGGGCCGTGTGATCAAGGCGCGTGCGATGGCGATGCGTTGGCGTTGCCCGCCGGAGAATTCATGCGGATACTTCGCCATGTCGCCGTCGCGCAGGCCGACCGTGGCCAGGGCCTCGCGCACGCGTTCGCGGCGCTCGCTGCCGGTCTTGCGCTCCAGCGCCTCCAGCGGTTCGGCCACGATGCGCTCCACGCTCATGCGCGGGTCCAGCGAGCCATAGGGGTCCTGGAATACCATCTGGAAATGCCGGCGCTCGGCGCGCAATTCGGCATCGGGCAGGTCGATCAGATTGCGGCCTTCGAACAGCACGCTGCCGTTATCGGGGCGTTCCAGCACCATCGCCAGGCGGGCCATGGTGGATTTGCCGCAGCCGCTTTCACCGACGATGCCGAGATTCTCGCCGGCTTTCAGCGTGATGCTCACGCCGTTCAGCGCATAAACCTTGCGCGGCGGCGCCATCGGCGATTCCCGCGGCAGCGCATAGGCGCGATGGGCATCCTCGATCTGCAGCAAGGGTGCGCTCATGCCTGTTATCCGCCAATCTTTTCCGCGAGGGTTTTTTCGGTATGCCAACAGGCGGCGGTATGGTCGCTGCCAAGATCGGCAGTGGCTGGCGTCTGTTGGCCGCAGCGCGCATCGGCCAGGCTGCAACGCGGCGCGAAGGCGCAGCCATGATCGGCCAGATCGTGCAGATCGGGCACGATGCCGGCGATGGTGGGCAAAGCCGGGCGCGGCCAGACGGCCACGCCTTCATGCAGGCGCGGCATGGCCGCGAACAGCCCGCGCGTATAGGGATGCGCCATGCGTGCGAACACATCCTGCACCGGGCCATGTTCCACCGCGCGGCCGGCATACATCACCAGCACGCGATCCACGGTTTCTGCGATCACGCCCAGATCGTGGCTGATCAGGATCAGCGCCATGCCGGTTTCATCCACCAGCCGGCCGATCAGATCCAGGATCTGGCCCTGGATGGTTACGTCCAGCGCCGTGGTGGGTTCGTCGGCCACCAGGATGTCGGGCTCGCAGGCGAGCGCCATGGCGATCATCACGCGCTGGCGCTGGCCGCCGGAAAGCTGGTGCGGATAGGCGTCGATGCGCTGGCTCGGGTTGGGGATGCCGACGCGGTCGAGCAGGTCCAACGCGCGTTCGCGGGCTTGGCGCGGCGTCATCTTGCGGTGCAGGCGCAGGGGTTCGGCAATCTGTTCGCCGATGCGATGCAGCGGATTCAGGCTGGTCATCGGTTCCTGGAAGATCATCGCCATGCGGTCGCCGCGCAGGGCGGCCAGCTTGGCCTCGTTCATCTCCAGCAGATTCTGGCCATGCAGGCCGATGCGTCCGACAGCCTGCGCATTATCCGGCAACAGGCCCATCAGGGCCAAGGCGGTCATGGATTTGCCGCAGCCACTTTCGCCGACGATGCCGAGCGTTTCGCCGCGCTCCAGGCTGAAATCCAGGCCGCGCACCGCCTGCACCTGTCCGCGCGCGGTGCGCAGATTGACCTTGAGGCCGGATACGTCCAATAGCGCCATTGCCGGCCTCAGCGTTGCCGCGACAGGCGCGGATCGGTGAGATCGCGCAGGCCGTCGCCCAGCAGATTGAGGCCCAGCACGCTGATCACGATGGCAAGGCCGGGAAAGATCACCAAGCTCGGCGCGCGGAAAATCATCGCCTGCGCCTCGTTGAGCATGCGGCCCCAGGATGGCGTGGGCGGCTGGGTGCCGAGGCCGAGATAGGACAAGGCTGCTTCCGCCAGGATCGCCAGTGCGAACTGGATGGTCACCTGCACCACCAGCACCGCCAGGATGTTGGGCAGCACATGCTCGATGGTGATGCGCATGGCGCCCTTGCCGGCGGCGCGCGCGGCCAGGATGAAATCGCGCGCCCAGATCACGTTGGCCGAGGCGCGCGAGACGCGGGCGAAGATCGGGATGTTGAAAATCGCGATGGCGATGATCGAGTTGATCGAATTCGGCCCCAGGATGGCGGCGAACATGATGGCGGCCAGGATCACCGGGAAGGCATAGGTGAAATCCGAGCCGCGCATGATGATTTCTTCCACCCAGCCGCGCTTCGCAGCTGCCAGCAGGCCCAGCATGGTGCCGATGCTCATACCGATGCCGACGGCGATCACGCCCACCACGATGGAATTCTGCGCGCCCACCAAGATCATCGAGAAGACATCGCGGCCGAACGGATCGTTGCCCAGCCAGTGATCCAAGCTCGGCCCGGCCAGGCGCTTGCGTACATTGATCGCGGTGGGGCTGTAGGGCGTCCAGAATACCGACAGCGCGGCCATGCCCAGCATGATGGCGGTCAGCAATCCGCCCACCACGAAACTGCGATGCCGCAAAGCGCGGCGCATGAAAGCCAGGAAATTATACATCGGCCGCCTTCAATCTCGGGTCGATGGCGGCATAGAGCAGATCGACGAAGAAATTCACCATCACCACCGTGAAAGCCAGCAGAATCACCACCGCTTTCACCACCTCGATATCGCGGTTGCTGATGGCCTGGAATACCAGCCGGCCGAGGCCGGGCAGCGAAAATACCTGCTCCACCACGATGGCGCCGGTGAGCAGCGCGCCGAACAGCAGGCCGGCCACGGTAATCACCGGGATCATTGCGTTGCGCAGCACATGGCCCCACAGGATGGCGCCGCGGCTGAGGCCCTTGGCGCGCGCCGTGCGCACGAAATCCTCGCGCAGCACTTCCAGCACCGCCGAACGGGTGATGCGGGTGAGAATGGCGGCCTGCACCACGGCCAGCGACAGGCTGGGCAGCAGCAGGCTTTTATAGCCGGCGGCGGGATTGCCCCAGCCGGCGAAGCCGCCGGCGGAGAACCAGCCCAGATGCACGGCGAACAGCAGCACCAGCAGGATGCCGAACCAGAAGCTGGGGATCGAAATGCCGATCTGGCTCAGGCTCATCACCAGCACATCGCCCAGCTTGTTGTGGCGCGAGGCGGCGAAGATGCCGAGCGACAGCGCCAGCAGCATGGTGATCGCCATGGCGTTGAGAGCGAGCGGATAGGTGAGATACAGCCGTTCGACGATCAGGCCGGAAACCGGCACTTTGTAGGAATAGCTCATGCCGAAATCGCCCTGCAGCAGGCCGATGGTCCAGGCCAGATAGCGGGTGAAGGCGGGGCGGTTGAGGCCGAGTTCCTCGCGCAGGGCGGCCAGCTGCTCGTCGGTGGCATCCACGCCCAGCAGCATCAGGGCCGGATCGCCGGGCAGGATTTCCAGCACCAGAAAGACGATGACGGAGGTGGCGAACAAGGTCGCCAGCAGGGTGAGGAATCGCTTCAGCAGGAACTGGGGCATGGGTTGAGACTAACTACCCCCAGCGCCGCGCTGCAAGCTGCCGCAGCAAGGCGCGCTGCTCGGCGGCGTTCATTGCCGGCCAGGCGCCGATCTCCGCGCCGGTGCGCCAGCAGCCCAGGCAATAGCCGGTGGCGGCGTCGATCCGGCAGACCTTGGTGCACGGCGAGGCGGGGCGCTCGTCTAACGTGTCGGCGAGAGGTGCATTATTGTGCATCGCAACATCGCTAACATCGCGCGGGCCGGCTGTCCAGCGGCAAGATGAAGCTTACGTGAGTGCAGAGCTTTTTCGCCGGCTTTTTCCGCTCGATTCCTGCCTTGCCCCTTGATGCCCGGGAAGCCAACGCTTATCTGTCGGGCGCCTGCATGTTTTGGGGCGGCGGCGGGGGCTGCTGTGTAGGCGAGGAGCGACGCAAA
Source organism: Ferrovibrio sp. (assembly GCA_041914045.1). GTDB lineage: Bacteria > Pseudomonadota > Alphaproteobacteria > Ferrovibrionales > Ferrovibrionaceae > Ferrovibrio. Next base: position 3,633 of record JAYSEE010000105.1, on the reverse strand, counting down.
ACCGATGATCGAAATACAGAATCTGGTGAAGAAGTTCGGTCCGTTCACTGCCGTGGACGGGATCAGCCTCACGGTCGCCAAGGGCGAGGTGCTGGGTTTCCTGGGGCCCAACGGCGCCGGCAAATCCACCACCATGAAGATGCTCACCGGCTTTCTCACGCCGACATCCGGGCGCATCACGGTTTGCGGCCATGACGTAGCGGAAGCGCCGCTGGAGGCCAAGCGCAGCATCGGCTATCTGCCCGAAGGCGCGCCGGCCTATGGCGACATGACGCCGCGCAGCTTTCTCGATTTCATCGCCGATGTGCGCCGGCTCAGCGGCAACGAGCGGGAATGGCGGCTGGAGAAGGTGGCCGACCAGGTGAATATCGTCGAAGTGCTGGATCAGCCGATCGACACGCTCTCCAAGGGCTTCAAGCGCCGCGTCGGCCTGGCCCAAGCCATCCTGCACGATCCGCCGGTGCTGGTGCTCGACGAGCCCACCGATGGCCTCGATCCCAACCAGAAGCATGAAGTGCGCGGCCTGATCCAGAGCATGGCGAAGGAAAAGGCCATCATCATCTCCACCCATATCCTCGAAGAGGTGGAGGCTTTGTGCAAACGCGCCGTGGTGATCGCGCGCGGCCGCGTGGTGGCCGAGGGCAGGCCGGAAGGCGAAGGCTGGCGCATCGGCGACATCCTGGCCCAGCCGGGCAAGCTGGACGCCGCCTTCCGCGAAGTCACCCAGCCGCGCAAGGCCGCCTGAAGCGGCAATCGAGGAAAAGCATCATGAACGGATTGTCTGCCGTCTTCCGCCGCGAGCTGGCTGGATATTTCTCCACCCCCGTGGCCTATGTCTTCATCGTGGTGTTCCTGTTCACCACCGGCATCTTCACCTTCTATCTCGGCCAGTTCTTCGAACGCGGCCAGGCCGATTTGAAGGCCTTTTTCCTGTTCCATCCCTGGCTCTACCTGTTCTTCCTGCCCGCCATCGCCATGCGGCTCTGGGCCGAGGAACGCAAGAGCGGCACCATCGAATTGCTGCTCACCTTGCCGATCCCGCTGGGTTCGGCGGTGCTGGGCAAATTCCTGGCCGCCTGGGCGTTTGCCGGCATCGCGCTGGCGCTGACGTTTCCGCTCTGGATTACCGTGGCCTGGCTCGGCTCGCCCGATCATGGCGTCATCGCGGCCGGCTATATCGGCAGCCTGCTGATGGCCGGCGGCTATCTCGCCATCGGCTGCTGCCTGTCGGCCATCACCCGCAATCAGGTGATCGCTTTCGTGCTCAGCGTGATGGTGTGCTTCGTGTTCACCGTGGCCGGCGCGCCGATGGTGCTGAGCTTCTTCCAAGGCTGGGCGCCCACCCTGGTGGTGGACACCATCGCCAGCTTCAGCTTCCTTGGCCATTTCAACGCCATCACCGATGGCGTGATTGATCTCCGCGACATGGTGTTTTTCATCTCCCTGATCGCGGTGTGGCTCTATGCCACCGCCGTGGTGGTTGATCTCAAGAAGGCGGGCTGAGCGATGACCGGCGGCAAGAAAACCCTGCTCACCACCACCGGACTGGTTGCGGCCTTTGCGCTGTTCTTCGCGGTGAATGTCGGCTCCAACCAGGGCCTGCGCGATGCGCGGCTCGATCTCACTCAGGCGCGGCTCTACACGCTTTCCGACGGTACGCGCAATGTGCTGAAGAATGTGCAGGAGCCGATCACGCTGCGCTTCTTCTTCTCCGACAAGCTGGCTTCCCAGGCGCCGCAATTGAAGCAATACGGCCAGCGCGTGCGCGAATTGCTGGAGCGCTATGCGGCGCTTTCGGCCGGCAAGATCCGGCTGGAAGTGATCGACCCCGAGCCCTTCTCGGAAGCCGAGGACCGCGCCGTGCAGGCCGGCGTGCAGGCCGTGCCGCTGGGCCAGAGCGGGCAGAATCTGTATTTCGGCCTGATCGGCAGCAATAGCGTCGACAAGCAGGAAATCGTGCCTTTCTTCCAGGCCGAGAAAGAACAATTCCTGGAATACGATCTGACCAAGCTGGTCTATGCGCTGACCAATCCGAAGAAGCCCACCGTGGGCATCGTCGGCGCGTTGCCGCTGGAATACGGCCCGGGCGGCATGATGGCGGCGATGCGCGGCCAGGCGCAGCCTTATCTGATCCTCGGCCAGATCAAGCAATTCTTTGATGTGAAGATGCTGGAAGGCCAGCCGGCGCAGATCGACGACAAGATCGATCTGCTGCTGCTGGCGCATCCCAAGGATTTGAACGACGAGATGCAATATGCCGTCGATCAATTCGTGCTGCGCGGCGGCCGGCTGATCGTGTTCGCCGATCCGTATTCCGAAACCATGGCGGCGATGCCCAACCCGATGACCGGCCAGCCGATGCCGGGCGGCGATAGCGGTTCGCTGCTGCCAAAGCTGTTCCAGGCCTGGGGCGTGGAAGTGGCGCCGGATAAATTCGTCGCCGATCTCACTCTGGCCCAGCGCGTGCAGACCGGCCGCAGCGGGCCGGCCGCCGTGGTGGATTATCTGCCCTGGCTGGCGGTGCCCGGCGACCGCCTGAGCCGTGAGGACGTAATCACCGCCGATCTCACCAACATCAATTTCGCCTCCGTCGGCAGCATCAAGAAGCTGGACGGCGGCACCACCAGCGTCACGCCGTTGATCCGCTCGTCGGACAAGGCGATGCTGATGGATGCCGGCGAATTGAAGGGCGATCCGAATCCGCAGGCCTTGGCCGAGGCTTTCAAGCCCACGGGCGAAATCTACACCCTGGCCGCCCGCATCACCGGCCCGGCCAAAACCGCTTTCCCCGATGGGCCGCCGAAGGTAGAGCCTAAAGAGGGCGAGAAGAAGGATGAGGCCGCCAAGCCGCCGGCCGCGCCGCAGATCAAGGAAAGCGCCAAGCCGATCAACGTGATCTTGGTGGCCGATGCCGATCTGCTGGACGACCGCTTCTGGGTGCGCACGCAGCAGATGTTCGGCCAGCAGCTTTATGTGCCGATGGCCGCCAATGCCGATATGGTGGTGAATGCCATCGACAATATGTCCGGCTCGGGCGATCTGATCGGCCTGCGCAGCCGCGGCAAGTCGCAGCGGCCCTTCGAGGTGATCGACGGTCTGCGCCGCGAAGCCGAGCGCCAGTTCCTGGCCCGCGAGCGCGGCTTGCAGAAGAAGATGGAAGAGACCGAGAAGAAGATCGCCGAATTGCAAAGCAAGTCGGATGGTAATGCGGGCAATGCCCTCATTACCGCCGAGCAGCAGGCGGCCATCGAGCAGTTCCGCGCCGATCTGCTGTCCACCCGCAAGGAAGTGCGCGATGTGCAGCGCGATCTGAACCGCGATATCGAGCGGCTGCAGCTCGGCGTGAAATTCATCAATATCGGGTTGATGCCGCTGCTGGCCGCCTTGGCGGCGATCGGGCTCGGCATCGCCTGGCGCCGCCGCCGCGTGGTCCGGCGCGTCGAAGGCTGAAGGAGTAGCGGCGATGCGTGGCAAGGCCTGGGCGGTTCTTCTGGTGGCGGCTGTCGCGGTTGGCGGCGGCGCTTGGTACATCACGGCGCAGCGCGACCGCGCCACCCAGGCGGATTTCGCCACCAAGCCGCTGTTTCCCGATCTGGCGAAGCTGCCCGATAAGCTGGCGCGCTGCCGGGCGGC
>JAYSEE010000104.1:0-11356 GCA_041914045.1 Ferrovibrio sp. | reverse complement strand
CCGGCCTATGCCGCCATCAAGGGCGGCATGATCGCCTATACGCGGTATCTGGCGGCCTATCACGGCAAGCATGGCTTGCGCATCAACGCCATCTGCCCCGGCGGCGTGGCCAACAATCAGCCGGCGCAATTCGTGGCCAATTACAATGCGCGCACGCCGCTGGGCCGTTTGGCCAAGCCCGAGGAAGTGGCCTGGCCAGTGCTGTTCCTGGCCTCCGATGCTGCCGCCTATGTCACCGGCGCCACCTTGATGGTGGATGGCGGCTGGACCGCGATATGAACGCCGGTATCGCCATGAATATCGGCATCGAAGGCAGCATGGTGCGGCTGGCGCCTTTCGCCATCCGGCATCGCGACGATCCGGCTTATCTCGGATGGCTGCGCGACCATGATGTGATTCGTACGCTGAATCTGCCGGGTTACATGGCGAAGCCGGTTTCGCTTGAGGAAGTGCAGGGCTATTGCGATCGCGTGATGGCTTCCGCCAGCGACCGCTTCTTCGCCATCGAGCGTAAGGCCGAGGGCGATTTCATCGGCACGCTGAAGGTGGCCGGCATCAATGGCTACACGGCAACCGCCGATATCGGCATCATGATCGGCCGCCGCGATCTTTGGGGCCGGGGGCTGGCCCAGGATGCCATCGCCGCGATCTGCCGCCGGCTGTTCCGCAGCGAGGGCTTCCGCCGCCTCACCGCGGGTGCCATGGCGATCAATCCCGGCATGATCCGGGTTTTCGAAAAGCTGGGTTTCCAGCGCGAAGGCTGCTTCCGCCGCCATGACCGGCTGGGCGAGGAGTATATCGATCACATCCATCTCGGTTGTTTCGCCGAGGAATTCGTCGGTTAAGGCCGCCCCTGCGGCTGCATAGGAAGGAAAGAATACATGTCCACCGAAACTCGAAGCCAATCCATTTTTGAGCGCTTTGTCGATTGGCTGCGCGGCGATTATAAGTCGATCCGCTTCCGTTTCTATCGTCTGCCGCAGCAGAAGCTGCGCTACTGGCTGGCCCGCCTGGCCGGTAAGAGCTACACCCAGTGGTATGCCGAACGCATGGATAGCGAAGCCGCGCTCAGCGTGGGCAAGCCTCTGGCTGCGCGTTATCTCGATACGGCGGTTATCCAACTCGAGTACTTGAAAGCGCGCGGCATGCGTCCCGAGCATACTTTGCTTGAATACGGCGCCGGCGTGATGCGGGCTGGCATTCTTTTCATCCCTTATCTCGACCCGGGTAAATATACCGGCTGCGATATTTCCAAGCTGCGGTTGGAGAAGGGCATTGCGTTGGCTGCCGAGCGCGGCATTCCGCGCGAACGCTACAACATCGTCACGATCAGCACCGCGGAAGGCAAAGAGCTGGGCGATGCGAAATTCGACTTCATTTGGTCGCATGACGTGTTTTGCCATATGCCTCTGAACGAATGCGAAGCCTGCTTGGTGGCACTCAAGCGCAACGTAAATCCGGATGGCAAGATATTCCTCACTTTCACGCGCGGTGAAGAGTATCGCGAGTTCAAGCTGAAGGATTTCTGGTACACCAACGAGCAATTCCTTGAGATGTGCCGCCGCGCCGGCTGGAAAGCCGAAGAGCAAAAAGATTGGGAAAAGTATCGCGTGCCTGAATCGGAAGATCAGGCGATGGTGATGCTTACGCTCAGTTAAGGCGTTTTCAGGCAAGATGGGATTCTTATTTTGAGTCCAGATTCATCCGAGCCCATCATCTGCACTTGCGTGGAGATGACTAAATCCGATTTCGTTGCCGCTATCGGCCGGCATCCGGAATTGGATTTCGAGGCGCTGATGGAAAAGACCGGCGCCGGCATGCGGTGTACGGCGTGCCGGCTTGATCTCGAACTTGCCTATACCGAGAACTTCGGCCGCGTAGCCGGAGCATCGAAGCAGTACAAAGGGGGCGCGAGCAAAGCCGCGCCTTCATTGAAGGCGCGGTTCTACGCTTGGCTGGACCGCATGGCGCCGATGACGTCATTGCGGCTGAGCAACACGGTTCCGGTGCTGCGCCAAGCCGGCGTGCGGCAGCACGTGGTGGTCTGCAACGATCCGCCGCTCTATGCCGAAGCCGCGCCGCCAGAGCCGACGCGGGTGCGCATCATTGTGCGCGACGGCCAGGGGCGGGTTTGCGCCGATCAGAGCCATGATGTGACTGCCGAACGGCCGCTTGATGTCGATGTGGCGGCATTCCTGCCGGAGCCCGCCAATGGCGAACCTGGGTTGGGCAGCGTAGAGGTCATACGCAGTTGGCGCAAACCGGCATTGCGCGGCACAACGCGGCCGCAGATCGTGATCGAGGCGCCAGGCGGGTGCGGGGCGGTTCACACCACGGCGCCGAATGGTCCTGGCGCCACTTGGTATTCCGCGCTGGCGCGCCGTGGAGAGGACCGCATTCTGCTTGGCGTGGTGAATCCATCCAGCCGTCCGCTGCATGTGCAGTTTCATTATCCTTACGCGCCGGGCCATCAGGCTTCGTCTCACGGGGAAGCCACTTTGCCGCCGCATGGGGCGCTGCTGCATGAGGTATCGCTCAATGAAGCGGAGAATGCGGCTTTATTCGGCAAGCCGTTTTCCATGCGTTGCGATGCGAATGGCGCGCACAAAGTTTATTTGTTGACGGCCAGCCCTGGGCTGGATCGTTTTTCCGTGGATCATCCGGCTTCGGGATGAGCGCCTATCACTATCTGATTCCCAGCATCTACGATGCGCCCGATGGCTATGACGTTACTGTAGCTGCCGAGCCTCAGCATATTGCTGCGCGCTTGCGGAAAGGCAGCGGGAATGTGCAATGGCGCGTGCGCGTGCTGCATGACGGCAAGGTTGTGCATGAGCAGGAAAAACTGCTGCGTTTCGCTTCCGGCATGCAGCCCGATGCGGCTGAAATGTGTTTCGTTTGGCGCGGCACGGCATTCGATGGGCAGGGTCGGCCCGGCTTCGTGGAAAGTTCTTTCACCATCGCCGAGGGCAATGCCGGCTTTCTCACCAAAACGCCGGTCGGCAATTATGCGCTCTACTCGGCGCCGGGGCGGCCATCCTTCCGCGCCGATGGCGACTATAAATTCGGCTCTCCGCCGGTGATCGGTTCCATTGCGGTGAATGGCAGGTTGATTGATGGTTATCCCGTGGTGCGCCTGGATCGCGAGCGCGGTTATGGCGAAACATTGGCTTGCCTCAATCCTTATGGAAAACCCATTGTGATTTCGGTGCGCAGCCATGATGGCCGTGAACTGCCGCGCGCCCGCGTGGCGCCGTTGGCCGGAATCATGCTGTCTCTGGAACCGCTCCTGCAGCCAGGCGAAAGCCGATGGACCGGCCGCATTCAGATTACGGCCAATAATCGGGTGCTGCTGTATCACTTGCGGCATCGGCTCGGCGACATACACAACATTACCGATCACGAGCATCTCGATCCTTTCCGCTCGGATCCCACGCATCTGCCTTTCAGTCGCTGGTTGCGACAGAAGGCTGGCGATATCGCCAGCCGGCGCTTCGGCCTGCGCTGGTGATTAGCAAGAATTGATCCCCCAACTCATGGACCTGGCGAAATGAAGAACACCTGGCGCTTTACCGACCGCGAGATGAACTATGTGCGCGAGGTGCTCGATTCCGGTTTCGGCTCCGGCACATCCGGCAACATGAACAACCGCTTCGAGCAGGCGCTGGCCGAGAAGGTCGGAGCAAAATTCGCCGTAACCTTCAATTCCGGCACATCAACTTTGCATGCGGCGCTGAATGCAGTGGGCGTGGGGTATGGCGATGAAGTGATCACCACGCCGCTCACGGTCATCTCCAACCTGGATGTGATCCTGGCGCAGAATGCCATTCCGGTGTTTGCGGATATCGATCCCGATACCTTCAATATCGACCCGGCCGACGTAGCTCGCAAGATTACGCCGCGCACCAAGGCTATCATGCCGGTTTCACTCTATGGCTTGTCTTGCGATCTCGATCCATTGATGGAGCTTGGCCGCAAGCACGGCATCGCGGTGATCAACGACGCGGCGCAAGCCTTCGGCACGCTCTACAAGGGACGTCCGATTGCCGGGATCGCCGATATCACCAGCTACAGCCTGGAGAATTCGAAGCACATCACAACTGGCGATGGCGGCATCGTGGTGACCAGCAATCCGGCCTATGCCGAAGCGATGCGTAAATTCGGCAGCCTGGGTTATGCGGCGTTGAAGGCTACCGATGGCCGCATCCGTTCCAACAAGGATATTTTCCAGAATCCGAATTACAAGCGGCATGACGCTTTCGGCTATAATTACCGCATGCCGGAAGTGGCCGCCGCCGTAGGCTTGGCGCAAACGGAGCGGATGGATTTTTTCCTCAAATTGCGCACCGATATTGCAGCGATGTTCCTCGATGCCGCCAAGAAAGCCGATTATCTGGTGCCGCAGAAGGTACCGGAAGGCTATCACAACAGCTACTGGACCGTCGGCTTCCGCTATGAGCGCAAAGACGTGTCGTGGCAGGATTTCCGCTTCAAATACATAGATTTCGGCGGAGATGGCATCTATGCCGCTTGGGCCTTGCTGCACCACGAGACGGTGGTTTCCTCCGGCGCTTGGAAGAAGCGCTGTCCGCCGCTCTACGACGGCATCAGTTTCCCGAGCTTCCCGAACGCGGAAATGGTGCAGCCCAAGATCATGCAGTTCGTGAATAATTACGGCAGCACCGAAGAAGCCGAAACGCAGGTGGATGCGTTGCGCAAAACCATCAAACATTTCAGTTGAGCGAGGCCGAAGCGATGAAGATCGGTGCTTTGATTCCGGTTCGCCTGGCTTCCGAGCGTCTGCCCGGCAAGGCGCTCGCGGATATTTCCGGTCGGCCGATGGTTGCGCATCTTTTGGATCGCGTGGCGGCCAGCCGCTATATCGCCGATCGCAAGGATGTCGTGATTTGCACCACGACGGCGGCCAGCGACGATCCGCTGGAAGCGGCGGTGAAAGCGGAAGGCTGTTCGGTTTTTCGCGGCAGCATAGACGACATCATCAAGCGGTTCGGCGATGCCATGACGGCATTCGACTTCGATGCCGTGATCCAGGCCGATGGCGACGATCCGCTTTCGGCCACGGAATGCATGGATGCCACCACGGAGGCGCTGCTGGCCGATCCGTCGCTGGATATCGTCACCATGCGCGGTTTGCCGCTGGGGTGCGCCACCAAAACCTTCACCCGCAAGGCGATGGATAAGGTGTTGGCGGCCTATCTTACCGAACGCAACGATACCGGCTTCATCTATTTCTTCACCAAGAGCGGGTTGTGCAGGCATCTCGATCTTGAGAATGTCAAGCCGGAATGGCGGCATGATACCGCCCGGCTAACCTTGGATTATGAAGCCGATCTGGCGTTGTTCCGCGCTATTTTCGCAGCCCTCTACAAGCCCGGCAAAGTATTCGGCTTGGCGGAGACGGTAGCCTTCCTGAATGCGCATCCCGATTTGGTTGCTTCCAATCTGGATGTGCAGGAGGAGTATTGGAATCGTACTGCCGAGAAGGCGAAGCTCAGCTTCCGCGGCGCCGATGGCGAAAACCGGGATATCCGTTTGTGAATCAGGCAATGGCCGCCGTTTCCAATGCTGCCGTAACGATGGCGCGCTGTGCGCGCTGCCTTGAGCCGACCACTCGCCCCGGACAGACGCTGGATGCCGAAGGCATCTGCAAACCCTGCCGGTATGTAGAGTCGCTCGACAGCGTGAATTGGCAGGCTCGCCGCCGGCAGCTTGAAGAGATAGCTGAATGGGGGCGGCAGCGCCGCACCGGCCCTTATGATTGCATCGTCGGCGTCAGCGGCGGCAAGGACAGCATGCGGCAAGCCATGTTCGTGCGCGATGAACTTGGCTTGCGGCCGCTGCTGGTCTGCTGCGCCTATCCGCCCGAGCAGATTGCAGAGCGCGGCACGCGCAACCTCTCCAATCTGGTGGCGAGGGGTTTCGATCTGCATTTCACTAGTCCCGGGCCGCGCACTTGGAAGAAGATGCTGCGGATGGGTTTTCGAGAGCACGCGCAATGGACCCGCGCCAGCGAATTGGCGCTTTACAGTTCGATGCCGCGCGTGGCCACGGCTTTCAATATTCCGTTGATTTTCCTGGGCGAGAATCCCGCCTTGGCTTTCGGTGCGAAAGCCGGCGGGGATGGCGCCGAGGCCAATGGCCTGCGCGATTACGACACCTTGGCCGGCGCTTCGCTGCAGCCATGGCTGGATCGCGGCATTCCTATGGAAAAGCTGTTCTGGTATCGCTTTCCATCCGATGAAGATATCGAACGGCTTGGCCTCCGGATGATCTATCTCGGTTATTTCATTCGCGACTTCAACGATATCGGCAATACGGCTTTTGCCAAGCTGCAGGATTTCATGCCGCGGCAAGGCAAGGATGCCGATCCGGCCTATACCGGGTCGATCAATCCCTACGAATCCGTGGATGAAGATTTCGTTCATGTGAACCAATATCTGAAGTCGATAAAGCTCGGTTTCGGCAAGGTTGTGCAGCAGGCCAGCGTGCAGGTCCGCTATGGCGCCATCAGCCGTGAAAAGGCTTTGGATCTGGTGCAGGAATATGATGGCCGCGTGGATCGTGAATTGATCGAACGGTTTTGCGCTTATCTGGAGATTCCGCCGCAGGAATTCGATGCCATCGTGGAGCGCTATCGCAACCGCGACCTTTGGCAGATGAACAATCATGGCGAATGGGAATTGAGGTATCCACCCCGATGAATGACATGACAAAGACCAGCCAGCCGTCCTCGGAGGGCGAAAGCTTCGAAACCCGCTTCGGCCGGCGCATAGAGCTGGACCGTGAGCATTTTGCGTTTTTCGAGCGTATTGTCGGCGGTTATAAGACGCCGCAAAGCCTGAAGGGCTTCATTGATGCTGTGAGCACCAATGCCAGCGAAACCGCCGGCAGCGAGGAGCAGCTCAATAAATTCCGCGATCGCCGGCGCCGCATGACCCTACGCGGTTATTCGGCGCGTTATACGGTTTCGCAAATTCTGCCCGATTTGCTGTCGCGGACCTTCGTCAAGCCGCGCTTCAAGCGCGGGTTGGATATCGGCTGCGGCTTTGGCGTGCAGCCTATGGTTTGGCGCGGAACCGGCATGGTTGACGAGGCGCATGGCATCGACATGCTCGATCGCTGTTCCAACATGGATAGCGGCAGCCTGCGGAGCGCCCATGCCAAGACCAAGCTGTTCCGTTTCATTGAGCCGTATATCGAAAGCCTGATGCGCCGGCCGCGCGGCGAACTTTCCGATCTCGAGCGCGCGCTGTTGGAGAAAGTGTCCACGCCGCGCCTGTTGCTTTGGGAGAAGACCGGCTGCTTGCTGCCGACGGATATCTACAAGCGCCGGATGGTGCGGGAACCGAAGCTGGACCGCTTCATCGAAGGCGATGTTTTCAAACTCAATGAGAAGTACGATCTCATCACCTCGCTCTCCAGCCTGGAATGGTTCAAGCTGGGCGATATTTTCCCAAAAGTATCGGATTTGCTGGTAGAGGGCGGCATCTTTTATATGTATGTCGGCGCCTGGTGGTCGGGCAGCACAAACACGAAAATACACGGTCATTTCCCCTATGCGCGCCAGCGCCTGGATGCCGTCGATTTCGAGCGTTATGTCGACACGTATCTTTCCGAGCACAAAGAAGAGGTGATGACGGCGTATCGCTTCTACGATCCCCATCACCCCTCGCTTGCCGATTTCATTCAGGCCGGCTTGGAGGTTGGATTGGTGCCGGTTATTTATCGCGCCGATATTCCGCCTTACAAAGCGCATGCCAAAGTCGGCATCGGCCCATTGGGTTACGCCATTGACGATCATGCGCGTTTCGGCGAGGCGCTGGAGGATATCCGCAAATTTCGCCCAGATATAGGCGCGCAAGATATGCTCGCCGATCTGCTGCATATCGTGTTCATCAAGGTGGACCGCAATTCGAGACTCAAGCCGACGGATTACCGCCGCATCCTGGAAGAGACCGAATTCGCCTATCGTCCAAAAAGCCGGATCGGGCAGGCTATCCGCGATCTTGGCATCAAGCTGCTGTTGCGCTGACGTTTGATGGCCCCGGTTCCAGTCATCGTCGATTACGGCATGGGCAATCTGGCCTCGGTGGCCAATGCCTTTGCGCGCCTGGGCGTGGAAGCGGAAATATCGGCGATGCCGGAGCGTTTGATCCGGGCGGAAGCTATCGTGCTGCCGGGGGTTGGCGCTTTCGGCGATGCCATGCGGCGCTTACGGGAAACAGGCTTGGCGGATGCCCTGCATGCGGCGGTGATCGGTAGGAGCGTTCCATTCCTTGGCATATGCCTTGGCATGCAATTGATTGCTGAACGCTCAGAAGAAGGCGGCGATGTACAAGGTTTGGGTTGGCTGGCCGCTGCGCAGGTTAAACGCATTCCCGATGCGCCGGGCCGCCAAGTGCCGCATGTCGGTTGGAATGATTTGCATTTCGCACCGAACGAGCCGATGTTCGCCAACGTGGCTGAAGGGGCTCATTACTACTTCGACCACTCTTACGAGATGCTATGCGCTGAGGATATCATTGTGGCGCGTGCCGAATATGGCGGCCGTGCTGTTGCGGCCGCCATTCGGCAGGGCCATATCATGGCGGCGCAGTTCCACCCCGAGAAAAGCCAGAATAATGGGTTACGGTTATTCCGTAACTTTTTGCGTATTGCCGCGGATATGCGCCAGCCAGAGGCGGTATGCTGAAGCCGCGCCTGATCGGCGGTATCGTGGTGCGCAGTGGTTGGGCCGTGCAAAGCATCGGCTTCCGGCGCTATCTGCCTTTGGGTGATCCAGCAATTTTGGCTGAAAATCTCAATCGCTGGGGCATTGATGAAATCCTGCTGCTGGATATTGCCGCGCGTCAACATGGACGCGGCCCGAACCTCGAATTGGTTCGCCGGGTGGCGCGGCAGTGTTTCGTGCCGCTCACGGTGGGCGGCGGAATCCGGGATGTGGAGGATGTGCGGGCGGTGATCGGCGCCGGCGGTGACAAGATTGCCATCAATACTGCCGCGCTTGCCGATCCGGCTTTGCTGCGCCGTGTAGCGGACCGTTTCGGCGAGCAATGCGTAGTGGCTTCCATTGATGTCGCCGGCAATGCGGATAGCGGCTATCGCCTGCATGGCGGGGCGGCTGCAAGCGATGTCTTCGCCCAGATGGACCGCTATCTCGCGGAGGGTGCTGGCGAGCTGCTGATTACATCGGTCGAACGCGACGGATCCAAGCGCGGTTACGATCTCGAGTTGCTGCGCCATGCCGCGGGTCGGATACCCATTCCGCTTATCGCCATGGGCGGGGTCGGGCATCCCAAGCATTTCGCGGAAGCCTTGGCGATTCCTGGGGTGACCGGCGCGGCGGCGGCGAATTTCTTTGCCTATACGGAGCATAGCGCTTTGACTGCGCGGGGATTCCTGCGCCAGCAAGGGAGCGTTCTGCGCGCTGACACTTATGCCGACTATACAACGCATTCCTTTGCCGGCGATGGCCGTTTAGCCAAGCAGCCGGATCGGGATTTGCAGCGACTGGTTTACGAATTCTATCCGGAAGAGCGGATATGAGATATTGCGTCCGTTGCCTTTATCCGGAATCTCATCCGCTGGGCCTTGTTCTGGATGATGATGGCGTGTGCAGCGGCTGCCGCGTGCATGAGGAAAAAGATGCTTTGGATTGGCCGGCGCGTTTCGAGCGTTTGCAGAAGTTGGTGGACGGCTATCGCAATCGCTCGGCTACCAATTTCGATTGCGTTGTGCCGGTGAGCGGCGCGCGCGACTCTTATTTCATCGTCGATACCGTAGTACGGCGGCTCGGGCTCAATCCGCTGCTGGTTTCGTATAACCGGCATTACAATACGGCGCGCGGCCATCGCAATCTGGCTTATCTGCGCAGCGAATTCGATGCCGATTTTTACCAGCTTACCCTGGCGCCCGAACTGATTCGCAAGGTGATGGCGGCAACGCTTGAGAAGCGCGGCAGTTTTCATTGGCATGCCATTGCCGGCCAAACGGTTTTTCCGGTTCAGGTTGCCGTGCGCTTCAAGATACCTTTGATCATCTGGGGCGCTCATCAAGGGCTGGATCAGGTGGGCATGTTCAGTCATCTCGATGAAGTGGAGATGAGCCGCCGATACCGCAAGGATCACGATCTGATGGGTTTGGAGGCTGAGGATATGGTGTCCGAGGCTGCTGGCTTGGCTGAGCGAGAGTTGCAGCCTTTCTTCTATCCGCATGACAAGGATATTCAGAAGGTGGGCGTTCGCGGCATTTATCTTGGCAATTTCGTCCGTTGGGACAGCAAGGCTCAGCACGAAGCCATGATCGAGCGCTACGGCTATGAAGCAGCCCCGCAGGCCGCCACTTTCGATACCTACAACGATGTGGACTGCGTGCACTATAGCGGCCTGCATGACTTGGTGAAGCGGCGCAAGCATGGCTATGGCAAGGCGGTGGATCATGCTTGCCGCGAAATCCGCCTGCGCCGGTTGGATCGCGAGTCCGCCATTGCTCTGGTGCGGCAATGCGAGGCCCGTCCCATCAATGATGGGGAAAAGCTGTTTCGCTGGCTCGGCATGGCCGAGCAGGATTTCTGGGCCTTGGTCGATCGGCATGCGCGGCCGTCGGACTCGCAGCGTTTTTCGGCAGAAGGCGCTGCGGCGGCGCGCTCAGCCTTGGGCGTAACGCAAGCTTGCGATTTTCGCATCACGCCTTCGCGCGATCCGATCGGCGATGCCGAGGATTATCGTTTGCTGGCGCGAGGGCATGTGGATGCTTATCCGGCGCGCGGTTGGGAGAATGCGGCATGAATTCTCCCCGTTATTTCTGGCTGCAGCCCGCCGCCGAATTGCGCTGGCTTTGGAAACCGCTTTCCGAGCATTTATCGAAGCTGCTTGATGCAAAGCCGCTTTTCCTAGTTCCTTCGGAGGGCGACCGTGATTTTTATGCTCGCCAATTCGGTCGTGCTTTCGATGGCGAAATCGTGGTGAAGCCGGATGTTTACGGCATGACCGTGTCGGATTCCTGGCCGTTCGGCGATGCCGAAGCGCGTCGTATTCTCGGTCAGTTCGAGCGCGATTATAATCTTGTGTTTCCGCGCGACATGCTTTTGCCTGATCGTCAATTGGGGCGAGCTTATCTTACCGGCGCGAATGGTTTGCCGCGTTCGCGCACCAGCGATGCCGCTACGCCGCGCGCCATCATCGGCGCCGGCGCGGTTACCGCGCAATTCTTCGATGATCTCGCGCGGCGTTTTCCGCCTTGCTTGGTGATTTGCATGAGCGGCGGCACCGGTCTGCAAGGCAAGCCGTTGGCGGCCATAGCGCGGAAATTGAATATTCCATTCCGCAATATGATG
>JAYSEE010000103.1:0-11428 GCA_041914045.1 Ferrovibrio sp. | reverse complement strand
GGTGCGGCGCGGCGAAGGCCATGTGGAAATAGATATCGACGACGACGGCCCGGGGATTCCGCAGAAGGAGCGCCACAAGGTGTTCCGCCCGTTCTACCGCGCCGATCCCGCGCGGCATTCCGGCGGCGGCAATGTCGGCCTTGGCCTGACCATCGCGCGCGACGCGGTGCTGGCCCATGGCGGCGAAATCCAGCTTGGCGAATCGCCGCTGGGCGGCCTGCGCGTGGCGATCAAGCTGCCGCTCTGACCCTTTTACAGCGCTGTTACTGCGATTCCGGCGGCGCGGCCACGGTGAATTTGCGTTCGGCCTGCAGGCGGCCGGCGCTGTCCTTCAACTGCACGATCCATTCGCCCGGCGAGAGCCGCGATTGCGACCAGATGCGCCAGTTGCGGCTGACATCGACGCGGGCGCGCGAACGGCCGATCTCGCGTTCGCCCTGCATCCAGGTGAACCAGAAGGTTTCGCCGCCGCCCACATTGGTGCAATCCAGCCGCGCGAAGGCATAGGCGCGCTCGGTGCCGGCGGGATAGCTGTCGGTCTCGCCCTGCGGCTCCAGATTCACCACATTCTGCGCCGTCACGAATTGCCGCACCACGCAATCGTGCATCGACTGCGCCGACGCCGTAACGGGCAAGACTGCCGCAGCAATGGCGAGCGCGGACAGCGCGGCAACGGCGGCGATGGGGGCGAGACTTTTCATACCGGGATTCTCGTCATACTGCATGGGGGCGGTCAACAGCGCCAAGGGCGCAAAACCGCAGGATCAGAACATCTTGCCGCCATTCGGCACTGCAATATCAGGGCCGATCAGCACCACCCTGCCCTCGGGATCGGGCAGGCCGAGCACCAGCACTTCCGACATGAAGGGACCGATCTGCCGGGGCGGGAAATTCACCACCGCCAATACCTGCCGGCCGAGCAACGCCTCGGGTTGGTAATAGGTGGTGATCTGCGCCGAGGATTTCTTCACGCCGATGGCGGGGCCGAAATCCACCCGCAGCTTGATGGCCGGCTTGCGCGCCTCGGGAAACGGCTCGGCCCCCACGATGGTGCCGACGCGGATATCCACCTGTTCGAAATCGGCATAGCTGATCTGGCCGTTGCCGCTCATGCCTTCCTCCCCAACGCTTCAAAACGCACGCAAAAAGAAACGGGCGGGATGATCCCGCCCGTTCCGTCATAACACAAACCCTGGAGAGAGTTAAACTTACGCCGCCACTTACTGCTTCATCAGCTTGGCGAGCGTGCCGCGCAGCTCTTCCAGGCTTTCGTTCATGCGCTTGTTGAGCGCCTCGAAGGTTTCGGTGTTGGTCTTGGCGGCCATTTCCGCCAGTTCCTTCAGGTTGGCCAGAGCACGCTCGGTGGCGGCCTTCACCAGTTCGGCCTGCTTGGCCGGATTGGCATCCTTGGCACCCTTGGACATGGTGTCCTTCACCATGGAGGACAGCTCGTCCATGCCCTGCTGGAAGATTTCGGCCTGGCGCTTGGCCAGCGCCTGATAGCCGTCGAACACCTTCTTGTTGGCGGCGGCGATGGCTTCCAGATTCTTCTTCTGAGTGGCGGCCAGGGCCTCGGCATCGAAGCCGGGCAGCTTGAATTCGCCGAACATCTTCTGCGCGTCGAACATCTTGCTGGGATCGAACATCTTGGAGAAATCGAAGCTGGCGAACGGGAACTCGGTCTTGGTCATCGGAAGGGCTCCTCAAACGGGCCTCGGGCCAGAAAACAGCCACGGGCGGGGTCTCAATGAACTCGTGCCTAATTTAAGGGCGCACGGCACAATCGTCAAGCAGATTTTGTGCAATGCACAAAAATAATTTTGCATTTATATTCAATTACTTAAACAAAAATCAAGCTGACTTCCTTCGCAAAAGCGAAAAAAGCCCCTGCCCATCGGAGGAGCCTGCCCTTCCCAAGAGACCCGCCCTTCCCAAGAGAAAGGGCATGGCTTGGCGCAACCGCTTATCCAGATGCGCCATGGTGCGCGCCAGATCCGGCTCGTCATCCTTCAGCCAGATGCGCAACGTATCCAGATAAACCGCGCCCAGCGCCTTCCGCCGCAGCAGACCCTGCAAGCCCGCCGCATCCAGGCCGGCCGCGGCCAAGGTCCAATCCATGGCCTTGGCCAGCCCATCGGCGGCAAAGCAGATCGCCACCGCCGGGTCGCGCGGCAATTCGCGCGCCAGCACCTGCATGGCCGGCTTATGCGGCGCGAGCGCATCCAGCCGCGCCATCACGGCCTCGAACAACCGGTCGCGCACGGCGTCAGTATCGCCAGCTTCTATAGGAAACGGCCCCAGCGCGGCCAGCATGGCGGCGTCGATGCGGGCGGCGAAGCCGCGCAGCAGGGCCGCCTTGGAGGAATAGCGGCGGTAAAGTTCGGCCAAACCGAGGCCGGAGCGTTCGGCAACCTGATGCAGGCTGAGCTTGAGCCAACCGGCCTCGGCGATCAGCGCCAGAGCGGCATCCACCGGATCGGCGCCCATCGGATCAGTGGGGGACGCGGCGGTCTTACTGGTCTTGGCTGTCTTGCTGGCGGTTTTGCGTTTGGCCATGGCAGGCTCCTGGCTGCGGCATTGCCGATAAGATGGGGGCAGATGCCCGATACGGCAAGCCGGAGATTCAGCCGGGGCGGGATTCAGCCGGAACGCGTCAGCCGGCCAGTTCGCGAGATCGTTTGTCGGCGGCGGCCACGGCGCGGTCCATCAGCGGGCCGAGGCCGTTTTCCGCCATCAGCACATCCAGCGCCGCCTGCGTGGTGCCATTCGGGCTGGTGACATTGCGGCGCAACTGCCCGGCATCCTCGCCGCTCTGACGCATCAGCGCGCCCGCGCCCGCCACGGTGGCCCGCGCCAGTTGAGTGGCGAGTTCCGGCGGCAGGCCCGCTTTCGCGCCGGCGGCGGCCAGACATTCGGTGAGCCAGAACACATAGGCCGGGCCCGAACCGGAAACCGCCGTGGCGGTGTCGATCAAAGCCTCGCGCTCCACCCAGACCACCTCGCCCACGGCGGACAGCAGGCGGTTGCATAACGCGCGCTGTGCTTCGCCCGCGCCCGGGCCGGCGCAGCAGGCGGTGATGCCCTGCGCGATGGCGGCCGGCGTGTTGGGGATCGAGCGCACGATGATCGCCTTCGAACCCAGCAGGCGGCCGAGCGTGGCGATGGTCTTGCCGGCAGCCACCGAAAGGAAGCAAACATTCGCACCGGCATAGCGGGCATAGGCCGGCGCCACCTGATCCATCACCTGCGGCTTCACCGCCAGCAGGATTAGATCGGGTTGGAAATCGGCAGGGATTGCGGCGGCATCCGCGGCCTGGCGCACGCCGGCCGGCAGGTCGGACACCGGATTGGGCTCGACCACCACGATGCCGCTGGCCAGCACGCCCTGACCGACCCAGCCGCGCAGCAGCGCGCCGCCCATCTTGCCGCAACCGACAAGCAGAATCCGTGGAGACATGGCTTCAGGCCTCGCCGGCGGTCTCGAACATCGCCGCCGCCACCGCCTCTTCCGGCGTGCGGCCGCCCCAGACCAGGAATTGGAAGGCCGGATAGAAACGCTCGCATTCGCCCAGGCCGATTTCCATCAGGTCTTCGATCTGCTCCGAGGTGGCGCCCAGGCCGCCGCGCAGCAGCAAAGCCTGACGGAACACCACCATGCCTTCTTCCGACCAATAATCGAAATGACCGATAAGCGCCTTCTCGTTCACATAGGCCAGCAGCGAATGCAGATCGCGCTTGCGATTGGGCGGCAGCTTCATGTCGAAGGCGCAAGTGAAGCTGAGCGCGCCCAACTCCTCGCGCCAGGAAAACCACATCTGATGTTCGCAATAGCGGCCCGACACGCCGACGGTGAGTTCGTCGGAACCCTGGCGGTCGAAAGGCCATTCATGTTCGCCGACGATCTGCTCGACAAGGTCAAGGGGATTGCCCAGGGAGGTAGTGGTTTCAATGTCGGCTAGCGACCGCATGTAAACGCCCCCGCAGTTCCTTCCCTTGCGCCCGACCAGACCCTTGCGTCCGATCCGGGCCCCCTTGGCAGGGGATGGGAATTTGGCCCTCTCGCCGTTCCACCTGGCGCCGGGAGCAAGCTTGGAAGCCGCCGCCGGGGACCCACCGGGAGAACCATCCGACCGGCTCCGAGGCTGCGAATCGCCTATGCCGGAAGGCCAGATGTGGTGCCGCGAAACACTGAACACCATAGATTTAGGTTAGGCTTGGCGGGATTCAGGCGCAAGTGCGGATTTACGAAAAATTCATGAATTCACTGCCGCACGACCGAAAAAGCCGTGGGTAGAAAAAGCGATCAAGCCGCGAATCGTGGGTTGAGAAAACCCGAATCGTAGCGAGGCGATTCGAGTGAAGTTCTGGTCGAGTGAACTTCTGGTCGAGCGAAGTTCTTCTCTCAACGCGGCTATTTCGAGTCCAGCTTGGCCTCCAACGCCGCGATGCGCTCGGCGAGCCGGATATTCTCCTCGCGGGCAGCGGCGGCCATGGCCTTCACCGCCTCGAATTCCTCGCGGTTGACCAGTTCCATGCCGTCCAGCGCCTGTTCCAGCCGGGCGCGGAAAGCCTGTTCCACCTCGCCCTTCACGCCCTGCAAAGCGCCTACGGCGCCGCTGGCAATGCGGGCAAGATCGTCGAGCAAGCGGTTGTCGGTCTGCATGGCGGCCTCCAGGCTGATGGCAGCCTATATGGCCCCGCATGGCTTGGAATGCAATGCACCGGATGGTAGGGTCCGCGCCCCATTCCGTTCATTATGTGCGATGCCTGCCGTGACCGAACCAACCAGCCAAGATGCTACTGGCGAACGCGCCAGCCGCGAAGCCAAGCTTACCGCCCTGCGCCAGATGGGGCTGGATCCCTATAACCAGCCGAAATTCCCCAAATCGCACAAGAATGAAGCCGTGCATGCGGCCTATGCCCATCTGCAGCCCGACGAACGCACTGAAGACAGCGTGGCCGTGGCCGGCCGCGTGATGGCGATCCGCAACAGCGGCTTGTTCATCGACATCCTGGACGACACGGTGAAGCTGCAGGTCTATACGCCGAAGGAGCGCGTGCAGGGCGAATGGGCGCCGCTGCTGAAGGCGCTGGATCTGGGCGACATCATCGGCGTGCGCGGCAATGTACGGCGCACCAAGCGCGGCGAGATCACGGTGGATTCAACCGAGATCGTGGTGCTGGCCAAGGCGCTGGAGCCGCCGCCGGAAAAGTGGCATGGCCTGAAGAATATCGAGCAGCGCTATCGCCACCGCGAATACGACCTGATCGGCAACGAAGACAGCCGCACCACCCTGCGCACCCGTTTCCGCATGATCCAGGCGGTGCGCCGCTTCCTCACCGACGAAGGGTTTCTGGAAGTGGAAACCCCGATGCTGCACACCATTCCGGGCGGCGCCATCGCCAAGCCTTTCATCACCCATCACAACGCGCTGGATATTCCGCTGTTCATGCGCATCGCGCCGGAGCTGCATCTCAAGCGCCTGGTGATCGGGGGCCTGAGCGAAAAGGTGTTCGAGATCAACCGCTGCTTCCGCAACGAAGGCATCTCGCCGCGCCATAATCCGGAATTCACCACCATCGAGCTGTATCAGGCCTATGCCGATTATGCCGACATGATGGATATCGCCGAACGCACCATCGCGGCGGCGGCCATCGCCGCCACCGGCGGCACCAAGGTGAAATTCGGCGAGCATGAACTGGATTTCACCCCGCCCTTCCGCCGCGCCACCATGCTGCAATTGATCGAGGAGCATGCCGGCGTTAAGCTGGAAGGCCTGGACGACGAAGCAGCGCGCAAGGCCGCCACGGCCGCCGGCATCGCGGTGGAGCCCAAGGCAAGCTGGGGCAAGGTGGTGGAAGCCTGCTTCGAGCAGAAGGTGGAGCCCAATCTGATCCAGCCCACCCATGTGGTGGAGCTGCCTAAGGCGATCTCGCCGCTGGCCAAGGCCAATCATGCCCGCCCGCATGTGGCCGACCGCTTCGAGACCTTCTGCAACACCTGGGAAATCGCCAATGCGTTTTCCGAGCTGGCCGATCCGCAGGAACAGCGCGCCCGTTTCGAGGCGCAGCAGGCGCAGCGCGACGAAGGCGACGACGAAGCCCATCGCATCGACGAGGATTTCCTGAAAGCGCAATCCGCCGGCATGATGCCGATGGGCGGCCTGGGCGTGGGCATCGACCGGCTGGCCATGCTGCTCACCAACTCGGCCACCATCCGCGAAGTGATCGCCTTCCCCACCCTGCGTCCGCGCCATGACGGCGAGGATACGGCGCAGGAAGGCTGAACCGATATGCCGACCCTGCTGGCGATTCCGTTTCCGGTGATCGACCCGGTGCTGGTCGAGATCGGCCCGTTCGCCATCCGCTGGTATGCGCTGTCCTATATCGTCAGCATCGTGATCGGCTGGCGGCTGGCGATGAGCCTCGCGCGCAAGCCGGGTTCGCTGATCACGCCCGAACAAGTGGATGGCCTGCTGCTCTGGGCCACTTTGGGCGTGGTGCTGGGCGGCCGCGGCGGCTATGTGCTGTTTTACAATCTGCCGTATTTCCTGGAGCATCCGGGCGAGATTTTCGCCGTCTGGCATGGCGGCATGTCGTATCACGGCGGCATGCTGGGCGTGATCCTGGCGATGCTGCTCTATGCCCGCAATGCCGGCATCCGCTTTCTCGCCCTGGCCGATATCATCGCCACGGTTACGCCGATCGGATTGTTTTTCGGCCGGCTGGCGAATTTCATCAACGGCGAACTCTGGGGCCGCGCGGCGCCGGATGTGGCCTGGGCCATGGTGTTTCCCACCGGCGGGCCGGAGCCGCGCCATCCGAGCCAGCTTTATCAGGCGACGATGGAAGGCCTGCTGCTGTTCATCCTGCTCAACATCGTGTTCCGCGTGCCGGCCTATCGCGAAAAGCCGGGCTTCACCGGTGGGCTGTTCCTGGCCGGCTATGGCTTGGCGCGCATCGTCGGCGAGTTGTTCCGCCAGCCGGATGCGCAGATCGGCTATCTGATCGGCGGCACCACGATGGGGCAATGGCTGTCGCTGCCCATGGTGCTGGTCGGGCTGTTCTTCATGGCCCGCGCCCAAAAAACCGAGGCATGACGAACGGCCTGTTCGCGCATCTGGCCAGCCGCATCGCGGCGGAAGGCCCGCTGACGCTGGCCGAGTACATGGCCGAATGCCTGCTGCATCCGCGCTGCGGCGATTACACCACGCTTGACAGCATCGGCGCGGCGGGCGATTTCATCACCGCGCCGGAAATCAGCCAGATGTTCGGCGAATTGCTGGGGCTATGGGCCGCCGATGGCTGGCAGAATCTGGGCATGCCCGCCAAGTTCTATCTGGTGGAAGCCGGCCCCGGGCGCGGCGCGCTGATGCATGATGCGTTGCGCGCCGCCCGCGCGCTGGCGCCATTCCGCACCGCGATCGCGCCGGTATTGATCGAAGCCTCGCCCAAGCTGCGCGCCGTGCAGGAGAGCGTGCTGGCCGGCGAAGCCGCGCTCTGGCTGAACGATCTGGCCGCCCTGCCGCAGGATGCGCCTTTCATCCTGCTGGCCAATGAATTCCTCGATGCATTGCCGATCCGGCAATATCAACGCGGTGAAGCCGGCTGGCATGAGCGCCGTGTGGGCTTGAGCGAAGACGGCAACAGCCTGCGCTTCGTGTTGGACAGCCAAGCCCTGCCGCTGCAAGGCCGCGATGCCGAGCCCGGCGCGATCCTGGAAACCTGCCCCGCCGGCCATGCCTTCATCGGCGAAGTCGCCGCGCGCATCCAGGGCCAGGGCGGCATGGCGTTGTTCGTCGATTACGGCCCGGCGCAAAGCGGCTTCGGCGACACCTTTCAGGCTTTGCGCAACAAGGGCTTCGCCGATCCGCTGCTGCTTCCGGGCGAAGCCGACCTCACCGCCCATGTGGATTTCGCCGGCCTGGCGCGCACCGCGCAGCAGGCCGGCGTCATAGCCCATGGCCCGGTGGCGCAAGGCGAGTTGCTGCGTCGGTTGGGCATCGAGATGCGCGCCGCGAAACTGCAACAAAACGCCACGCCGCAACAATCCGCCGCAATCACCGCCGCCTTGCAGCGATTGACCGGCGCGGATGCCATGGGCAATCTGTTTCAGGCCATCGCACTCACGGCAGCCGAGTCTGCCCGACCTGCCGGATTCTGATGCAGACCGCCTCCCATCTCGACCCGATCACCCTGCCGCATCTGGCCGCCGGCAATCTGCGCCATGGTTTTTTCACCCGGCAAGGCGGCGTCTCCGGCGGTCTGTATGCCTCGCTGAATTGCGGGCCCGGCTCGGCCGACGATGCCATGGCTGTACAGACCAACCGCGCCCGCGTGGCCGCCCATATGGGCGCGGCGGATCGGCTGGCCACGCTGTATCAGGTGCATGGCAATGCTGTGATCGAGATCGGCGCGGATTACGATTTCAGCACGCGCCCCAAGGCCGATGGCCTGGTGACCAAACAGCCCGGCATTGCCCTGGGTATTCTCGCCGCCGATTGCGCGCCGGTGCTGTTCGCCGATGCGCAAGCCCAGGTGATCGGCGCCTGCCATGCCGGCTGGCGCGGCGCGCTGTATGGCGCGACCGATGCCACGATTGCGGCGATGGAAAAACTCGGCGCGGCGCGCAGCCGCATCAAGGCCGCCATCGGGCCCTGCATCCGCCAGGCCAGCTATGAAGTGAGCGATCCGTTCCGCGACACGTTTCTCAAGGAAGCATCCGGCAATGCCGCCTGGTTCGGCCAGGGCGAGCGGCCCGGCCATTGGCAATTCGATCTGCCCGGCTATCTGCTGCGCCGCCTGCGCGGCCTGGGCGTGGATGCGGTGGATTGCGGGCTGGATACGCGCTCGGATGCCGAGCGTTTCTACAGCTATCGCCGCATGACCCTGGCCGGCGAGGCCGATTACGGCCGGCAGATTTCCGCCATCGCGCTGTGCGGGTGACGCCGGCATGCCGCATCTCTTCATCTTCCTGGCGATGTTCCTGCTGGCGATGGTGGCAAGCTGTGTCATCGGCTAGAAGCACAATCTTCATCGCCTGCCTGGCGCTGCTGGCGGCCTGCCAGCCGCTGCCGCAGCCGTTTCAGCCGGATTCGAAAATCCCCGGCGAATTCCCGCTCACCATGCCGGTGGGCGAAGTGAGCCTGTATGTGCCGCCGGTGATCGGCGCCGAGGCGCCGCTGGATGCCGATCTGGCCGAACGGGTGGCGGCGGCCCTGGTGGAGCACGAAATCCCGGCCAGCACCGGCACGCGCAGCGAAGCCTCCTCCGAACTCACCACCGCGCTGATCGAGGATGAGGGCGGCCGGCTGCTCTGGGTCTGGCAGGTGGCGCGCCCGCGCACCGCCCCGATGAACGGAGCCGCGATGAACGGGCCGGATTATCCGCTGGGCCTGACCGCCCAGGCGCTGGCGGATGCCGATGCGCGCACCCGCGATGCCCTGGCCGCCGCCATGGCAACCCGGGTGGCGGCAGCCCTGGATGGCAGAAGCAACAATGCCGCGCCGCAAACGGCCGCCGTCCCGGCCACGGCCCTGCCCAAGCTGGCCCTGCTGCCCTTCACCGGCGCGCCCGGCGATGGCAATCAGGCGCTGGCAAACGCCCTGCGCGAATGGCTGACCCGGATGCGGGCGGCGCGTTTCATCGCCAACCGCGCGGAAGCCGATTATCTGGTGGTCTGCGAGGTGAAGCTGGAGGATGCCGGCCCGCTGCGCCAGACCGTGACCCTGAACTGGGCCCTGCAACGCCCGGACGGCGCCAAAATGGGCCAGGTTGCCCAGGCCAATCAGGTGCCGCGCGGCGCGCTGGACGGGCCCTGGGGCGGGGTGGCCAGACTGGCCGCCCAGGGCGGCGCCGAGGGCCTGCGCGACCTGCTGGCCCGGCTCGGCCCGCCCGCACCTCCGCCTCCTTCCGCCAAGCCCTTGAATTAAGCGGTTTTTTGGCGGTTTACAGGCGGGGGTCCGGGGGCTATATTCCGCCCGGCTTTTCTCCCCCCGGGCTTCCAGCGCAGCACGAGCAGTTTCATGAAGGTTTTAGCGGGTAACTCCAACCGTCCGCTTGCGGAAGCCATTGCCGCATACTTAAGCGTGCCGCTGACCAAGGCCAGCGTGCGGCGCTTTTCGGACATGGAAGTGTTCGTGGAAATCCACGAGAACGTGCGCGGCGAGGATGTATTCGTCATCCAGAGCACGAGCTACCCGGCCAACGACCATTTGATGGAATTGCTGGTCTGCATTGATGCGCTGAAGCGCGCCTCGGCGCGCCGCATCACCGCCGTGATTCCCTATTTCGGCTATGCCCGGCAGGACCGCAAGCCCGGCCCGCGCACGCCGATCTCGGCCAAGCTGGTCGCCAACCTGATCACCGCCGCCGGCGCCAACCGCGTGTTGACGCTGGATCTGCATGCCGGCCAGATTCAGGGCTTCTTCGATCTGCCCACCGACAACCTGATGGCCGGCCCGGTGCTGACCGCCGACATCAAGCAGCAATTGCTGGCTTCCGGCCCGCGCGACGATCTGATGGTGGTGTCGCCCGACGTGGGCGGCGTGGTGCGCGCGCGCAACATCGCCAAGCGGCTGGAATGCGACCTCGCCATCGTGGATAAGCGCCGCGAACGCGCCGGCGTGTCGGAAGTGATGAACATCATCGGCGACGTGGAAGGCCGGCGCTGCATCCTGGTGGACGACATCGTCGATTCCGCCGGCACTTTGTGCAACGCCGCCGAGGCGCTGAAGAAGCATGGCGCCAAATCGGTTTTCGCTTATGTGACCCATGGCGTGCTGTCGGGCGGCGCGGTGGCGCGCGTGACCGCCAGCGAGCTGGAAGGCCTGGTGATCACCGACAGCATCCTGGCCACCGAAGCCCAGCGGCTGGCCCGCAATATCCGGCAGGTATCGATCGCGCCCTTGATCGGCGAGGCGATGCGCCGCATCAGCGAGGAAAGCTCGGTTTCGAGCCTGTTCGACTGATAGATTACGAGTTTCACGGTTTCGATGCGCGGCACCCCTGGAGGCCGGCATCGGAAGCGGCCTTAGGCGTGGTGCCGGGCCGCGAGCAAAGCGCAAGAGGAGTGCATCATGCGTGAAGTAACCAGTCTCGCCGCCGCGGCGAGAGCAAGGGCCGGCAAGGGGACCGCCCGGAAGACCCGTCTCGACGGGTATGTTCCGGGAGTCATCTACGGCGACAAGAAGACCCCGGAGCTGATCTCCATCGAAATCCGCGAATTGCTGAAGGAACTGCACAAGGGCAGCTTCTTCTCGCGCCTGTTCGATCTCAAGCTCGGCGACCGCGCCGAGCGCGTGCTGGCCCGCGACGTGCAGCTCGATCCGGTCACCGACCGGCCGATCCATGTCGATTTCCAGCGCGTCGGCAAGGACAGCCGCATCCGCGTGTTCGTGCCGGTGGTGTTCACCGATCACGAAGCCTC
>JAYSEE010000102.1:0-11468 GCA_041914045.1 Ferrovibrio sp. | reverse complement strand
GGTGAATTACTGGGCCGCCGATCATGCGGTGGACGACGATCCGCTGCTGATCGAACAGATCTGCCGGCAGATCCTGCCCCAGCATGGCGTGTTCGCGCGGCCGGAAGAAGTGCTGATCACGCTGGGCTCGCAGCATGGGCTGTATCTGCTGTCGCAATTGCTGGTGCGGCCGGGCGAATGGGTGGGCATCGAGGATCCGGGCTATACCGATGCCCGCAACATCTTCAATCTCAGCCGCGGCCAAGTGCGCTCGGTGCCGGTGGATGAAGGCGGCCTGCGGCTCGGCCCCTGGCTGGACAAGCTGGGCTACCTGGTGGTGACGCCGGCGCATCAATGCCCCACCATGGTGACGATGCCCAACGACCGCCGCCAGGCGCTGCTGGATTGGGCGCGCGCCAGTGATGCGATTCTGATCGAGGACGATTACGAAGGCGAAACCCGCTTCGAGGCGGCGATGCCGGCATTGAAATCGCTGGATCGCGACGGACGGGTGATCTATCTCGGCACGCTTTCCAAGGTGCTGGCGCCGGGCGTGCGCATCGGCTTCATGGTGGGGCCGGCGGCAGTGATCCGCGAAGCCCGCGCGCTGCGCCGGCTGATGCATCGCAGCGCGCCGCTGAACAACCAGCGCACAGCCGCGATCTTCCTGGCCGAGGGCCATTGCCAGGGCCTGGTGCGCGCGCTGCGCAATGCGCTGAAAGACCGCTGGGAAGCGATCTGCGCCGCCGTGGCGGTGCATCTGCCGGATTTCCAGCGTTCGCCCAGCATCGGCGGCTCCAGCATTTGGCTGACCTGCCCGCCCGACATCAATCCGGCCGCGCTGCTGGAAAAAGCCAGGGCGCATGGCGTGCTGTTCGAACCCGGCGATCCTTTCTATGCCGCGCCGGCCAATCAAGGGCATCTGCGCCTGGGCTTCTCATCCATTCCGGCCAGCCGGATTCCGGACGGCGTGCGGGCCCTGGCCGAAGCGGTGGCGGATTTGCGCAAGCAACGGCGCTGATCCGCTGGACCATACCGGCGCACGATTCTGGACCTACCGGCCGGCAGCCGGATCGGACCAAGCTGGGACATAAAAAATTCCCCAGACTCAGGCCCCAGACTCAGGAGAGCGCATGTCGGCCGTTACGATTCTTTCCGCCCGCAAGATCATCACCATGAATCCCGGCCTGCCGGAAGCCAGCCACGTGGCGATCCGCGATGGCCGCATCCTGGCCGTGGGCAATGCCGAAGACATGAAATGCTGGCCCGATGCCGCGCAGGATACGCGCTTCGCCGACAAGGTGCTGCTGCCCGGCTTCGTGGAAGGCCATAGCCACATCATGGAAGGCAGCGTCTGGCCCTATCCCTATGTGGGCTATTTCGACCGCGTATCGCCCGAGGGCGTGAAGGTGAGCGGCCTGACCAGCATCGACGCCGTGGTGGAACGGCTGAAGACGGCATCCGACGCCATGGCCGATCCGAATGAAATCCTGTTCGCCTGGGGTTTCGATCCGATCTATTTCGGCGACCGCCGCATGACCAGGCAGGACCTCGACCGCGTTTCGACCACGCGGCCGGTGCTGGTGATCCACGCCAGCTTCCACATCATCAACGCGAACAGCTTCGTCATGCGGAAAGTCGGCATCGACCGTTCGAGCAATATCGACGGCGTGCCGAAGGGCGAGGATGGCGAGCCGGCCGGCGAATTGCAGGGCGTGGCCGCGCGCGTGCGGCTGTTCCGCGGCTTGAACTGGCATGCCCTGCGCGACACCGTGTCGGCGGAAAGCGTGCAACGCTACGCCCGCTCGGCGATCATCAACGGCGTAACCACGCTGACCGACCTGCATAACGAGATGGGGGAGGAATCGACCACGCATTTCCGCGCCGAAACCGCGAAGCCGGATTTCCCCATGCGCCTGGTGCCGGCGCTGTCGCGCGTCGGCTCCAGCATTGATCAGGTGATCGCGCGCATCAGGGAATTGAAAGCCGGCAACACCGACAAGCTGCATTTCGGAATGGTGAAGCTGGTGGTGGACGGCTCGATCCAGGGCTTCACCGCGCGGCTGCGCTGGCCCGGCTACAACAACGGCGCGGAAAACGGCTTGTGGTATATCGCGCCCGACGAGCTGTTCGAGATCGTCGGCAAACTGCATGCGGCGCATGTGCATATGCATATCCACACCAATGGCGACGAGGCCACCGAGCTGACCCTCAACGCCATCGAGGCCGCGCAATTCGCCCATTACTGGGCCGACCATCGCCACACCTTGCAGCATTGCCAGATGGCCAGCCCGGCGCAGTTCAAGCGCATGAAGGCGCTGGGCGTCTGCGCCAATCTGTTTTCCAACCATGTTTATTACTGGGGCGACCAGCATTACGCCACGACCATGGGGCCGGAGCGCGCCAACCGCATCAATGCCGCCGGCACCGCCAAGCGCCTGGGCGTGCCTTTCGGTCTGCATTCCGATGCGCCGGTAACGCCGCTGGGTCCGCTTTTCACCGCCTGGTGCGCGGTGAACCGCGTCACCGCCAGCGGCCGTGTGCTCGGGCCGGACGAACGGCTGAGCGTGGCCGATGCGCTGGCCGCCGTCACCATCGGCACGGCCTACACGATGCGCATGGATCATCTAGTGGGCAGCATCGAAACCGGAAAATACGCCGATTTCGTGGTGCTGGAGCAAGATCCCCTCGCCGCCGATCCGATGAAATTGAAGGATATCGCGATCTGGGGCACACTCTGCGGCGGACAGGCCAACCAAGCCCCGAAGCAATGATCCCGAACCCGCCGGCGCCGCAGCATGAACGCATCCCGCTCACTGTAATCGGCGGCTTTCTCGGCGCCGGCAAAACCACCTTCCTCAATCACCTGCTGCGGCAGCGGCATTGCCGCTATGCCGTGCTGGTGAATGATTTCGGCGCGGTGAATGTGGATGCCGCGCTGATCGCCAGCCATGACGGCAACACCATCAACCTGAATAACGGCTGCATCTGCTGCACCATGGCCGATGGCTTGGGCGAAGCGATTCTGCGCGTGCTGGCCGCGCCGCAACGGCCCGAGCATATCGTGATCGAGGCCAGCGGCGTGGGCGATCCCTGGCAGATCGCCGAAGTGGCGATGCTGGAGCCCGACCTGGAACTGGCCGCCGTGCTGGTGCTGGCCGATGCCGAACAATTGCCGGCGCAGCTGGCCGATGTCTATATCGGCGATACCGTGCGGCGGCAGATCCGCCGCGCCGATTTGCTGCTGCTGAACAAGATCGACTTGGTGGATGCCGCAAGATTGCAGGCGCTGCACGGCATGCTGGCGCAGATGCAGCCCGGCCTGCGCATCGTGGAAACCCGCAATGCCCAGCCGCCCGCCATGCTGCTGCGCTTCGATCATGCGGTGACGCCGGAAAAGCCGCTGCCCGTCGATGATCCCGGGCATGGCATCCGGCGCTGGCTGTATCGCCGGCCGGTCTGCTTCCGCCGCGCCGATCTGGAGCGTTTGCTGGGCAGCCTGCCGGCTTCGCTGCTGCGGCTGAAAGGCTGGTGCCGCATCGAAAATGAACCCCGGCCCTATCTGGTGCAGATGACCGGGCGGCGCTGGAGCCTGACGCCGGCCGAAGGCGCGGCCTTGGCGCTGCTCGGCGCGGATAGCCTGCTGGTCGGGCTGGGCAATGCCGCGCTGCCCGAGGATGCCGCGCTGGCGGCTTTGTTCGATGCCGCGGCGGCTGCCGAAGCCAGGATGGCGGTGGCCTAGTTGATCTTGCCGCCGTGGTTCTACGGATGGGGCCAGGGCTTTGCCATGCTGCCGGCATGAACAAGATGCCCACCGATCCGAAATCCACCGATGCCTATCGCGCCGCCATTCAATGGCTTGCCCGGTTGCAAAACAACCATTTGATCGACAACGATTTTGTTCCGTCGATCGACGGCGGCTCGATGCCCGTGCTGAATCCCGCCACGCAGGACGTGCTGGGCCAGACCGCAGCCGGCCAGGCCAAGGATGTGAATCGCGCCGTGGCCGCCGCCAAGCGGGCGCAACCCGGCTGGGCCGGCATGGCGGCGCGCGAGCGCGGCAAGCGCGTGGCCGAGGCCGGCCGCGACCTTGCCGCCCAGGCCGAAGCGATTGCCATGCTGCTGGCGATGGAAACCGGCAAGGCGATCCGCACGGAATGCCGCGGCGAATTGCGCGTGGCCGGCGATCTGCTGGAATTCTACGGCGGCCTGGCCTCGGAGCTGAAAGGCGAAACCCTGCCTTTCAGCCCCGATACCCTGTCGGTGACGATCCGCGAACCGCTGGGCGTGGTGGCGGCGATCCTGCCCTGGAATGTGCCGCTGGTGCTGATGATGCTGAAAGTGGCGCCGGCTTTGGTGGCCGGCAACAGCGTGGTGATCAAGGCCGCCGAGGAAGCGCCCTTCGCCACTCTGGCCGCCGCGCGCATCCTGGCCGACAAGCTGCCGCCGGGCGTGGTGAATGTGCTGGTGGGCGATGGCCCCGATTGCGGCGCGCCGCTGACCGGACATGCCGATGTGGCGAAGATCACCTTCACCGGCTCGCAATCCGTGGGCGAAATCGTCTATGCCGAAGGCGCCAAGCGCATTGTGCCGGTGAGCCTGGAACTCGGCGGCAAAAGCCCGATGCTGGTTTTCCCCGATGCCGATCTGGAGCGTGCCGTGGACGGCGCCATCGCCGGCATGCGCTTCACCCGCCAGGGCCAGAGCTGCACCGCCGCCAGCCGCATCTATGTGCATCGCGACCTGATGGATGCCTTCGTGGCCCGCCTGCGCGAAAAGCTGGATGCCCTGGTGATCGGCGATCCGCTGGATGAAGCGACCGATATCGGCACCATCATCTCGGCCAACCAGAAAGCCACCATCGACCGCTATGTCGCGATCGGCGAAGCCACCCCCGGCGCCGAGGCGATCCGCTGCGGCCGCATGAATGTTTCGGCGCAGCTGAAGCTGGACCTGTTCATGCAGGCGGTGCTGTTCGTCGGCTTGCCGGAAAACAGCCCGGTGGTTTGCGAGGAAGTGTTCGGCCCGGTCACGGCGATTACGCCGTGGGAGGATTACGAACAGGTGATGGCCGCCGCCAACGACAGCCCGTTCGGCCTTGCCGCATCGGTCTGGACCCGCGACCTCGGCCGTGCGCTGGATTCCACCAAGCGCCTCAATGCCGGCTATGTGCAGGTGAATCAAAACCTGACCATCCAGCCGAATCTGAGCTATGGTGGCTTCGGTAAATCGGGCCTGGGCAAGGAAGCCTCGCTGGAAGCCATGCTGGAACATTTCACCCGCAAGAAGACCATCGTGTTCAGCGGCATGTGATGCAGGTGCTGGATCAACTGCAAGCCGCCGGCCTCGCCTCGCCCAGCCTGCTCGCGGGCACGGCGCTGGCTTTCCTGGCGGCAGCGGTTCTGCGCGGCTTCACCGGCTTCGGCTTCGCGCTGGTCGCCGTGCCGCTCACCAGCCTGGCCTTGCCGCCCTCGCGCTCGGTGCCGGTGGTGTTCATGCTGCAATTGCTGATCGGCGCTTTCGACACGCTGCGCCATCACCGCAATCTCGACCGCCGCTTCCTCACCATGGCCGCGCTGGCCATCGGCGTTACGCCGCTGGGCGTTTATCTGCTGTCCATCGCGCAGCCCAGCATGGCGCGCATCGGCATCGCGCTGATCGTGCTGGCCGGCAGCATGATGATGTGGCGGCCGCCGCAATTGCCCATGCAGCCCAGCCATGGCCTAGCTGCCTGCGCCGGCATCGGCGTCGGCTTGTGCAACGGCATCGCGGCGATGCCGGGCCCGCCGGCAATCGCCTATTCGGTGCTCACGCATATGCCGGCCGATAAGGCACGTTCATCGCTGATGATACTTTTCTTCACGACCGCTCTGGCCGGAGTGCCGAGCACAATGGCCTTCGGCATCGCCGACAGCGCAACCTTCCTGCTTGCGATTGCCGCTTTGCCGATCATTATGATCGGCACAGCCCTCGGCGCGATGCTTTTTAAAAGATATGGTACAAAACTCTATAGGGAGGCGGCGCTGTTCACGCTTGTTGGTACGGCGCTTGCAGTGCTGTTCCGAGAAATCTGGGCACTCATATCCACTTCGTAGAAACGCTATTCCGATCGGAGCAAGACGCATGACCCTCTGGACACGACGCCTCTTCGGCACCGCAGCCGCAAGCATGCTGGCTTTGTCTTTGGCAGCCGGCCACGCTTTCGCGCAACCCAAGGCCGGCGGCACGCTGGTGATCGCCACGCCGCAGATTCCGCGTCATTTCAACGGTGCGGTGCAATCCGGCGTCGCCACCGCGCTGCCCAGCACGCAGATTTTCGCCAGTCCGCTGCGCTACGACGACAAATGGAATCCGCAGCCCTATCTGGCCGAAGCCTGGGAGGTTGCCGCCGACGGCAAGAGCGTGACGCTCAAGCTGGTGAAGAATGCCGTGTTCCACGACGGCAAGCCGGTCACCTCGGAAGACGTGGCCTTCTCGATCATGACGATCAAGGCCAACCATCCGTTCCAAACCATGCTCGCGCCGGTGCAGGCGGTGGAAACCCCCGATCCCTACACCGCCGTGATCAAGCTGTCGCAGCCGCACCCGGCCTTGCTGCTGGCCATGTCGCCGGCGTTGATGCCGATTCTGCCCAAGCATGTCTATGGCGCGGGCGGCGACATCAAGGTGCACCCGGCCAATCTGAAGCCGGTCGGTTCCGGCCCCTACAAGCTTACCGACTACAAGCAGGGCGAATATTATACGCTGGAGAAATTCGACAAATACTTCCGCCCCGGCCTGCCCTATCTCGACAAAATCGTGGTGCGCCTGGTGCCCGACGAGAACAGCGTGCTGATCGCGCTGGAGCGCGGCGACGTGCATGCCGCCACCATTGCCGGCGTGCGCTCGCTGGAGCGGCTGGACAAGATGAAGAATCTCATCGTCGCCTCCAAGGGCTTCGAGGGCATCGGCGCGCTGAACTGGCTGGCCTTCAACACCAAGAAG
Organism: Ferrovibrio sp.; assembly: GCA_041914045.1. Lineage (GTDB taxonomy): Bacteria > Pseudomonadota > Alphaproteobacteria > Ferrovibrionales > Ferrovibrionaceae > Ferrovibrio. The sequence continues at coordinate 4,505 of JAYSEE010000102.1, read as the reverse complement.
AAGCCGCTGGACGATGTGCGCGTACGCCAGGCGATCGCTTTCGCCGTCAACCGCGATTTCATCACCGGCAAGCTGATGGCCGGCAAGGCCGACCCGGCCTATGGCCCGATCTTCCCCACCTCGCCGCTCGCCGCCAAGGATGTGGAGCAGTACAAGCTCGATCTGAAAAAGGCGGAAAAGCTGCTGGATGAAGCCGGCTACAAGAAGGGCGCCGACGGCGTGCGCTTCCCGCTGCAGATTGACTTCATCCCCGGCACCGACGAGCAGCAGCGCAACATCGCCGAATATCTGCGGCCGCAGCTGAAGAAGATCGGCATCGCCGTGGAAGTGCGCGCGGCGCCGGATTTCCCCACCTGGGCCCAGCGCATCGCCAGCTTCGATTTCGACCTGACGATGGACAGCGTGTTCAACTGGGGCGACCCGGTGATCGGCGTGGCGCGCACCTACCTCACCTCCAACATCCGCAAGGGCATCATCTGGTCCAACACCCAGCAATATTCCAATCCGCGGGTGGACGAGCTGCTGCAACAGGCGGCGGTGGAGACCAATCTGGACAAGCGCAAGGCGCTTTATGCCGAGTTCCAGAAGATCGTGGTGTCGGAAGTGCCGGTGTATTTCATCAACACGATTCCGTATCACAGCGTCTTCCACACCAGCCTCGGCAACCTGCCCACTTCGATCTGGGGCTCGATGTCGCCGATGGATGAACTCTACTGGCAGGCCCAGCCCACGCGCTGACGGCCGCACTCTAACCGCGTTGGATCGCCAAGCCATTGATCACGGATATTCTCGTCAAAATCGCCAATGCAGCCTTGCTGCTGCTGGCCGTCGTTGTCCTGAATTTCTGTTTGATCCATGCCGCTCCCGGCGATCCGGCGCAGGTCATCGCCGGCGAAATGGGCGGCGCCTCGCAAGAGGTGCTGGACCAGATTCGCCGGCTGTATGATCTCGACAAGCCGATGATGCATCAATTAGCCATCTATATCGGCAAAGTGATGCAAGCCGATTTCGGCCATTCCTTCTATTTCAACGAATCCGTCTCCAAGCTGATCCTGCAGCGCGTGCCGGCTACCATCATCCTGGTTTTCACCGCCCTGCTGCTGGCCGTGCTGGCCGGCACCTTCCTGGGCGTGCTGAGCGCGCGCAAGCCGAACGGTCTGCTCAATCACTTCGTCACGGTCTTTTCCCTGGCCGGCTATGCCGCGCCGGTCTTCTGGACCGGACTGATGCTGATCCTGCTGTTCGCCTCCGCCATTCCGCTGTTTCCGGTCAGCGGCATGATCGACGTGGCGCGGCCGAAGCAAGGCCTGGGCTATATGCTGGACGTGCTGCACCATCTGGTGCTGCCGGCCTTCACGCTGGCCATCGTGTATATGGCGCAATATAGCCGGCTGTCGCGCACCAGCATGATCGACGCACTGCGCGCCGATTACATCCGCACCGCGCGCGCCAAGGGCCTGAGCGAAACCGTGGTGGTGTTCAAGCATGCGCTGCGCAATGCGCTGATCCCTGTGGTGACCATGGTGGGTCTGCAATTCGGCCATCTATTCGCCGGCGCGGTGCTGGTGGAAACCGTGTTCGGCTGGCCGGGCCTGGGCCGCTTGGTGTTCGAATCGATCCTGCGTCGCGATTATCCCACCTTGCTTGGCGTGCTGTTCTTCTCGGCTCTGCTGGTGATGCTTGCCAATATCGCCACCGATATCGCCTATCGCCTGGTCGATCCCCGCATTCGGGTGCGCAAATGAGCAATGCCGCGGCCGCCGCCAGCGAAACCGTCGTCATCCAGCGCATCTCGCCGCTGCGCGAAGCCGGCGCGCTGTTCCTGCGCAATCCCACCGGCATGATCGGCGCGGCGCTGTTCGCGCTGATCCTGCTGGCGACCCTGCTCGGCCCGGTGGCTTACGACATCGACCCGTTCGATATCGTGGGCGCGCCGTTTTCATCGCCCGACGGCGAGAATTGGTTCGGCACCGATTATCTCGGCCGCGACATCCTGGCCGGCATCCTGATCGGCGGCCGCGCCACCCTGGCGGTGGGCGCGGTGGCGGCGGTGATCACCCTGATCATCGGCCTCACCATCGGCGCGCTGAGCGGCTATTTCGGCGGCATGCTGGATTCCGCGTTGATGAAGATCACCGAATTCTTCCAGGTGCTGCCCACCTTGCTGTTCGCCATGGTGCTGGTAACCCTGTTCGGCGCATCGCTGGAAACCATCACGCTGGCCATCGGCGTGGTGAGCTGGACCAGCGTGGCGCGGCTGACGCGGGCGGAATTCCTACGCATCCGCGAATTGGATTACGTGAAGGCCGCCACCGCCGCCGGCGGCAGCAGCGGCTATACCATCCTGCGGGTGATCCTGCCCAATGCGCTGCCGCCGATCATCGTGGCCGCCGCCTTCGCCATCGGCATCGCCATCCTGTTCGAGGGCGGCATGAGCTTCCTCGGCCTGGGCGATCCCAATGTGATGAGCTGGGGCCTGATGATCGGTCAGAACCGCAATTACGCCCTGGATGCCTGGTGGTCCGTGGTAGTGCCGGGGGCGGCGATCTTCCTGGCCGTGCTGAGCATCAGCTTGATCGGCGACGGCATCAACGACGCGCTGAACCCGCGTCTGCGCAAGCGGTGAGGTTATGAGCCCCGTTCTCGAGATCGAAAACCTTACCGTCACATTGCAGCAATCCGGCCGCACCGTGCCGGTGCTGGAAAACCTCTCCTTTTCCGTCGAGGCCGGCAAGACCATCGCCTTGGTGGGCGAATCCGGCTGCGGCAAGAGCATGACGGCCCTGGCCATCATGGGCCTGATGCCGGAAGGCTTCGCGATATCCGGCGGCCGGATCGCGCTGGAAGGCCAGGATGTGGCGCATATGCCGGCCGAGGCGCTGCGCCATCTGCGCGGCAACCGCATGTCGATGATCTTCCAGGAGCCGATGACGGCGCTGAACCCGGTTTACACCGTGGGCGACCAGATCGGCGAGGCTTTGCGCCTGCATCAGGGCCTGTCGCGGCAGACGGCGCGCGAACGCGCCATCGCCATGCTGCGCGCGGTGCAGATCCCCGCGCCGGAGCGGCGCATCGACATGTATCCGCACCAGATGTCGGGCGGCATGCGCCAGCGCGTGATGATCGCCATGGCTTTGGCCTGTCGGCCGCGCCTGCTGATCGCCGACGAACCGACCACCGCGTTGGACGTGACCGTGCAGGCGCAGATTTTCGATCTGCTGCGCGAGATGCAGCAGGAGATCGGCACCGCCATCGTTCTGATCACCCACGATCTGAGCGCCGTGGCCGACATCACCGACGAAGTGGCGGTGCTGTATGCCGGGCGCGGCATCGAGCAAGGCCCCACCGCCACGATACTGAAGCAGCCGCAGCATCCCTATACGCGCGGCCTGATCGCCAGCGTGCCGCATCTGCGCCTGGGCCAAGACGCCGCCGCGCCGGCCGAGCCGCTGGAGGAAATTCCCGGCATGGTGCCGGGCCTGGGCAAGCGTGGGGCGCTTTGCGGCTTCGCGCCGCGCTGCCGCTTTTCCGCCGGCCCCTGCCTGAAAACTCCGCCGCCCATAGCCGGCTCGCCGCAGCATCGCGTGGCCTGCTGGCATCCGCAGGGAGCCGCCGCATGAGCAACGACATCCTGCTGGAAGTGAACGATCTGAAGGTGCATTTCCCCGCCGGGCGCGCCAGCGCCTTCGGCCCGCGCCAGACCGTGCATGCGGTGGACGGCATCAGTTTCCGCGTGCCGCGCCAGAGCACCTTCGGCATCGTGGGCGAAAGCGGCTCGGGCAAATCCACCACCGCGCAAGCCATCATGCGCCTGGTGCCGATCACCGCCGGGCGCATCCGGCTGGGCCAGGACGATCTGACCGAATTGCGCGGCGATGCCTTGCGCAAGGCGCGCCGGCATTTCCAGATGATTTTCCAGGATCCGTATTCGGCGCTGAACCCGCGCCGCCGCGCCGGCGACCTGATCCGCGAGCCGCTGGACCTGCTGGAAGTCGGCAGCCAGGATGAACGCGCCGAGCGGCTGGAAGCCCTGCTGCGCGTGGTGGGCCTGCCGCCGGAAGCCGCCATGCTGTTTCCGCATCAATTCTCCGGCGGCCAGCGCCAGCGCCTGGTGATCGCCCGCGCGCTATCGACCCAGCCCGACCTGATCGTCTGCGACGAACCGGTTTCCGCCCTGGATGTGGCGATCCAGGCGCAGATATTGAATCTGCTCAAGCGGCTGCAACGCGAGCATGGCCTGACCTATGTGTTCATCTCGCACGATCTGGGCGTGGTGCAGCATCTTTGCGACCAGATCGCCGTGATGTATCTCGGCCAGATCGTGGAACAGGCGCCGAGCGCGCTGCTCTTCGCCGGGCCGCGCCATCCTTACACTTGGTCGCTGATGACGGCGGTGGCGCCGCCGGGCGGATTGCGCCAGAGCCTGAAGCAGCGTTTCGGGCTGCGCGGCGAACCGCCCAGCCCGATCGACCCCCCCCCGGGCTGCCGCTTAGCCGCCCGTTGCC
>JAYSEE010000101.1:0-11544 GCA_041914045.1 Ferrovibrio sp. | reverse complement strand
ACCAATTCGACACAGGTGAAGGCAGCCACCGGCGCCGGCCGCGGCGCCGGCTGGCGGGCTTCCACCGTCAGCGCCATCCAGCCGGCTTGGCGAAAGGCGGCGGCCAGATCGGCCTCGGGAGGGAAATCCACATGGTTAAACACCAGGCAATGCGACAGCGGATCCAAGGCCAGCCAGCCGGCCCGGCTCAGGCCGTAGGCGAAACAATGGCGAAAGCCCGGTTTCAAGAATCTCAGCCATTTGATCGTATTTTGTTCTGAAAACACCACTACAACCCGCATTACGCTTTGCTCGCTTGGCGGCAAATGAGCCCAAAACATATTATTAGGATAATTGATTGGTTCATTATCATCTATTGAGGGTATCATTGGGCGCAATTCTGGCTTTTCTAGTGTATGAGATTGATGAATTTCTAACGGAGAATTGAGAACGGCTTTGCCACTTTTTGGATATGGTGCAGTATTAACCCGTATTGTTCTTATGTCAAACACTATTTTGGTGCATATTCCTGTAGCCAAAAATGCTACTCTGTGGGACATTCTTCCCATGTTAACCCATAAAGCGATTTGGACGGCGATCGACGCGCTGGCCGAGAAGCATGGCCTGACCGCTTCCGGCTTGGCGCGCAAAGCCGGCCTGGACCCCACCACATTCAACCGCAGCAAGCGTGCGGCGCGAGACGGCAAGCAGCGCTGGCCCTCCACCGAAAGCATCGCCAAGGTCGTGGAAGCCACCGGCACCACCATGGCGGAATTCCTGGAAGTGCTGTTGGACAGCAGCGCCGGCGGACGCGGCAGCGCCTTCCGCATTCCAGCGGTGGAATTCAGCCTGGTCGGCGGGCCGGAGCGGCTGCCCGGCTTGTTCGATGCCGCCGGCCTGCCGGTGCGCGGCGCGGCCGGCGAGGCAGCCGGCTGGGATTTGCGCCCCTTCCCCGGCCTGCATGACGACCAGAGCTATGCGGTGGATCTGAATACCAGCGCCTATCTGCCGCTCTATCGCGCCGGCACCATGCTGGTGATGTCGCCGCGCGCCGAAATCCGGCGCGGCGACCGTCTGCTGGCCGGCACCACGGCGGGCGAGGTGATGGTCGCCGCCCTGGTGCGCAAGACGCTGACCCGGGTGGAAATAACGGATGTGAACAAGGCCGAGCAAGAGCGCAGTTTCGACAGCGCCGAAATCGCCTGGCTGCATCGCATCGTCTGGGTCACGCAATAAATGGATAATTCCACGCTCAGCACCGCGCTGGCGCGTTTGCCGGTGTTGGTGAATGACGGCGTCGGCGCGATCTGGTGCGACGCCAACCAGAACGGAGCCTTGGCGCCGGAACGCCTGGAAGCCGAAGCCGCCGGCCGCCGCGCGCGGGCCACGCCGCCCATGCTGGTGCATGGCCGCGCCGCAGCGGCACGGCTGGGGCTGAATCCGTTTCCGGCTTTCGATCTGCTGGATCTGTTCGCCTTCTGCCGCCCGGCGCGCTTCTGCCTGCCCACGGCGCGCGGCCTGCTGGACGCGTTGCAGATGCCGTTGCCCGAGGATGCGCTGGAACTAGCCGCCAGCCTGCCGCGCGCCGCGCGTCGATTGCTGGACGAACTCGGCCGCATGGATGCACGCGACAAGCGCCGCGCGCTGCGCATCGCCGGCGTGATGCAGAATGCCGGCTGGCCTTGGGCGCCTTATTGCATCGAGGCGATGGCACCAGAGCCGATGCCGGCGCGGCTGGGCCTGGATGTGTGGAACGAATTGCCGGAATGGGCGGATTTCGCGCCGCCGCCGCCGCCCGATACGCAATCGGTTACGCCAACCGAGGCGCGCGAGCGTTTGCAGCGCCTGCTCGGGCCGCAGGCCGAGGGCCGCGCAGCCCAGGCCGATTATGCCGCCATCACCGCCCAGGCTTTCGCGCCGCGCGCCGAACTCGGCATGCCCGAATTGGTGCTGAGCGAGGCCGGCACCGGCATCGGCAAGACGCTGGGCTATATCGCGCCGGCCAGCGTCTGGGCCGAGAAGAATGGCGGCAGCGTCTGGCTGTCCACCTACACGAAGAATCTACAGCGGCAATTGGATCGCGAACTCGACCGGCTGTATCCCAGCGCCGCCGACAAGGCCGCCAAGGTGGTGGTGCGCAAGGGCCGCGAGAATTACATCTGCCTGCTGAATCTGGAAGACGCCGCCGGCTTCGCCGCCAGCAATGCCGCCGCGCGGCCGGCCGACAGCATCGCGCTGGGCCTGGTGGCGCGCTGGGTGCAGGCGACGCGCGATGGCGATATCGCCGGCGGCGATTTCCCGGCCTGGATCGCCGATCTGCATGGCCGCGGCCGCACGCTGGGCCTCACCGACCAGCGCGGCGAATGCATCCATGCCGCCTGCCCGCATTATCGCAAATGCTTCATCGAACGCGGCCTGCGCCGCGCGCGGCGCGCCGAGATGGTGATCGCCAATCATGCCCTGGTGATGATCAATGCCGCGCAAGGTGCGCAGGACGACGACGACGGCAACCGGCCGCTGCGCTATGTGTTCGACGAGGGCCATCACCTGTTCGATGCCGCCGACGGCGCTTTCGCTGCCCATCTCACCGGTCGCGAAGGCATGGAATTGCGGCGCTGGCTGCGCGGCCCGGAAGGTCCGCGCGCGCATCGGCGATCTGGTGATGCATGACGAAGCCGGCCGCCGCGCGCTGGATGCGCTGGTCGAGGCCGGCCGCGCGCTGCCCGGCGAAAGCTGGCTCACGCGATTGGCGGAAGCCGATCCGCAAGCTGAGGGCGAGGCCTTTCTGGCGCAGGCGCGGCTGATGATTCTGGCGCGCAGCCCGCAGCCCGACAGCCCCTATGGCCTGGAATGCCCGACGCGCGAAGCGCCCACCGCCTTGCTGGATGCCGCGCTGGCTTTTGCGAATGCGATCAGCCGCATGCTGTCGCCCGCCGCGCAATTGGCGAAAGCCCTGGCGGCGAAGCTGGATGACGACACCGCCGAACTGGATTCCGCCCAGCGCGGCCGGCTGGAAGGCGCGCTGCGCGGCCTGGCGCGGCGCAAACTGACGCTTGAAGCCTGGCGCAGCATGCTGCTGGCCTTGCAGACCGAAACGCCGCCAAGCGGCAAGGGGGCTGAATTCGTCGATTGGTTCGCGCTGGAACGCGAGGCCGGCCATGATGCCGATCTCGGCCTGTATCGCCATTATCTCGATCCCATGCTGCCCTTTGCCGATGTGGTGATGAAGCCGGCCCATGGCGTGGCGATCACATCCGCCACTTTGCGCGATCTCGATGCGAAACAGGGCGAGGCCGCGCCCGAGCAAAGCTGGCAGAGCGCCGAGATCCGCTCCGGCGTGCGCCATCTGCCGATGCCGGCGCGTCGCGCGAGCTTCCCCTCGCCGTTCGATTATGCCGGCCGCACGCGCATTTTCGTCGTCACCGATGTGCGGCGCGACGACATGAATCAGGTCGCCGCCGCCTATCGCGAATTATTCATGGCCGCCGATGGCGGCGGGCTCGGGCTGTTCACTGCGATCTTCCGTTTGCGCGCGGTGCAGAAGCGCATCGTCAAGCCGCTGGCCGATCATGGCATCGCGCTCTATGCCCAGCATGTCGATCCGCTGGACAACGCCACCCTAGTGGATATCTTCCGCGCCGAGGAGCATTCCTGCCTGCTCGGCACCGATGCGATGCGCGATGGCGTGGATGTGCCGGGCAGCGCGCTGCGGCTGGCGGTGTTCGACCGCGTGCCCTGGCCGCGTCCCGATCTGCTGCACAAGGCGCGCCGCAACGCCTTCGGCGGACAGGCTTATGACGATCTGCTGACAAGGCTGAAACTGAAGCAGGCTTTCGGCCGCCTGCTGCGCCGCGCCGAGGATTACGGCGTGTTCGTGGTGCTGGATGCGCAATTGCCCACGCGCCTGCTCTCGGCCTTCCCGGCCCAGGTGGATGTGCGCCGCATCGGCATCAAGGAAGCCGTGAGCGAAACCCGCGCGTTTCTGCAGGGCATGCGCGACAATGTTGCCGCGGCTCCAGGTCTTGCTCAACCCGAGGCGGGCCCGCATACTTTCTGACGAGCCGGCTTTGCAGGAATATTCGTTATGTCCACTATTTCGCCCCAGACCGCCCTGATCTACGCCATGGTGATCGCCGCCGTGGCCGATGAGAAGCTGAAGGATTCCGAGATCGAGGCGATTTCCTTCGCCGTACGCAGCCTGCCGGCCTTTCGCGGCTATACGCTGGACGCCATGCGCACCGCCACCGGCGATTGCGTGGCCTTGCTGGATAATGAAGACGGCATAGATGCCGCGCTCGGCCTGGTGAAGGAAGCCTTGCCGCCGGAGCTGACCGAAACCGCCTATGCCGTGGCTTGCGATATCGTGGCGGTGGACGGCACCGCCGAACAATCGGAATTGCGCTGGCTGGAAATGCTGCGCCATGAATTGAATGTCGAGCGCCTGCATGCCGCCGCCATCGAACGCGGCGCCCGCGCCCGCTATCGCCGCTGGCCGAAAGAACTGCTCACCGGGATCAAGCCGGCCTGAGTATTCTTATCTGAGCCAGTTTTCCAACCGCAAATCCGCGATCCGCGCGAATTCGCCGGTATTGTCGCTGACCAGGGTGCAATCCGCCGCCAGGCATTGCGCGGCGATCAGCATGTCGTTGCCGCCGATTGGCTGGCCTTTCGCCTCCAATGCCGCGCGCAAATCCGCATAATGCCGGTCGGCCGGCGCGGCGAAAGGCAGGATGTCCAGCGCCGCAAGAATGGCTTCGAGTTGCGCCGTCAGCCGGGGCGAAGCGCGCTTGGCCGCGCCATAGCGCAACTCGGCCGCCACCACGATGCTGGTGCAAATGGCCGCCTCAGCCGCTCCGGCGATCCGCGCCGCCACCGAACCCTGCGGATTGCGCACCAGATCGGACAGGATATTGGTGTCGAGCAGGTAGCGCGTCACAAATCCACCGGGGCCGGCTTTGCGTCGGGCATGGGCGGAAAATCCTCGGCGATCGGCCGCAGCCGGGCCAGCACAGCCAGCAGCGATTGCGGCGGCGCCGGTTCGATGATCAGCCGTTCGCCTTCCTTGCGCATGATGGCATCCGCGCCGGGCAATTCGAATTCGCGCGGAATGCGGACGGCCTGGTTGCGGCCATTGCGGAAGAGTTTGACGGATCGCTCGATCATTGGTCGCTCAATCGTTGGCATAGGCCTGAGCATATGCCTTGTTTTTCAAAGATCAAGCCGGATAAATCAGCCTGAGCGGCTTGTCCGCCACCCAGGCGGAGAGCGGAAGCCGCCCGGCGATATCGCCATCGGCCTGCACCGGATCGTCCGCCGGGCCCTCGATCTCCACCTGCCGGGCGCGCAGCAGCCGGATTTCCGGCAAATGCTGCAACTGGCCCAGCGGCAGCGCGGCCATCGCCCGGGCGGCGCCCCAGCGGCCCGGCTTGGTGAACAGGCAGATCTGAAAATCCGCCGCGTCCAACCTAGCATCGGGGCAACAGACGAAGCGCCCGCCATAGAAATGCCCCTTGGCGATCACGGCCGAGGCGCAGGCTATGGCCTCGCCGCCATCCAGCCGCAGCCGGTATTCATGCGCCTGCCAGCGCGTCAGCAGGGCCAGGCTCTGCCAGACATAAGCCCCCTTGCCGAGCAGACGCTTCAGCCGCAGCGGCAGGTCTGCCACCACATGGGCGTCGAAACCCACCCCGGCCATGATGGTGAAAAGCCGCTCCGGTTCGCCATTTCTTCCCAGATAACCAGGGTAAATCGGCTTATCCGGGCCATTCAGCACGGCTTTCAGCACCGCGCCGGGATTGAGCGGCAGGCCGATCTCGGCGGCCAGCACATTGGCGGTGCCGAGCGGGAAAATCCCCAAAGGCGCGGCATTTTCAGCCGGCAGGCCATTGGCCACCTCGCCGATCGTGCCATCCCCGCCGGCCGCCACCACGGCGTCGTAACGCTCTAAAAGCCCTTCCGCGGCAAAGGCTTGAGCGTCGCCGCGCTTGGCCGTGGGACGGAATTCCACCGCGCAGCCGGCTTCTTCCAGCAGGTCCAGATAGGCTTCCAGCCGCGCCCGTTTGCCCCGGCCGCCCATATGAAAGCCGCTCATATTCAGGCCGGCCGTGGGGTTATAGATCACCAGCAGCCGGCGGCGCTTCAAAGCCCATTGCATGGCGGCCGGATTAGCAGATTTCCGCAGGCCGGGGGAGCGAAACTTCCGTGACAAACATGCTCCGGCCCAAGCCCTAATCCCCCAGATTCGAGAACAGATCGCTATAGGAGTGATACCAGAAAACCCGATTGCGGGATTGCCCTGTCATCTCCACCAGTATTTTCGCATCCACGAATTTTTTTACCAGATTGTTCGCATTCGGATAACTCGCGCCCGTTAGCTGGGATACTTGATTCACCGATATATAGGGATTGCCATAGAGCGTTTCCAAAACGCGTAATCCGTTTCCGCTCGACGCGGCAAAGCGATCCACAATCCTTTGTCTGTGCTCTTCTCTCAAAGCAACGATCTTCCGCGCGGTTTCGGTGGCCTGACGGGCGACATCGGCAACGCCGCGCAGGAAGAATTTCAGCCATTCCTCCCATTCGCCATGATCGCGGATTCTCTGCAATTTTTCGTAATACAGGCTCTGGTGCTTTTTTAAGTAATAAGACAGATACAGCACCGGCTTTTGCAGAATGTTTTGCGAGCAAAGAAAAAATGTAATCAAAAGGCGACCAACACGGCCATTGCCATCGAGAAACGGATGTATCGTTTCAAATTGCGCATGCGCAAGACCGATTTTTAGCAATAGCGGTAGATTGTCTTCCCCGTTCAGGAATTTCTCCAAATCGCTTAATGCTTTTTCCGCTTCCTCGTGCGGAGGAGGCACGAAAAAAGCATCCGCCAATGTCGACCCTTTGGGTCCAATCCAATTCTGGCTACGGCGCAATTCGCCGGGCTGCATCTTGCTGCCGCGCACTCCGCGCATCAGATGCTGATGTATTTCCCGAATCAATCGAACGGATAGCGGCAATTCCTTCAATCGCTGCAATCCATGATTCATCGCGTTGATGTAATTTATGACCTCATTCACATCGCCCGTTTTTTCGGTGCTGAAGAGATTGCCTTCCGCCTTGATCACATCGTTGAGCGAGGCTTGGGTTCCCTCGATCTGGCTCGATAACACCGCCTCCTTGCGGACATACATGAACATAAAGAGATCTGGATGCGGCAGGGTCTGAATCGATCCGTCCAAACGCCCCAATGCTGCGTCGGCATCGGAAAGCAGTTTTTGCAATTCCATATCTATGTTGATGGAGGGGCTCGTCGGCGGAAGTGGGGTCGGAATGAAAGCCCGATAGCCGGTTATCTGCCTTATATAACGGCCAGCCCTTGCCCCTGATGAAAATAGCTCAGACATAGGCTCTCCATATTAATGGCTGGGAATAATACAAAAAGAATGCCCTTTCATATATACGATAATCGTTAATATGATCGAATAACACCCCTTTATTGAGGTCAGGTGTTAATATGGATGGATGGGATCAGGGTTATTAATGGCTGACGCATGCCCCCACGATCCCCGAATCCGGGGTTGACAGTGCCCCGGCCCCGACTATAGTGCGCCTCCTCGGAATTCAGGTGGCCGCCTGCCCCGGTGATCTTGGGTCGGCGCCGCCTTTTCATATGGAATACAGCGATGTTCGCAGTGATCAAGACCGGCGGTAAGCAGTATAAGGTGGCGGCGGGTGACGTGCTCGAGGTCGAGCTGATCCCCGGCGAGGCCGGCGCGGTGGTGGAATTCGACAAGGTGCTGGCCGTGAGCGGCGACAAGGGCACCCAGATCGGCAAGCCCTATCTGGCCGGCGCCAAGGTGAAGGCCGAAGTGGTCGGCCGCACCCGCGGCGAAAAGCTGATCGTGTTCAAGAAGCGCCGCCGGCAGAATTCGCGCCGCAAGAATGGCCATCGCCAGGATTACACGGCGATCAAGATCGTCGAGATCGCGGCCTGATCGCCGCGCGTTAGGATTAGGAGAAGACTATGGCTCACAAGAAAGCTGGCGGTTCCTCCCGCAACGGCCGCGACTCTGAAAGCAAGCGCCTCGGCGTGAAGAAGTATGGCAGCGAGCAGGTGCTGGCCGGCAACATCATCGTGCGCCAGCGCGGCACCCGCGTGCATCCGGGCAAGAATGTCGGCATCGGCCGCGATCACACCCTGTTCGCGCTGACCGACGGCGTGGTGAAGTTCCACGATGGCAAGCGCAGCAAGAATTACGTTTCGGTGCTGCCGCCGGAGGCGTGATCGCGACGCGCCTTCCCGAAATACACATTGCATTAAGGGGAATGGCGCAGGCCATTCCCCTTTTTCGTTTGCGTGACGGATCATGAAATTCCTGGATCAAGCCAAAGTCTATATCGAGAGCGGCCATGGCGGCCCCGGCTCGGTGAGCTTCCGCCGTGAGAAGTTCATCGAATACGGCGGCCCCGATGGCGGCAATGGCGGGCGCGGCGGCGATGTGTGGGCGGAATGCGTGGATGGCCTCAACACGCTGATCGACTATCGCTATCAGCAGCATTTCCGCGCCCAGCGCGGCAGCCATGGCATGGGCCGCTCGCGCACCGGCGCAGATAGCCCCGACATCATCCTGAAAGTGCCGCAGGGCACCGAGATTCTGGAAGACGACAACGAAACCGTGATCGCCGACATGACCGAGCTGGGCCAGCGCGTGCTGCTGGCCAAGGGCGGCGATGGCGGCTTCGGCAACGAGCATTACAAAAGCGCCACCAACCGCGCGCCGCGCCGTGGCGATCCGGGCTGGCCGGGCGAGGGCAAGTGGATCTGGCTGCGGCTGAAGCTGATCGCCGATGCCGGTCTGGTGGGCCTGCCCAATGCCGGCAAGAGCACGTTCCTCAGCCGCGTCAGCCGCGCCAAGCCGAAGATCGCGGATTATCCCTTCACGACCTTGAAGCCGCAGCTTGGCGTGGTGCATGTGGACGAACGCGAATTCGTGCTGGCCGATCTTCCCGGCCTGATCGAGGGCGCTTCCGAAGGCGCCGGCCTGGGCACGCGCTTTCTCGGCCATGTGGAGCGCTGCGCGGTGATCCTGCATCTGCTGGATGGCACCGAAGCCGATCCGGTGAAGAATTGGCGCATGATCCGCAAGGAATTGAAAGCCTATGGCGCCGGCCTGGAAGACAAGCCGGAAATCATCGGCCTGAACAAAGCCGATGCGATTCCGCCCGATGAATTGAAGACCAAGCTGCAAAAGCTGAAGCGCGCCGCCAAGCGGCCGATCCATGTGCTGTCCGGCGTCAGCGGCGAAGGCATCGAGGATGTGAAGCGCGCCCTGCTGGAGCAGGTGCAGGCCGCCCGCGCGGACGAGAAGCATGACTGACATCCTGAAGAAATCTCGCCGCGTGGTGGTGAAGGTCGGCTCCAGCCTGCTGGTGGATGGCGACAAGGGCACGCTGCGGGCGCAATGGCTGCAGGCTTTGGTGGAAGACATCGCCGCCTTGCGCGAACAGGGCAAGGATGTGCTGGTGGTTTCATCCGGCGCCATCGCGCTGGGCCGCCGCGTGCTGGACCTGACGAGCAAAACCTTGCGTCTGGAGGAAAGCCAAGCCGCCGCAGCCGCCGGGCAGATCAAACTCTCATCCGCCTGGGCCGAGGCTTTGGCGAAGCACGATATCAAGACCGCGCAAATTCTGCTGACATTGGGCGACACCGAGGAGCGCCGGCAATATCTCAATGCGCGCGAGACGGTGAATACTTTGCTCAAGCTCGGCGTGGTTCCGGTGGTGAACGAGAACGACACCGTCGCCACCCAGGAAATCCGCTTCGGCGACAACGACCGCCTGGCCGCCCGCGTGGCGCAGATGATTTCCGGCGATTGCCTGATTCTGCTGTCGGATATCGACGGCCTCTACAGCGCCGATCCCGGCGTGAATCCTGACGCGAAATTCATCCCGCTGGTGAAAAGCATCACGCCGGAAATCGAGGCCATGGCCGGCGTATCGCGCTCGGGATTCGGGCGCGGCGGCATGATCACCAAGCTGTTGGCCGCGAAAATCGCCGTGAATGCCGGCTGCGCCATGGCGATCGCCAATGGCAAAACCTTGCATCCGATCGCAGCGCTTGCCAAAGGTGGCCCGAAAGCCGGCACCTGGTTCACCGCCAAGGCTTCGCCGGCCACGGCGCGCAAGCAATGGATCGCCGGGCATCTGAATGCGCAAGGCAGCATCCGCATTGATGCCGGCGCCGCCGCCGCCCTGCTGCGCGGCCGTTCGCTGCTGCCGGCCGGCGTACGTGCAGTGGAGGGCGGCTTTCAGCGCGGCGACGTGGTGCGCGTGCTGAATGAGGCCGGCGATGAAATCGCCCAGGGCTTGTCGGCTTATTCCGACGAGGATGCCCGCCGCATCATCGGCCATAAATCCAATGAAATCGCCGCCATTCTGGGCTACGCTGGCCGCGAGGAAATGATCCATCGCGACGATCTCGTGCTGCACCGGCAGGAGGAGATGCAGGCATGAACGCAACGACTCAGCTCAACGCCCAGGCATTTGATGCAACGGCCTTGATGAACGAGATGGGTGCGAAAGCGCGCCAGGCCGCTGGCCTGCTCGCCACGGCATCCAGTCAGGCCAAGAATGCTGCTTTGCTCGCCGCCGCCCGCGAAATCCGCGCGCAGAACACCACAATTCTCGCCGCCAATGCGCAGGATATGCAGGCGGCCAAGGGTAAAGGTATTTCCGGCGCGCTGCTGGATCGCCTGCTGCTCAACGATGCCCGCATCGAAGCCGTCGCCAAGGGCTTGGAGGAAGTTGCGGCCCTGCCCGATCCTGTCGGCGAGACCATGGTGGAATGGACGCGGCCCAACGGCCTGCGCATCCGCCGCGTGCGCACGCCCTTGGGCAGCATCGGCGTGATTTATGAAAGCCGCCCGAATGTCACCGCCGATGCCGGCGCGCTCTGCCTCAAGGCCGGCAATGCCTGCATTCTGCGCGGCGGTTCGGAAAGCCTACAGTCCAGCCGCGCCATCCATGCTTGCCTGGCGGCCGGCCTGCTCGCCGCCGGCCTGCCGGAAGCCGCGATCCAACTGGTGCCGGTGGCCGACCGTGCCGTTGTCGGCGCCATGCTGGCGGCGGCGCAATGGCTGGATGTGATCGTGCCGCGCGGCGGCAAGAGCCTGGTAGCGCGCGTGCAGGCGGAAAGCCGCGTGCCGGTCTTCGCCCATCTGGAAGGCAACAACCACGTTTACGTGGAAGCCTCGTCCGATCCGGCCATGGCGGAAGCCATCGTGCTGAATGCCAAGCTGCGCCGCACCGGGGTTTGCGGCTCGGCGGAAACGCTGCTGGTGGAACGCGCGGCCATCGCCAGCCATCTGCCGCGCCTGCTGCGCGCGCTGCATGATGCCGGCTGCGAGATTCGCGGCGATGCCGAGGTGCAAAAGCTGCTGCCCGAAGCCAAGCCCGCCACCGAGGCCGATTGGCAGACCGAATATCTCGACGCCATCATCGCCGCGCGCGTGGTGGATGGGCTGGAAGCCGCCATCCGGCATATCGACGCTTACGGCTCGCATCACACCGATT
>JAYSEE010000100.1:11089-11696 GCA_041914045.1 Ferrovibrio sp. | reverse complement strand
TAATCGTCGGCGCCCATCTTGAGGCCGAGGATCTCGTCGATCTCCTCGTCCTTCGAGGTGAGGAAGATCACCGGCACCTGGCTGGTGCGGCGCAGGCGGCTCAGGGTTTCCATGCCGTCCATGCGCGGCATCTTGATGTCCAGGATCACCAGATCGGCCGGCTGCTGGGTGAGATTGCGCAGGGCATCCGCGCCGTCGTTATAGGTGCGGACCTTGTAGCCTTCCGCTTCCAGGGCGATGGAAACCGAGGTGAGGATATTGCGGTCGTCGTCGACCAGGGCAATGGTGGCGCTCAAGAGCAGCTCCTTATCCTTATGCTGTGCGCCATCACAAGATTTGTCCCAGTGATGGCGGTCACGGCTTTAAGGATAAAGGAGGTTTGAGATAATTTCAGCGGCCAGACTAGGATCGGCGCATGAATATTGCACCGATCCTGGCAGCATCATGGGCCATCAAAATCCATCTTTTCGCCACAATCCTGGCTTTGGCGCTGGGCAGCACGATCCTGCTGCGGGCCAAGGGTACGCTTTGGCATAAAAGGCTGGGCTGGGCCTATGCGGTCTGCATGCTCACGGCGGCGATTTCCTCGTTCTTCATCCCCAAGGAT
>JAYSEE010000100.1:0-11079 GCA_041914045.1 Ferrovibrio sp. | reverse complement strand
CATCCACCTCTTGTCGGTGCTGGTGCTGATCAGCCTGCCTTATGCGATCATTCGAGCGCGGCACGGCAGGATACAGGCTCACCGCAGCGCCATGCTGTCGATCTTCGGCGGCGGCCTGATCCTGGCCGGCATCTTCACGCTGATACCCGGCCGTTTGCTCGGCCGGGTATTTTTCGGCTGGTAAGCATTTACCGCCCGGCTTGCATCGCGGCCTATTTCGGGGAAGCGGTGTAGGCCTCGATGCGATAGCCATCGGGATCTATGGCGAAGGCGGCGTAATAGCTGGCATCGTAATCCGGCCTCAGGCCGGGCGCGCCGTTATCCTCGCCGCCTTGCTCCAGCGCCGCCTTGTGGAAATTGCGCACGGCGGCCCGGCTGGGCGCGTCAAAGCAGAAATGCAGCCCGGATTTCATATCCGGCTTCACCGGGCGCTCGGCCTTGCTGATCCAAAGCACCACCGCTTTGTCGCCATAACCCAGGCCGTTTTCGCTTTCATACAGGCAGCGATAGCCCAGCGGCTTCAGCGCCGCATCGTAGAAACGCTTGGTGCGGGCGATTTCGCGCACGCCGATGG
The DNA here is from genome assembly GCA_041914045.1 of Ferrovibrio sp. GTDB lineage: Bacteria > Pseudomonadota > Alphaproteobacteria > Ferrovibrionales > Ferrovibrionaceae > Ferrovibrio. Next base: position 10,505 of record JAYSEE010000100.1, on the reverse strand, counting down.
AAACATGGTTGAGCATGCAAGCCTCCTGTTCGCTCAAGGAAAAGGCTGGATAGCGCAAAACCGCATTCCGCCGCTTGGGGAATATTGCTATTCTGCGGCCATGTCCGAAATCCTCGATAAGCCGCCCCTGCTCAGCAAGCGTTCGCTTGCCGCCGGCGCAGGCTGGTCGGCTGCCGATATCCTCTGCCAGGCCGGGCCGGAGGATCGCCCCTTTGAAGAGCAGCATGCGGCGGTTTCGATTTCCGTGGTGGCGGCGGGCAGCTTCGATTATCGCAATGAAAGCGGCCATGGCCTGATGCATCCCGGCAGCTTTCTGTTGGGCAATGCCGGCGGCTGTTTCCAATGCGGCCATAGCCATGGCAGGGGCGATCGCTGCCTGGCCTTGTCGTTTTCGGCGGAATTGTTCGCCGAAATTGCGGCCAGTCAGGCCGGCCGCGGCGGCTATCGCTTCAATGCCGCCATGCTGCCGGCGCATCGCCGCCTGGGTCATGCGGTCTGGGGCCTGGAAAGCCTGCTGCATGGGCGCGATGCCATGCAGGCCGAGCAGCAGGTTTTCGCCATTGCGGAAGCCGTGCTGCGCCATATTGATGCGGCGCCGGAAAGCACGGCGGCGCCCTCGGCGCAGGATCAGCGTCGCATCGGCCGCGCATTGCGGCATATCGAGGCCCAGGCGCATCGTGCGCTGGATCTGGCCGAGCTGGCCGATGCGGCGGCGATGAGCAAATACCATTTCCTGCGGCAATTCCGCCGCATCGTCGGCGCCACGCCCTATGATTATCTGATCGGCCTGCGCCTACGCCGTGCCGCCACGCGGCTGGCGGCGGAACGTGCGCCGGTTGCCGCGATTGCCTATGATTGCGGCTTCGGCGACCTATCCACCTTCAACGGCGCTTTCCGCGCCGCCTATGGCCTCGCGCCGGGTGCTTTCCGGCGGCGGCATGCGGTCGCTGCTTAAGCGGCTCAGCAGAATCACATCATGCGGACGATCGCCGGTGCGGCGATAGCCGCGCAGCCGGCCCTCCCAGGCCAGGCCGAGTTTTTGCGCCAGGCCCAAAGCCGCATCGTTGGCCGGATCGATCCGCGCGCCGATGCGGTTGAGGCCGTGATCGCGAAAGCCGTAATCCATGATGCGGGCCATGGCATCCTGCATCCAGCCCTGGCGGCGCCACGCCGGCAGGATGAAGCCATCCAGATTGGCCCTGGCATGGCGGGCATCAATTTCGCGCAGGCCGGCCCAGCCGAAGCTGGGCTGCCGCAGATTTTCCGCCAATTGCCAGAGTAGGGCGCGGCCCTGGGCCATTTCCGCCAGCAGGGCTTCGGCCACGGCGGGCTCCAAGCCCAGCCTTTCGGCATCGCGGCGGGCCAGGGGCTTGAGGAAAACCTTGCCGCCGCGCAGCAGCGGCGCGTCACCCGGTTGCATGGTTTACTCGCCCTGGCCCAGCAACTGCCCGCGCCGCCGCGCGCTTTCGAACAAAGCCATGAAGGCCAGGAAGCCCAGCCCGATATACAGTGCGTTCAGCGCCAGCGCGCCCAGCATCAGATCGGCGCGGAACCGGCCTTCCACCAGCAAGGCGCGCACGCCCTCGAACACATAGGCCGGCGGGAAGCACCAGGCCACCATCTGCAGCCAGCCGGGCAGCACCGAAACCGGGTAATACACGGCGCTGATCGGCAGGAACAGGAAGGCGGCCGCCCAGGCGATATTCTCCGCGCCCAGGCCCTGGCGCATCACCAGGCCGCTCACCGCCAGGCCGATGCCCCAGCCGAATAATGTGAGGCTGCCGAAAAACCCGGCCAGCGCCAGCCCCATGGAGTAGATCGAGAAATCGAAGAACCACCAGGCCATCAGGCTCACCGGGATCATGCCCAGCAGGGTGCGGGTGAGGCCCATGATCAGCAGCGAGGCGGCGAATTCGCTGGGCCGCAGCGGGCTGACGAACAGATTGCCCAGATTGCGGCTCCACATTTCCTCAAGGAACGATATCGCCACGCTGAGCTGGATGCGGAACATCGAATCCCACAGGATCATGCCGGCCAGCAGCAGGCCGAAAGCCTGGGCGATATAGCTGGTCTGCCCGGCCAGGAAGCGGGTGAGGAAGCCCCACATGATCATCTGCACGGCGGGCCAGTAGACCAGATCGATCAGCCGCACCCAGGAACCGGAGAGCAGAAACCAATGCCGCAGCAGCATGGCCGCCACGCGGTTGAGGCTGAAGCCGAGGATATCCACGCTCATGCCGCCTGCCCATCCAGGCTGGCCGCCTTGCCGCGCCCGCGCGCGATATCCAGGAACACTTCTTCCAGATCGTCGCGGCCATAGCGGGCCAGCAGATCGCTTGCGCTGCCGCGATCCACGATGCGGCCCTGCTTCATCATCAGCACCATATCGGCCAGGCGTTCGACTTCCGCCATGTTGTGCGAGGCCAGCAGGATGGTGGCCTGGCGCTCGCGGCGATAGCTTTCCAGCAGGCCGCGCACCCAGTCGGCGGTGTCGGGGTCCAGCGAGGCGGTGGGTTCATCCAGCAGCAGCAGCTCCGGCTGGTTGATCAGCGCCTTGGCCAGCGCCACGCGGGTTTTCTGCCCGGCCGAAAGCGCCCCGGCCGGGCGCTCCAGCAGGGCCTCGAAACCCAGCGCCGAGGCCAGCTCGGCGATCCGCTCGGCCGGCCGCGCAACGTCGTACAGCTTGGCGAAGACCCGCAGATTCTGCCGCACGGTCAGGCGATGCGGCAAATCCACATAGGGCGAGGAGAAATTCATCCGGGGCAACGCCCGGTGGCGCTGGCGCAGCATATCCGTCCCCAGCACGGCGATGCTGCCCGAGGTGGGGGTCAGCAGCCCCAGCAGCATGGCGATGGTGGTGGTTTTGCCCGCCCCGTTGCCGCCCAGCAGGGCCGTGATGCCGCCTTTCGGCACGGCGAAGCTCACCCCGGTCGCGCACCTCTATGGCATTGATTTCACTCATATTGAGGACATATCAGGGGGATTTCCAGCGGGGCCGATTTTCTCGCCCCGATCATATGGACAGGTCGGGCGGATTTGTCTATAACCCGGCCCCGTTGCGCCTCGTTCACAAAACGGTCGCGACCGGGCCCCGCCGGCCAATCGCCGGGGCCGCAGGATGTGCCCAGGTAGCTCAGTTGGTAGAGCAGAGGACTGAAAATCCTCGTGTCGGCGGTTCAATTCCGTCCCTGGGCACCATTTTTTCTCCCGAATCCTCCCATCACAAAACCCTCACGGTCTTTTCCGTGATTTGTCATGCCGGCTGAACTCGGCTGTCACATCCGCTTTGTATCCCCTCGGGCCTCGTTCAACGAAAGAGGGGAATCCCGAAATGAAGCCTGTTGCCGCAGCCTTGCTGCTTTCCACCGCGCTTTTTGCCGCCTTGCCCGTTATGGCGCAGGCGCAAGACGCCAAGGTTTTCCGCGCCACCGTGGCCGGCCATGCTTTTCTGCCGGCGCAGACTTTCGTGCCGGCGCCGCAGGATGCGCCGGATTCGCTGAAGACCTCGGGCAAGTACACCGGCGATATGCGCAACGACAAGCTGGGCAGCGTGGAAGGCATTTCGGCCCTGTCCGACAAGGCGGCGCCGCGCAAGATCGGCATCAGCCTGCCGTTCCAGGGCCAGCCGGTGCAGGGTTTTTCCGGCATCCGTTCGCTGGGCAATGGCGAATTCATCGTGGTCACCGACAATGGCTTCGGCAGCAAGGGCAATTCGCCCGACGCCATGCTGATGTTCCATCGCCTGAAGATCGATTGGGCCAGCGGCCAGGTGCAGCGCCAGAACACCTTCTTCCTGCATGATCCGGATAAGAAGATTCCGTTCCTGATCGTGAACGAAGGCACCAAGCAGCGCTATCTCACCGGCGCCGATTTCGATCTGGAATCGATCCAGCCGGTGGGCGACACGATCTGGCTCGGCGAGGAATTCGGTCCCTATCTGATCGCCGCCGACCGCAACGGCAAAGTGAAGCAGGTAGTGGAAACCAAGTTGAACGGCAAAACCCTGCGCTCGCCCGATCATTATGCCGTGCGCATGCCGGGTGCGCCGGGCGCGGTGGCTTTCGACGTGCGCCGCAGCAAGGGCTATGAGGGCATGGCGGCCAGCAAGGACGGCAAGCTCCTCTATCCGCTGCTGGAAGGCGCGCTGTGGGATGCCGCCGCCAACGCCACCGAAAAGGGCGCTGACGGCAAGGAATATCTGCGCATCCTGGAATTCGATGTGCAGAAGGCGGATTGGACCGGCCGCTCCTGGAAATACCGCCTGGAGGCGAACGGCAACTCGATCGGCGATTTCAACATGATCGACGCCGAGACCGCCATGATCATCGAGCGCGACGACACCGAAGGCAGCCCGGCCCAGGCCTGCAAGGCCGAGCCGAAGCCCGACTGCTTCAATCGCCCGGCCAAGTTCAAGCGCGTTTATAAGATCGACATGAGCAAGCCCGATGCCGACGGCTATGTGCGCAAGATCGGTTATATCGACCTGATGGACATGGCCGATCCGAACAAGAAAGCGCGCCAGGGCGGTGAGCCGGGCGAAGGGGGGCAGCGGCTGACCTTCCCGTTCTTCACCATCGAGAATGTGGATGTGGTGGACGCCACCCACATCATCGTGGGCAACGACAATAATCTGCCCTTCTCGTCGGGCCGCGCGCTCGGCAAGAGCGACGACAACGAATTCGTGCTGCTGGAAGCGAAGGATTTTCTTTCGGCGAAGTAAGCGTTACCTCTTCGCCTGTTGCGGGCCCGGCTGGCTGTTATGCCAGCCGGGCTTTTTTTCATGTCTGGAAATCCAGCCGCTTCAACGCGGCATGCAGGGCGTCGTCGCGCAGGCGCGGCAGCAGCCAGCGCAGCTTTTTGGCGAAGGTGTTTGCATCGGGAGCGCTTGCATCGAGAGCATGGTCGGCCTGCAAAGCGGGCCGCAGGCTTTGCAATGCCTGTCGGCGCGCGGCATCGGGTGCCAGAAGCAGCAATTCGGCGAGCGCGACCTCCACCGCTCCCGGCTCCAGCCAGCCCATATAGGCGGGATCGGCCCCCGTTGCGGAAAGCTCGCTCAGCGCGCAGGCTGGCGAAGCGTATTTGCGCGGTGTTTCCTCCATGGCCGGGGCAGTTTAGCACGAATCGGCTGGCTTGCGGGGCGACTCGGGCAAGGCTAGGCTTAAGGCGGCTCGGCCAGGGAGGCCGATTCGGGCCTTCGTTTCCTCTAACGCATTGATTCGTATACTGGGATTTGTATGCTGGGATTCTCATGCTGAACACCCGTCTGGCGGCGCTTTCCGACTATCCGTTCCAGCGCCTGCGCACTTTGCTGGACAGCCAGCCCACCAGCCATGGCCTCGCCCCGATCAACATGTCGATCGGCGAGCCCCAGCATGCCATGCCCGATTTCGTGGCGCCGATCCTGGCCCGCGATCCCAGCATGCTCAGCCGCTATCCCACCGTGAACGGCACGCCGGATTTCCGTCTGGCCTGCGCCGAATGGCTGAAGCGGCGCTATGCCCTGCCCGAAGGTTTGATCGACCCGGAGCGCCAGATCGTGGCGCTGAACGGCACGCGTGAAGGGATTTACATGCTGGCCCAGGCCGTGGTGCCGGAAGTGAAGGGCCCGCGCGACGAGAAGCCGCTGGTGCTGATGCCGAATCCTTTCTATCAGACCTATGTGGGCGCGGCGGTGGCCTCGGGCGCCGAGTCGTATTTCGTGCCGGCCAGCGCCGAGAATGGTTTTCTGCCGGATTTCGCCGGCTTGCCCGAGGATGTGCTGGCGCGCACCGCGCTGGTCTATCTCTGCTCGCCGGCCAATCCGCAGGGCACGGTGGCGAGCCTGGAATACATGGAGCGCCTGCTGGAGCTTGCGGCGCAATACGATTTCATCGTCGCCTTCGACGAATGCTATGCCGAAATCTACGACAGCGAACCGCCGCCGGGCGGCTTGCAGGCGGCATTGCGCCGGGCCGGCGGGCGCATCGGCGATGACGTGCTGCGCCATTGCGTGGTGTTCCATTCGCTCTCCAAGCGATCCTCGGTGCCCGGCCTGCGCTCCGGCTTCTGCGCTGGCGGCGCGGAGGTGATGCAGCTTTTCATCAAGCTGCGGCAATATGGCTGCGCCGGTTTGATGATGTCGGTGGCCGATGCCTCGGCGGCGCTCTGGCGCGAGGAAAGCCATGTCGAGGCCAATCGCGCACTGTATCGCGCCAAGTTCGATCTGGCGCAGAACGCCCTGGGCAACCGCTTCGGCTTCTATCGGCCGGCGGGCGGCTTCTATCTCTGGCTCGATATGGGCGACAGCGAGGCGGCGGCGCTGAAATTGTGGCGCGAGGCCGGTTTGCGCACTCTGCCGGGGGCCTATCTGGTGCGCGATCTGGGCGATGGCCGCTCGGCAGCCGCCGGCAAACCCTATTTGCGCCTGGCCCTGGTCTCCGATTTAGAGGCCACACGGGAGGCGCTTCAACGCTTCGGTAACGTTTTCGCGGGTTAATAGACCGGCTGGCTGGGGGATTCAGCCCGAGCTAAGCGGTTTAGTGCGGTTTTCAGCGGATTTTATGGTTAATAAACAAGATGGCTAAACGCATGCGCGGCAAATCGGCGAAAAAGACGCGTTTCCTTCCGCAGGGTTTCGAGCTTTTCCTGCGCGAGCGGGCGCGTGAAGGCGCTGGCGTGCTGCTGCTGGGGATGGGCTTCCTGCTCAGTCTGGCGCTGGCCACCTATCATCCCGCCGATCCGAATCTCAATCACGCCACCAACAGCGCGGCGTTGAACTGGCTGGGCCTGCCCGGCGCCTATCTGGCCGACGTGCTGATCCAGACTCTGGGCTATGCCTCTTGGATTCTGGTTCTGCTGCTGGCGGCCTGGGGTTTCCGCATGACCTCGCAGCGCGGCCTGCCGCGCTGGTGGTTGAACGTGGCCTTGGTGCCGCTGGCCACTTTGCTGATCGCCTGTTTCGCCGCCGCCCTGCCGCTGCCCAATCATTGGGATCTGCGCGCCGGCTTGGGCGGCATTCTGGGCGACTGGATCATGTATCGCCAGATGGTGCCGCTGGCTGTCGAGGCCGGCCTGCCGATTTCGGCGGTGCTGCCGGGCGCGCTGTCGCTGATCGCCGGCGTGGTCTGCTTCTATTACGCCTCCGGCCTGTCGCTGGGCGAGGTGCGCGGCTTCGGCGCCGGCCTTGGCTTCGGCGCTGCCGCAACGGCGGGGCTGACGGCGCAGGGCATTTATCAAGGCGGCCGGGCCATGGCGCGCGCCGGCGCGGAAGCGCCTGGCTTTTTCGCTCGCCTGCGCGAAGTGTTCCGCCGCAATCGCGACGAGGATGAGGAAGAGATCGCCGAGATCACCGCGCGCGCCGAGCCCAAGCTGATGGGCGGCAAAACCGCCGCCGGCAAGGCCTTGCCGCAGCCCGAGATCGAGGATGACGACGATTACGCCGAGGACGACGATCTCGACGATGAGATGACGCCGCTGCCCGCCGCCCGCAAGCTCGATGAAGGCAGCCGCGTGGAACGCCCCAATGCCCGCCCGCGCGCCGGCAAGCGCGCCGCGGCCGAGGCGCAGGTTTCCATGAAGCTGGGCGGCCCCACGGATTTCGAATTGCCCGAACTCGGCCTGCTCAAGCCGCCGCCGGCCGATACCGGCCGCGAGAAGATCAACGAGGATGCGCTGGAGCAGAATGCGCGCATGCTGGAATCCGTGCTGAGCGAATTCGGCGTGCAGGGCGAAATCGTGAAGGTGCGCCCCGGCCCGGTGGTGACGCTGTATGAACTCGAACCCGCGCCGGGCACCAAGTCGTCCCGCGTGATCGGCTTGGCCGACGATATCGCCCGCTCGATGAGCGCGCTGTCGGCGCGCGTGGCCGTCATCCCGGGCCGCAATGCCATCGGCATCGAATTGCCCAATGCCAAGCGCGAAACGGTTTTCCTGCGCGAATTGCTGGCTTCAGCGGAATTCGAAGCCTCGTCCAACAAGCTGGCGCTGGCGCTCGGCAAGGATATCGGCGGCGGCGCGATCATCGCCGATCTGGCGCGCATGCCGCATCTCTTGGTGGCCGGCACCACCGGTTCGGGCAAGTCGGTGGCGATCAACACCATGATCCTGTCGCTGCTCTATCGCCTTACGCCGGATCAATGCCGCTTCATCATGGTCGATCCCAAGATGCTGGAATTGTCGGTCTATGACGGCATTCCGCATCTGTTGGCGCCGGTGGTGACGGAGCCCGGCAAGGCCGTGGTGGCGCTGAAATGGACCGTGCGCGAGATGGAGGACCGCTATCGCAAGATGTCGGAACTCGGCGTGCGCAACATCGCTTCCTATAACGAACGCCTGGGCCAGGCGCGCGCCAAGGGCGAAACCCTGGGCCGCACGGTGCAGACCGGCTTCGACCCCGAAACCGGCAAGCCGATTTTCGAGGAGCGGCCGCTGGATTTGAACCCGCTGCCCTTCATCGTGGTGATCGTGGATGAGTTGGCCGACCTGATGCTGGTGGCCGGGAAGGATATCGAGGCCGCCATCCAGCGCCTGGCGCAGATGGCGCGCGCCGCCGGCATCCATCTCATCATGGCCACGCAGCGGCCTTCGGTGGACGTGATCACCGGCACCATCAAGGCCAACTTCCCCACCCGCATCAGCTTCCAGGTGACATCGAAGATCGACAGCCGCACTATCCTGGGCGAGCAGGGCGCCGAGCAGTTGCTGGGCATGGGCGACATGCTGTTCATGCCCGGCGCCGGCCGTATCCAGCGCGTGCATGGGCCGTTCGTCAGCGACGAGGAAGTCGAGCGCGTGGTGAAGGTGCTGAAGGATCAGGGCGAGCCGGTCTATGTCGAGGCCGTCACCGCCGATGCGGAAAGCAAATTCGGCCTGCCCGGCATGGGCGGCGATGGCGAGGGCGGCGACGAGGCCGACCAGCTTTACGATCAGGCCGTGGCCCTGGTTTGCCGCGAGCGCAAGGCCTCCACCAGCTTCATCCAGCGCCATTTGCAGATCGGTTATAACCGCGCCGCCCGCATCATGGAACGCATGGAAAAGGAAGGCGTGGTGGGCTCCGCCAACCATGTCGGCAAGCGCGAAGTGCTGGCCCGCGATATCGAGGCGGCGGAGTAATCTCCGCCAGCCTTACTCTTCTCTAAAAGACAATCAGTCTTCCGCCAGCTTGAGCGCGGCCGTTTTCGCATTCTTGAGGGCGCGTTCGGATTTCGTCGCATCGTGTTTCAGTGCGCGGGCCAGCAGCAGGCCGCCGACCAGCACTGAGAGGATCGCCTGGGCGCTATCTTCCTGCTGGCGGCGGTTCGGTGCGCGGACATGTTCGGTGAACAGCGCCAGCAATTTTGCGATGCCGTCTTCATACGCGGCCTGAATCACGCCGCCGGCGCGTTGCGCTTCCATGCCGATGCTCGCCATCACGCAGCCATGCTGGGGCTGGTCGCGATGCGCCTCGCTCAAATACGTGCCGATCAGGGCTTCCAGGCCCTTGCCCGGCGGCGCTTGCGCGGTGATCGCCGACAGGCGGGCGCGCATATGGGCGAAGCCGGACTCTACAGCTGCGGCGGCCAGGTCTTCCTTTGAAGCAAAATGCCGGTAGAAGCCGCCATGGGTGAGCCCGGCCTGGGCCATCACATCCGCCACGCCGGTTTCGGCTAGGCCCTTGCCGCGGATCATCCGGCCGGCGGTTTTCACGATTTGGCGGCGGGTTTCCGCCTTTTCTTCCGATGAGCGACGCATGACGGCTTTTTAGCATGGAATAGGCCTTGACGTATAGATGATATATATCATCTAAATATCCGAGACCTGTAAAAGGAAGAAAGCCATGTCCGAGATCGCCACCCATGACCCCATCGTGATCGTTTCCGCCGCGCGCACGCCGCTGGGCCGCTTCGGCGGATCGCTGGCGGGCATTCCGGCCAATGAGCTTGGCGCGATCGCCATCAAGTCGGCGCTGGAGCGGGCCAATCTGCCGGGCGAGGCCATCGACGAAGCCTTGATCGGCTGCGTGCTGTCGGCGGGCCAGGGCCAGGCGCCGGCGCGCCAGGCGGTGCGCAAGGCCGGCCTGCCCGATGCGGTGGGCGCGGTGACGGTGAACAAGGTCTGCGGTTCGGGCATGCGCGCGGCCATGCTGGCGCATGACATGCTGAAGGTCGGCAGCGCCGATATCATGCTGGCCGGCGGCATGGAGAGCATGTCGGGCGCGCCCTTCCTGCTGGACCGCATGCGTTTCGGCAACAAGGCCGGCCATAGCATGGTATACGACCACATGATGCTGGATGGCCTGGAAGACGCTTACGAGCGCGGCCGGCCGATGGGCACTTTCGGCGAGGATTGCGCCGAGAAATACGGCTTCACCCGCGCCGAGCAGGATGCCTATGCCATCGAAACCCTGCGCCGGGCCCAGACCAGCGTGAAGGAAGGCTGGGCCGCGCCGGAAATCGTGCCGGTGACATTCGACGCCAAAAGCGCGCCGCTGAGCGCGGATGAAAACCCCGCACGCGGCAATGCCGAGAAGATTCCCAATCTGCGCCCGG
>JAYSEE010000099.1:4768-11794 GCA_041914045.1 Ferrovibrio sp. | reverse complement strand
AAATTGCGCAGCATTGCCATGCCTGGGTTTGCCGCTGCCTGCATCGCCTCGGGCAGCAGGTTGAGCGCCAGCCGCGCGATCGGCTCGCAGCGGCCCAACGGATAAGGCTTGCCGAAGAATTCCGGCATGGCGGGCCGCAGTTTTGCATCAATGCCGCGGCGCAGCTCCTGCAGGCTGGCGGCCAGTGCACCCAGATTTGGCATCAGGTGGCGCTCGGTCAGCATCTGCATGAAGGGCGTGACGGGCGTCATTTCCTGCGGCAGCAATTCCGTGGCGGCGGATTGGGGCAACGCATACTCCTTGGCCCGATGCGGCCAGGTCGAAATTCGGATAAAGGCAGGCGGCATAATGGCGCAGCCAAGCAGCTTGCTGCCAGCTTCGCGCAACCAGGAAAAGTATTTTCCTTAAGCTGCCGCATTATTGGAGCTGTCGGAATATTGGAGGTTTGTGGAAAATGGTGGGCGGTGCAGGGATTGAACCTGCGACCCCAGCAATGTGAATGCTGTGCTCTACCGCTGAGCTAACCGCCCATCCTGTGGCCGGCGGGTGCGCCGGACGGGCAGCTTAATACGGGCCGGGGCGGCCAGTGTCAAGCATCGGGTAGAGCACTGGGCAAAGCCTTCGGGCTTGGCGGGCTAATACAGCCCGCCGGTGCCCGAGGTGGCGGCCTCTCCGGCGCTGCCGCCGATGCCTGAGATGGTGTCGCGTTCGTAGCGCGAACCGTCCAGCACGCCGCGCTCGCTGCCGCTGCTGCTGGCCTCCGCCCCCGGTTCGGTGCCGGGCTTGAAGGGTTCGAGGATCACGTTGCGGTCGCCGGGGCGGGCGGGCAGGCCGGTATCGGCCTGGATGCGCACCAGCCGGGCGCCGGGCGGCACGCGGAATTGCACATTGGGCCGGCCCTTCAGGGCTTCGGCCATGAAATCCTTGAAGACCGGCACCGCCACCGAGGAGCCGGTCTCGCGCTTGCCCATGTCGCGCGGGGTGTCGTAGCCGACGAAGACGCCCACCGCCAGATCGGGGCTGAAGCCGATGAACCAGGTATCCATGCTGTCGTTGCTGGTGCCGGTTTTGCCGGCCAGGGTCTTGCCCAATTCGCGCAGCCGCACGCCGGTGCCGCGCTGCACCACGCCTTCCAGCATCGCCACGCTCTGATAGGCGGTCACCGGGTCGATGATCGCTTCGCGGGTATCGGGCAGCGCCGGTTCCAATGCGGACTGGCCGCCGGCGGTGAAGCTGGCGAATTCGGCGCGGCAGGCATCGCAGGGGCGGGCATCGTGGCGGAAGATGGTGCGGCCGGCGCGGTCCTGCACCTTGTCCACCAGCGAGGGCGTGATGCGCCGGCCGCCATTCACGAATTCGGCATAAGCGGTGGTCAGCCGCATCAGCGTGGTTTCGCCCGCGCCGAGCGCCATCGCCAGCATGGTGGGCAGATTGTCCTGAATGCCGAAGCGGCGCGCGTAATCGGAAACTTTCTCCATGCCGATGGCTTGGGCCAGCCGCACGGTCATTAGATTGCGCGATTTCTCGATGCCGACGCGCAAGGTGCTCGGGCCATAGAATTCGCGGGTGTAATTGCCAGGCTTCCACAGCGGCAGGCCGGGGCCCTGATCGAGCACGAAAGGCGCATCCAGCACCAGGCTGGCCGGCGTGAAGCCGCTGTCGAGAGCGGCGGCATAGACGAAGGGCTTGAACGAGGAACCGGGCTGGCGCAGCGCCTGGGTGGCGCGATTGAACTGGCTGACCTTGAAATCGAAGCCGCCCACCAGGGCCAGCACGCGGCCGGTATGCGGATCCAGCGCCACCAGCGCGCCGCCCACTTCGGGTATCTGCCGCAGGCCGTATTGGTCGCGCGCATCGGGCAAGGGCTCCACGGCGATCACATCGCCCGCCGCCAGCACATCGCCGGCCGCGCGCGGCACCGGGCCGAGCTGCACCGTGCCGGTATGGCCGGACGGAGGATCCGGCAGCTTGGCGCGCGCCCAGCGCAGGCCGGCATAGGGGATATGGCCGCGCGTCTTGCCATCGGAGAGCAGGATATCGGCCTGCTGCGCATCTGCTTTCAGCACCACGGCGATGCGCCAGGGCGGCAGGATCGCGCCCAGCGGCAAACCATTCGGCTGCGCGATCAGCGCGGCGAGTTGCTGCGCCGGATCGCCGCCGGGCTCCAGTTTGGCCAGCGGGCCGCGCCAGCCGCCGGCACGGCGGTCATAGGCCACCAGCCCGTCGCGCAAGGCGCGTTCGCCGATCGCCTGCAGCTTCGGGTCCATGGTGGTGCGCACGCTGAGGCCGCCTTCGTAAAGGCCCTTGTCGCCATAACGCTGCGCCAGTTGGCGGCGCACTTCCTCGGCGAACCAGTCGGCGCGGGCGAATTCGGCTTCCGGCCGGGTCAGCGCGATCAGCGGGCTGTCGATGGCTTGGCGCGCCGTGGCCTGGTCGATCACGCCGTCTTCCTGCATGCGCTCGATCACGTAATCGCGCCGGGCGCGGGCGCGTTCATTCTGCCGCACCGGATGGTAATTGCTCGGCGCTTTGGGCAAGGCGGCCAGATAGGCGGCTTCCGCCACCGTCAGATCGTAAAGCGATTTGTCGAAATAGGTCAGCGCGGCGGCGGCCACGCCATAGGCGCCGGCGCCGAGATAGATTTCGTTCAGATAAAGCTCGAGGATTTTTTCCTTGCTGAAAGCGCGTTCGATGCGGAAAGCCAGGATGGCTTCCTTGGCCTTGCGGCTGATCGAGACTTCGTTGCCGAGCAGGAAATTCTTCGCCACCTGCTGCGTGATGGTGGAGGCGCCGACCGGGCGGCGGTTCTGCGCCATGTTGAGGATGTTCTGCACGGCGGCGCGCGCGATGCCAACCGGATCGATACCCGCATGGCTGAAGAAATTCTTGTCCTCGGCCGAGAGAAAAGCCTGGATCACCGTGTTCGGCATCGCATCAATGGGTACGAACAGCCGGCGCTCGCGGGCGAATTCGGCGATCAGCCGGCCATCGCCGGCATGCAGACGAGTGGTGACCGGCGGCTGATAATTCGCCAATTGCTGATAGTCGGGCAGGTCGCGGCCATAATACCACAGGCCATACAAGCCGGCCGCTGCGGCAGCCAGCACACCCAGCACGCCGAGAAACAGCAAAACAAGCAGATAGCGCAGAAAACGCATCGGAAATCAGGCCCGCAATTAAAATGCCGCCCGCGAATAAGGGGCGCCGTGTCTTAAACCCAGCCGTCCCGGCTGTACAGGCCGATTATGGCAAGGATACGGCATGGCGCGAAATTCCCCATTCGGCGGAGGGCAATCATTCATTGCCGATCGAAAAAGCGGTCGATGGCGGCCACGACGGCTTCGGCCAGCTGATTGCGGCCGGTTTCGGAAAACAGCAGGGCTTCCTCGGCCGGGTTGGAGATATAGCCGAGTTCCAGCAGGGCGGAGGGAATATCCGGCGCGCCCAGCACTTTGAAATTGGCAGCGCGCAGGGCGTTGCGGCGCAGCGGAATCCGCTCCGACAGGCTGGCGGTGAGCAGGCCGGCGAAGCGGCCGGATAGCCGCTTGGTGTCGCGGCTGGCCAGGTCAACCAGGATGGCCAGCACATCGTCCAGCTCTTTTTCCGGCGCGCTGTCGGCCAATTGGTCGGCCTTGTTTTCGCGTAAAGCCAGGGCTTCGGCCTCGCGGTCGGAGGCATCCTCGGCGCGGGTATATACGCTGGCGCCGCGGGTGGCGCGGTCGGCAGCCAGGCTGTCGGCATGGATCGACAGGAACAGGTCGGCCTCGCGGTCGCGGGCCAGTTTTACGCGTTCCAGCAGCTTCACAGCCATGTCGCGCTCGCGGGTCAGGATCACCCGATACCGCCCGCTGGCGCGCAGCCGCGCGGCGATGCTGCGCCCAACAGCCAGGGTGAGCTCCTTCTCATAGCGGCCCGAGGCGCTGATGGCCCCGGGATCGTGGCCGCCATGGCCGGGATCCAGCACGATCAGCGGGCGCGGGTCGCGGCCCGGCGCGGCAGGCGGCACCAGAGGGGCGGCCAGCGGCAGCCGGACCGGCGCGGCAAAGGCCTCCAGGAAGGCGGCCGGATCGGCCGGCAGCAGATCAATGACCAGCCGGTGGCCGCGAAAGCCATTGGGTCCGCCCTGGGGCGGCAATTGAAAGGCGCGGTCGATCACAGCGCCGTCCAGCAATTCCAGGCTGATCGTATCGGCGCTGCCCAGCATGGGGCGCAGGCCGGTGATTACGCCGCTGGCCTCGGCCGCCAGACCGCCGGGCAGGGCGAAGCGCCCTTCCAGCAAGCGTAAATTCAGCCCTAAAGCATTGCTTTGACTTGAAATTTCAGCCGTGATCGGGCGTTCGGCCTCCAGCACCAGACGGGTGAAGCCGGCATTCAGGCTCAGCGACAGCCTGTCGACCCGCAGCGGCTGGCCCCAAACGGGACTCGCCGTGGCTCCGAGCAGAAATAAAAAAATGTGAAATATCAATCGCATAGAGCTAATCGAAGCCATCCTCTCGCAGTCGCTACAAGAAATCCCTTGTCGGTATACCGGCTAATTGATTACTTTGTTTCCTGCGAATATCCGAGTCAGTTCTCGTCGGTCGGTTTCAGGCTTCAAGCTCCAAATAAGCTTTCAAGCTGAGACGGTTCGAAGGGGCGGCGCGTCGATCATGAGCCATACCGCTTAAATTTGCGGCCTGCCCAAAGGAGTGGCGGCCCTAGGCGAAGCGGCCTCGATCATCGCGCTCAAGACAGCACGGATTTGTTGGAACCCTCGGAGCCAGCGCCGGCTTGATGGCGATGGCACCAGTCGGCGGCGAACCCGCCGGCGGATCGATCGGGTGGTGCGCCCGGGCCGGACTGCTTACTGTCCTGGCCGGCTTAGGCGCTTCGGCCTCCAGGCGTTTTCGCCTACAGGCTCCCTGATGCGGTCTTGCGGCCGCCCCCGTGCAAACGGAGGCCGGCTGGCTTCGAAAAGCAAAGGCGTCCCGCCACCTGTTATTCGCATGGGAGGCGCCACGCCGCAGGGTATATGCCGCTATGGGCATGCGTATGTTGATTGATGCCACTCACCTGGAGGAAACCCGGGTAGTGGTGGTGAAGGGCACCCGTCTCGAAGAGTTCGATTACGAGACATCCACCAAGCAGGTTTTGAAGGGCAATATCTATCTGGCGCGCGTCACGCGCGTCGAGCCCTCGCTGCAGGCCGCCTTCGTGGAATATGGCGGCAATCGCCATGGCTTCCTGGCCTTCGGCGAAATCCACCCCGATTATTACCAGATTCCGATTGCCGACCGGCAGGCCCTGCTGGCGCAGCAGGCCGAGGAAGAGGCGCGTGCCGCCCAGGCCGAGGAAGAGGAACTGGAAGCCGCCGAACGTGCCGCCGCTGCCCGCGCCAAGCGCGGCGCCGAGGCCGATGACAGCGACGCTGACGGCGACGATCAGACCGATGGCGTCGAAACCGTTGAAGGCGATTACGACGCGGTGGAGGAAATCACCTCCGAGCGCCCGGCCATAGAAGCGCCCTCCTATTGGAATGTGCCGACCCGCGCCGAAGCGCCGATTGCGGCGGAACTGACCGGCGAAGTTGCCGCCGAGTCGGAGACTCCCGCTGCCGAAGCTTCCGCCGCAGAGACTCACGCCGCCGAAGCCTCTGCTTCATCCGATCTGGATATTCCTGCCGCGCCAGGCAGCGAAGCTGCTGACGATGCTGCTGGCGAAGCGGCGATCGACGCCGCGCCTGCCATGTCGGCGGAAGGCGGCGAAGCAGCCGAGGCTGCGGAAGCCGCGCCGTCCGATCAGAAATCCGACGAAGCCGAGGAAGGCCGTCGTCCGCGCCGCACCAATTTCTATCGCCGCTACAAGATTCAGGAAGTGATCAAGCGCCGGCAGATCATGCTGGTGCAGGTGGTGAAGGAAGAGCGCGGCAACAAGGGCGCGGCGCTGACCACCTATCTGTCGCTGGCCGGCCGCTATTGCGTTCTGATGCCCAACACGGCGCGCGGCGGCGGCATCAGCCGCAAGATCCAGTCGCCCGCCGACCGCAAGCGTTTGAAGGCCATCACCAGCGAATTGGATATTCCGGAAGGCATGGGCGTGATCGTGCGCACCGCCGGCATGGAGCGTTCCAAGCCGGAAATCCGCCGCGACTTCGAATATCTGCTGCGCAGCTGGGACAGCATCCGCGAACGCACGCTGGAAAGCACCGCCCCGGCGCTGATCTACGAAGAAGCCGATCTCATCAAGCGCTCGATCCGCGATCTCTATTCCAGCGATATCGACGAAGTGCTGGTGGAAGGCGATCAGGGCTATGCGGCCGCGCATGATTTCATGCAGATGCTGATGCCGGCGCATGCCGATCGCGTGAAGATGTATCAGGATAAGATCCCGCTGTTCCATCGCTATCAGGTGGAACAGCAGCTGGACGGCATGTTCAGCCCCACGGTGCAGCTGCGTTCCGGCGGCTATATCGTGATCAACCCTACCGAAGCGCTGGTTTCCATTGATATCAACTCGGGCAAGTCGACCCGCGAGCATAATATCGAAGAGACCGCCTACAAGACCAATCTCGAGGCCGCCGAGGAAATCGCCCGTCAGCTCCGGCTGCGCGACCTGGCCGGCCTGGTGGTGATCGACTTCATCGACATGGAGGATCATCGCAATATCCGCAATGTCGAGCGCCGGCTGAAGGAATGCCTGCGCAACGATCGCGCCCGCATCCAGGTGGGCCGCATCTCCGGCTTCGGTTTGCTCGAGATGTCGCGCCAGCGCCTGCGCCCGAGCCTGATCGAAAGCTCGACCATGCCTTGCCCGCATTGCCAGGGCCGCGGCTATGTGCGCTCCATCGAAAGCACCGCCTTGCAGGTGCTGCGCGCCATTGAGGAGGAAGGCATCCGCGACCGCGCCAGCGAGATCACCGTGTCGGTGCCCGCCGAAGTGGCGATCTATCTGCTCAATCACAAGCGCGAGCGGATCAGCGATATTGAACGCCGCTATGTGATGCGCGTGATCGTGGCCGCCGACAACAGCCTGGTGCCGCCCGATTAC
>JAYSEE010000099.1:0-4758 GCA_041914045.1 Ferrovibrio sp. | reverse complement strand
AAGATCGAGCGCGTGCGTCCGCGTCAGCCCGGCGAGGTTAACCGCCCGGAAGTGGCGCAGCGCGAGGGTCCGCGCCCGATCACTCAGGAAAGCTCTTATGCCGAAGCCAATGAGGCCGATGACGGCGAGGGCTTCGATGATGGCGCCGAGGCCGAAGAGGCCAATGGCGAGAGCCGCGATGGCGAAGGACGTGATGGCGAAGGCCGTGATGGCGAAGGACGGGGCGAGGGCGAGAATGGCCGTCGCCGCCGTCGCCGCCGTCGCCGTCGTCGTGGCCGCGATGGCGAAGCCACCGGCTCGGAAGCTGGCGCCGAAGCGTTCCAGGATGCCGAGGCGGCGGGCGAGCAGGATGGCGAAGAGGCCGGCTTGGACGACGCCGGCGCCGAGGATGCCGAAGGCAGCGAAGCTGCCGGCGATGAAGCGAATGATGCCGGCCAGTCCGAGGGCGATGCCGATGGCGAACCGCGCCGTCGTCGTCGCGGTCGTCGTGGCGGCCGCCGCCGCCGTCGGGGCGAAGAGGGCCGGGACCAAGATGGACGGGGCGAAGACGGTCAGGGCGAGGAAGCCCAGGGCGAAGAGGGCGGCGAAGGCGGCTCGGTCGCCGAGGCTGCCGATGGCGAGCCGAAAATCGCTGCGCCGGTTCAGCAGCGCCGGCCGTCTTATCCGCAGCGCGAAGAGGGCTTCCTGACTCCGGCTGCCCTGGGCGCTATGCTGGATGGCCGGCCGAGCTTCGAATTCGATGAAGACGAGCCGCAGCCGGCAAAGCCGGCCCCGGCGCCAGTCGCAGCCCCGGTTGCGACTCCGGCTCCGGCGCCAGTCGCGGTAGCTCCGGCTGCCGCGCCGACGGTTGAAGCAGCGCCTGTCGTTGCGGCACAGCCGGAGGCGATTGCGGTTGCGGAAGAACCGCAGCCCGCCGCCGAACCTGCCCCGCCGCCGACCCCGGTGCATACCCAGCCGGTATTCGAAAGCAACGGCGACGCGCCGCCCACGCCCAAGCGCGGCTGGTGGTCGCGCTGAGGCAGCAAGATCGCAGCCGGCGCGGCATCGTGCCGGCTGCTTGAACTGCGCGCTTGAACCGCGCGCCAAAAATAAGTCCGGGAGAATTTTCATGCGTTTGGCCAAATGGCTGACCGTTCTGGTCATGCTGCTCTTGCCGTTGGTTTTTTCGGCTCAGGCCCAGGAGCGCAGCGGCGGCAAGGTCGGCGTTCTGCTGCTGCATGGCAAAAATCCCGGCAGCCCCAATACGCCCAGCCTGAATATTCTGCAAAAGCGCCTTGAGCGCGAAGGCATGCTCACCCGCATGCCCGACATGCCCTGGTCGGCCAAACGCTATATTGATGGCGATTGGGACAAGGCGATGGCCGAGATCAATGGCCATGTGCAGTCTTTGCGCAAGGCCGGCGCCGAGCGGATCGTGCTGATCGGCCACAGCATGGGCTGCCCGGCATCCATGGGTTATGCCGTGCGGCCGGATAGCGCGGTGGATGCCATCGTGCTATTGGCGCCGGGGCATGTGCCATCGGCCTATTTCAACATCGCCAGCCTGAAAACTGTGCGCGACAGCATCCTCGAAGCGCGCCGTTTGGCGGCCGAGGGTCAGGGCGCGACGCGGAAGGATTTTATCGACAACAATCAGGGCCAATTCCAGAAGGTGCGCATAACCGCGCAGGCCTATCTGTCGTATTTCGATCCGGAAGGCGATGCCGAGATGAGCCGCACGGCCCCGCGCATTCCAGCGCAAGTGCCGGTGCTGCTGGCGATCGGCAATGAAGACCCGCTATTCAGCCGCGCCCGCAGCTTTATATTCGATGCGCTGCCGGCCAATCCGAAAAGCCGCTATCTGGAGGCGGAAGCCAATCATGTCAGCACGCCATCGGTGGTGGCCGATGACGTGGCTGCCTGGATCGCCGGGGCCTTGTCGCCTTAAAGGGCTTTAATCGCGGCCTCGGCTGCGGCTTCGGCGGTGATGCCGAAATGCTTGTAGAGCAGTTCATACGGGCCTGAAGCGCCGAAATCGCTCATGCCGATGAAGATGCCGTTATCGCCGAGATATTTGTCCCAGCCCTGGCGGATGCCGGCCTCGATGGCGATGCGCAAGCCGCCCTGCTCTTGTCCTGGGCCAAGCACCTGCTTTCGGTAAGCGGCATCCTGTTCGTCGAACAATTCCATGCAGGGCACGGATACCACGCGGGCGCCGATGCCCTTGGCTTGCAGCAGATCGCGCGCCGCAGCGGCAATCGCCACTTCCGAACCCGAAGCCATGAGGGTGACTTTGGCTTCGCCGGTGGCCGGCAGCAATTCATAAGCGCCGCGCAGAACCGGATTATCCGGCCGCTCGGTCACGCGCAGGGCCGGCAGATCCTGGCGGGTGAGGCAGAGCAGGCTCGGACGATCCTTCTGCTTCAAGGCCGCTTCCCAGGCTTCCAGGCTTTCCACAGCGTCGGCGGGGCGGAAGACCAGCAGATGCGGAATGGCGCGCAAGGCGGCCACCTGCTCAACCGGCTGATGGGTCGGGCCGTCTTCGCCCAGACCGATGGAATCATGGGTCATCACATAGATCACGCGCTGGCGCATCAGGGCCGAGAGGCGGATCGACGGACGGCAATAATCGCTGAACACCAGGAAGGTGCCGCCATAGGGGATCACGCCGCCATGCAGGGCGAGGCCGTTCATCGCCGCCGCCATGCCATGCTCGCGCACGCCGTAATAAATGTAGCGGCCGCCGAAAGCCCCGGGCTTCACCGGCTCCAGGCCGGCGGTTTTGGTGTTGTTCGAGCCTGTCAGGTCGGCCGAGCCGCCGATGGCTTCCGGCAGCACCGGATTGATCGCCTCAAGCGCCATCTGCGAGGATTTGCGGGTGGCCCATTTCGGCTTGTCGGCGATCAGCTTGGACTTATAGGCGGCAATCGCCGCATCCAGTTCGGCCGGCAGATCGCCAGCGGCGCGACGCTGCCATTCGGCGCGGTCGGCGGCATTCAGGCCGGTCAGCACCTTGTCCCAGGCCGAGGAGGCGGCGGCGCCCTTGGCGCCGATGGCGCGCCAGGCGGCCAGGATCGGCGCCGGAATCTCGAACGGCGCATAAGGCCAGCCGAGCTTTTCGCGCGCGCCGGCGATTTCATCGGGGCCCAGCGGCGAACCGTGCACGCCCGACGTGCCGGCTTTCTTCGGCGCGCCGAAGCCGATCACGGTCTTGCAGGCGATCAGACTGGGGCGGTCGCTGCGCTTGGCGGCGGCGATCGCCTTGGCCACGGCTTCCGGATCGTGGCCGTCCACCGCGCTCACCGCCCAGCCGGACGCCTTGAAACGCTCCAGCTGATTATCGCTGACCGACAGGCTGGTGGGGCCGTCGATGGAAATGCCGTTATCGTCGAACAGCACGATCAGTTTGTTCAGCTTGAGATGGCCGGCCAGCGAGATGGCTTCGTGGCTGATGCCTTCCATCAGGCAGCCATCGCCGGCGATCACGTAGGTATAATGATCCACCAGCGCATCGCCGAAGCGGGCATTCAGCAGCCGCTCGCCGAGCGCGAAGCCCACGGCATTGGCGATGCCCTGGCCGAGCGGGCCGGTGGTGGTTTCGATGCCGGCGGCATGGCCGTATTCCGGATGGCCGGCGGTGCGGGCGCCGAGCTGGCGGAAATTCTTGATCTCCTCCATCGTCATGTCGGCATAGCCGGTCAGATGCAGCAGCGCATAGAGCAGCATCGAGCCATGGCCGGCCGAAAGGATGAAGCGGTCGCGGTCCGCCCAATCGGGGCGGGCGGGATCGAATTTCAGGAACCGCTCGAACAGCACGGTGGCCACATCGGCCATGCCCATCGGCATGCCGGGATGTCCCGAATTGGCCTTTTGCACGGCATCCATCGCAAGCGCGCGGATCGCATTGGCAAGGTCGGAATGGCTGGGTGTGGCGGCAGAAGACATGGGCGGCAATCCGAAGGCTGGAAAAGGCGGAGTCGGAAAAAACTAAGGCGGCGCGAAGATGGCCGCCTTAGCTGTCCGCGTCAACCCATGCCGGAGGCCGGATTGCGATCAAAATCCCCCGGAAAATCCGGGAAATAGATCAGAATTCCTTCCAATCGTCGTCGTCAGCGGCGGTGATCTGTCGGGCCGGGGCAAGCGCTGGCTTGGCCGGCGCGGTTGCCGGCTTGGGGGCCGGCGTTGCGGCTTTGGCAGCCGGGCCGGCTGCGGGGCGCGCAGCGATAGGCGCAACCGGGCGTTTGGGCGCTGCCGGCTGTGCCTGAGCCGAAGCCGAAACTGAAACGGAAGCCGGGGCGGGCTGTGGTTTTGCGGCGGCTGCCTTGTCATCCAGGCGGAAGAAACCGACCAGCTTGGCAAGCTCATTCGCCTGTCCGGCCAGCGACTGCGCGGCGGCGGTGGTTTCCTCCACCAGGGCGGCATTGCGCTGGGTGATTTCGTCCATATTGCTGATGGCGGTGTTGATCTGGTCGAGCCCGGTGGCCTGCTCGCGGCTGGCGGCGGCGATCTCGGCCACGATATCCGACACTTTCTTGATCGAGGTGACGATCTCGGTGAGGCTGCCGCCGGTCTGGTTCACCAGCGTGGCGCCGGATTTCACCTGAGCGTTGGACTCGCCGATCAGGCTCTTGATCTCCTTCGATGCGCTGGCCGAGCGTTGCGCCAGGGCGCGCACTTCCTGCGCCACGACCGCAAAGCCTTTACCGGCCTCGCCGGCGCGTGCGGCCTCCACGCTGGCATTCAGCGCCAGCAGGTTGGTCTGGAAGGCGATCTCGTCGA
>JAYSEE010000098.1:0-11818 GCA_041914045.1 Ferrovibrio sp. | reverse complement strand
TGGTGGCGAAGGGCGAAGTGAAGGCCCCCATCGTGATCGGCCGCGACCATCTCGATTCCGGCTCGGTGGCCAGCCCCAACCGCGAGACCGAAGCCATGAAAGACGGCTCGGATGCGGTATCCGATTGGCCGCTGCTGAATGCGCTGCTGAATACCGCATCGGGCGCCACCTGGGTTTCGCTGCATCATGGCGGCGGCGTCGGCATCGGCTATTCGCAGCATGCCGGCGTGGTGATCGTGGCCGATGGCACGCCGGAAGCGGCGCGGCGGCTGGAGCGCGTGTTGTGGAACGATCCGGCCAGCGGCGTGATGCGTCATGCCGATGCCGGCTATGAAACCGCGATAGATTGCGCGCGCGAACAAGGCCTCAATCTGCCCTTCCTGGAGAAGTGACCATGCCTTTAGAGCTGGACGGTCAATCCCTCACCCTCGATACCGTGGCCGCCGTGGCGCGGAAAGACCGCAAGGTGCAGCTTGGCGCCGATGCCCGCCAGAAGGTTGAGGATTGCCACGCCCTATTGCGGCGGATGATCAAGGATGGCACGCCGATCTATGGCGTCACCACCGGCTTCGGCGCGCTGGATGGCAGGCCGGTTCCCGCCGAATCCAACCGCGCGCAGCAGCATAATCTGCTGAAAAGCCATGCCGCCGGCATCGGCGCGCCGATGCGCGACGATGAAGTGCGCGCCATGATGCTGATCCGCGCCAAT
Organism: Ferrovibrio sp.; assembly: GCA_041914045.1. GTDB lineage: Bacteria > Pseudomonadota > Alphaproteobacteria > Ferrovibrionales > Ferrovibrionaceae > Ferrovibrio. Next base: position 11,109 of record JAYSEE010000098.1, on the reverse strand, counting down.
GTGCTGGCGACGGGCTTGACCGGCGTGAGCATGAGCGCGTTGGAAGCCCTGCTCGCCATGCTGAATGCCGGCATCGTGCCGCATGTGCCGCGGCGCGGTTCGGTGGGCGCTTGCGGCGATCTGGCGCCGCTGGCGCATATGGTGCTGCCGATGATCGGTTTCGGCCGCGCCAAGCTGAAGGGCGGCGCCTGGCTGCCCGGCGGCATGGCGTTTTCCACCCTGGGCATCGCCCGGCCGCCGGTGGATGGCCGCGACGGCATCGCGCTGATCAACGGCACCGAACAGACCACCGGCATCGGCGCGCTGGCCGCCTATGATGCGCGCCGCCTGGTGCGCATGGCCGAAGCCGTGTCGGCGATGAGCCTGGAAGTGCTGGGCGGCGTTTCCGATGCCTTCGACGAACGCGTGGCCCTGGCCAAGCCGCATCCCGGCCAGATCGCCACTTCGGAAGCCCTGCGTTATTTCACCGCCGGCAGCAAGGCCGTGCTGCCGCCGCGCCCCAGCCGCCTGCGCGATGGCCTCAGCCTGCGCTGCATTCCGCAGGTGCTGGGCGCCAGCCGCGATGCGGTGGAGCATGCCATGCATACCCTGGAAATCGAGATCAACGCCGCCAACGACAATCCGATCTTCGGCCTGGCGGATGGTTTCGTCACCTCGAATTCCGGCAATTTCCACGGCCAGCGCGCCGGTGAGGTGCTGGATATGCTGGCGACTTCGATCTCCTCACTGGCGATTATTTCCGAACGCCGCGCCGCGCGCCTGGTGGATGAAAAGAATTCCGGCGGTCTGCCGGCTTTCCTGATCCATCCCGAAGCGCGCCAGGGCGAGAATTCCGGCTTCATGATCGCGCAATACACCGCCGCCTCGCTGGTGGCGGAATTGCGCATGCGCAGCGTGCCGGCCTCGCTGCAATCGGTGCCGACCTGCGCCAATACCGAGGATCATGTGCCGATGTCGCCGCTGGCCGCCGAACGCGCGGCCTTCGCGGTGGATACCGCCGAAACCATCGTGGCGATCGAAGCGCTGCTGGCGGCGCAGGCCTACGATCTGCGCGGCCTGCTGCCAGCGCCGGCTTTGCTGCCGATCTACAAGGCGATCCGCGAGCGCGTGCCGGCCATGGTGGAAGACCGCGAAATGGGCGACGACATCGCCGCCGCCCGCGCCGTGCTGGCCGAGATCGGCAAGACGCTGTTTCCGTTCTGATGCTTAAGACGTGAACTGGCCGCCGCTGCATTCCGGCCAGGTGAAATCCGCCAGCACGCGGCGAGCGTGGAATATCTGGCCGCTGCCGAGATGGCGATAGCGCATCGTATCGCCCTCCTGCGCCAGCAATTCATAATCCTCCACGCGCATCACCGGCTTGTCGTCGAGCTGCGCGATCAGCGAGGAATAGCGGCCGCCCTCCACCATCCAGCTGCCGCGCTCGACCTGCCGATGCACAAGCTGGCAGTTTTCGTAGCGGCGGAATTCGATTTCCAGATCGCCATTGGGCCAACGCTGGGCGATCCATTGCGAGGCGAAGCCCCAGGCCGGCTGATAGCCGAAGCCATACCAGCGGCCGGAGAAATCGTAAGCCGCAGCCATCAAGCAAATCAAGAGCGCCAGCGGCAATCTCAAGGCGCCAAACCCTGGAATTGGGTTTTCGCCAGGGCCGCGAAGCTGCCGCCCTTGGCGACCAGCTCATCGAAGCTGCCGCGCTCGATGATGCGGCCCTTATCCAGCACCAGGATGGTATCGGCCTTGCGGATGGTGGACAGCCGATGCGCGATGATGAAAGTCGTACGGCCGCGCATGAGCTGATCCAGCGCCGCCTGAATGCGCGCTTCGGTGGCGGCATCCAGCGCCGAGGTGGCTTCATCGAGAATCAGGATCGGCGGATTTTTCAAAAGCGCGCGGGCAATCGCCAGACGCTGACGCTCGCCGCCGGATAGATTCACGCCGCGCTCGCCGACGATGGTGTCGAAACCCAGCGGCTGACGCAGGATGAAATCCTCGGCCTCCGCCAACCGCGCCGCCTGGCGCACTTCATCCAGCGAAGCCTCGGCGCGGCCGACGCGGATATTGTCGGCGATCGAACGATGGAACACCGCGCTGTCCTGAAACACCACGCCGATCTTGGCGCGCAGGCTTTCCAGCGTCACATCGCGGATATCCGTGCCGTCGATGGTGATGCGACCCGATTGCGGGTCCCATAGGCGTGAAAGCAACGCCATCGTGGTGCTCTTGCCCGAGCCGGTGGCGCCCACCAGCGCCACGGAGGAACCCGGCGCCACATCGAAGCTGAGATCGCTCACCGCCGGGCGGCCGCCATCGTAAGACAGCGACACGGCATCGAAACGCACGGCGCCCTTCACATCGCCAAGCGCAGGCGCGCCGGGCTTGTCGGCCACGCCGGATTTGGCATCCAGCACCTCGAAGAATTCCAGCAGGCTGTGCATCTGGAAGAACAGCCGACTGACGAAGCCCATGGCATGCTCCAGTCGGCCGATCAGCATGGTGGCGAAGCCCATGAAGGTGACGATCTCGCCCACGCTGGCCTCGCCGCGCAAATGCAGCCACGAGCCGAGCAGAAACAGCGCCAGCACCGTGATGGTGGAGGCCATGCGGCTAAGCACCGTCATCAGCGCCCAAAGATTCAGCACCGGAAATTGCGCCGCCAGCAGCTTCTGCATCACCGCGCCAAGCTCGCGCGCCTCCAGCGCCAGGCGCACGAAGCTTTGCACCAGGGTGACATTGCCCAAGGCATCGCCGGCCCGCGCAGCCAGTTCGGAATGATAATCCTCCACCGCCGCCTGGGCCTGCTCGGTCTTGTGCACCACGATGGCGGAGAGCAAGGCGAAGACCACGATCAGCAGGATCAGCAGCAGCCCCAAGCGCCAATTCAGCCACAAAGCCAGCGGCAGCAGGGTGAGCACCGCCACCAGGGTGGAAAGATGTTCGCGGAAGAACGAGAGCCAGAGGCCGAACAGATTGTCCGCCCCGGCCAGCATGATCTTGAGCAGACGGCCGGAATGGGTGGCGCCATGGAAGGCGGCGGGCAGGCTCAGCACATGTTCGAAATACAAGGCCATGGCGGCGAGCCGGCGGCGATGCGCCAGCCGGTCGGCATGCAGGGCCACCAGGATGCCGGCGACGATGCCGCCCAGCCCGGCCAGCGACCACAGACCAAGCAGTTTCAGCGTATCGACCCAGACCGCATCGGCCGGCCGGCCGGCGCTGCCCGCCAGCAGATCGACGATGCGGCCGAACAGCATCGGTTCGATGAAGCCGATGCCGGCCAGGCCGATATTGGCAATCGCCAGCAACCAGGCCAGGCGTTTTTCAGCGGCCAGCAGGCCAAGCACGCGGCTATAGAGCGTAAGGAAAACCATGCGCCGACTATGCCCAAGCAGCAGGCCTTGCCGCAAGCCTTGCGCCGCCGGCTGGCTGGGGCTATTGCCGATGCAGAGCATGGAGGATGCGATGACATCGCGAGATCGCCTGGAAGCCGCCCTGGCCCGGATCGACAACCCCGCTGGCGAAGGCAAGCGCGTCTTCACCGCGCTGTTCGCCGCCAGCGCCCGCGCGGCAGCCGATGCCGCCGATGCCCGCGCCAAAGCCGGCCTGGCGCTGGGGCCGCTGGATGGCTGCATCATTTCCATCAAGGATCTGTTCGACTGGCCCGGCCTGCCCACCTGCGCCGGCTCGATCATCCAGCGCGATGCCGCGCCGGCCAAGGCGGCGGCTCCCGCCATCGCCCGGCTGCGGGCCGCCGGCGCGGTGATCATCGGCAAGACCAATATGAGCGAATTCGCCTATTCCGGCGTGGGCATCAATCCGCATTACGGCACGCCGGGCAATCCGGCCGACCGCACGCGGATTCCCGGCGGCTCGTCTTCCGGCGCCGCGATTGCGGTCGCGGACGGCATGTGCGAGATCGGCATCGGCACCGATACCGGCGGCTCCACCCGCATTCCGGCGGCCCTATGCGGCATCGTCGGTTTCAAGCCGAGCCAATTCCGCATCCCGCGCGATGGCGCTTTCCCGCTTTCCTATACGCTGGATTCCATCGGCCCGCTGGCGCCCAGCGTGGCTGCCTGCGCGCTGACCGATGCCGCCATGGCCGACGACGATATCGCCGTGCCCCAGGCGCTGCCTCTAGCCGGCCTGCGGCTCGGTATCGCCAAGGGGCCGTTGCTGGAAGGCATGGAGCCGGCGGTGGCCGCCGCATTCGAAGCGGCCTGCGCGGCGCTGCAAAAAGCCGGCGCGCGGATCGTCGATCATTCGATTGCCGATCCGCTGGCCGCGATGGCGGAAGCCAATGCCAGCGGGGGCTTCACCGCCCCCGAGGCTTATCAGATTCATCGCGAGTATTACGACAGCCGCGCCGCCGATTTCGATCCTCTGGTGCATGCCCGCATCGCGCGCGGCAAGACCATGAGCGCCGCCGATTACATCGCGCTGAGCCGCCGCCGACTGGACCTGGTGCGCCGGATGGATGCCGATCTGGCCGGGCTGGATGCCCTGATTCTGCCCACCACGCCGATCCAAGCTCCGAAAATCGCCGCTCTGGCCGCGCCGGATGCCTTCAGCACAGCCAACATGGCCCTGCTGCGCAATACCGCGCCGTTCAACTTCTTCGATCTCTGCGCCATCAGCCTGCCGATGCGAACCGGCAACGGCCTGCCTGCCGGGCTGATGCTGGCGGCCCGCAACGGCCAGGATAAGGCATTGTTTAGCATGGCAGTTTCGGCTGAAAAGGCGCTGGCGGGATAGTCTCTGGTCAATAGCGCCGTTCCGCCCTATAACCCCGGCCATGAACAAGCCCCAGATTTCCCCCAAGGTCGGCATCGTCAGCCTCGGCTGCCCGAAGGCGCTGGTGGATTCCGAACGCATCATCACCAAGCTGCGCTCGGAAGGCTATGCGATTTCCGGCAAATACGACGATGCCGATGTGGTGCTGGTGAATACCTGCGGCTTTCTCGACAGCGCCAAGCAGGAAAGCCTGGAAGCCATCGGCGAAGCCATGCGCGAGAATGGCCGCGTGATCGTGACCGGCTGCATGGGCGTGGAAGAAACCCGCATCCGCGACATGTTTCCCGATGTGCTGGCCGTCACCGGCCCGCAGCAATACGAGCAGGTGGTGAATGCGGTGCACGACGCCGCGCCGCCGCAGCATGATCCCTTCGTCGATCTGGTGCCGCCGCAAGGCATCAAGCTGACGCCGCGCCATTATGCCTATTTGAAGATTTCCGAAGGCTGCAACCATGCTTGCAGCTTCTGCATCATCCCTTCCATGCGCGGCAAGCTGAAAAGCCGGGCGGCCAACGACGTGCTGTTCGAGGCCGAACGGCTGGTGAAAGCCGGCGTGAAGGAATTGCTGGTGATCTCGCAGGATACCTCGGCCTATGGGCTGGACCTGCAATATGCCGAAAGCCAATGGCGCGAACGCAATGTGAAGGCGCGCATGACCGAGCTTTGCGACGCCATGGGTTCGCTGGGCGCCTGGGTGCGGCTGCATTACGTGTATCCCTATCCCCATGTGGATGAGGTGATCCCGCTGATGGCCGAGGGCAAGCTGCTGCCGTATCTCGATATCCCGTTCCAGCATGCCGAGCCGCGCGTGCTGAAGGCGATGCGTCGCCCCGGCAATCAGGAAAAGCTGGTGGCGCGCATCAACAATTGGCGCGAAACCTGCCCAGACATTGCCATCCGCTCCACCTTTATCGTCGGCTTCCCCGGCGAGACGGAAGCCGATTTCCAATTCCTGCTGCAATGGCTGGAAGAAACCAGGCTCGACCGCGTGGGCTGCTTCAAATACGAGAATGTAGAGGGCGCCGCCGCCCGCGACCTGCCCGATCATGTGCCCGACGATGTGAAGCAGGATCGCTGGGAACGCTTCATGGCCGCGCAGCGCAAGATCAGCGCCGCCAAGCTGAAAGCCAAGGTGGGCCGCGAATACGATGTGCTGGTCGACGAAGCCAAGCGCACCACCGCCCAGGGTGGTACGGCTCTGGGCCGCACCTATGCCGATGCGCCGGAAATCGACGGCATCGTGAAGATCAAGGATGCCAAGGGCGCGCAGCCCGGCGATATCATCAAGGTGCGGATCGAAAAGGCCGATGCCTACGATCTCACCGGCCGGCGCATCGCCTGAGGCGGACAAGGCCATGCGCGATCCCATGATCCTGCGCATGGCCGGCAAAATTGGCATCGCAGCGCCCGCCGATCTCAAAACCATCACCACCTATGTGCTGCTGGAACAGGAAGACTGGTTCGAAAAGGAACTGGCTTTCCTGCGCGCCTGGCTGCGCCCGGATATGCGGGTGGTGGATATCGGCGCCAATATCGGCGTATTCGCGCTCACCGCCGCCAAGCTGGCCGGCCATGTGCATGCCTATGAGCCGGCCGGCGGCAGCCGCGCCTATCTGCAAGCCGGCATCGTTGCCAATGGCTTCAACAATATCGCCCTGCATGGCAAGGCGCTGAGCGACAGCATCGGCGAAGGCTGGCTGCGCTTCGGCGCTTCATCCGAGTTGAACGCCCTGGGCGCGGCCAATGGCGGCCAGGGCGAAACCGTGCCGCTCGGCACCTTGGACGGCGAAGCGAGTAGCCAGGATTGGGGCGATATCGACTTCCTGAAAATCGACGCCGAAGGCGCCGAGGCCGCGATCATTGCCGGCGGCGAGGATTTTCTTGCTCGGCAATCGCCGTTGGTGCTGATGGAAATGAAAGCGGGGCGCAGCATCAATACCGGCCTGGCCGATCTGCTGCGCCAGCGCGGCTTCGCGCTCTATCGCTGCCTGCCGGATGCGCCCTTGCTGCTGCCGGTGGCAGCCGATGAAGCGCTGGATGATTTCGAACTCGATCTATTCGCCGCCAAGCCGGATCGCGCGGCGACCTTGGCGGCCGATGGCTTTTTAGCCGATCCTGGCCCCTTGCAGCGCATCGAGCCCGATCATGCATTGTCCTTGCAGCATTACGCGCAATGGCGCAACGATGCCCTGCCCTGGCCGCAACGCGCCGGCGCCTTGCTGGCCGCGCAAGATGCCATGCGCAGGCTGTGCAAACGCGAGCCTAATTTGGCGCGGCTCTCCACGCTGATCCGGCTGTCCTGGGAAGCCGGCGCGCGCGGCATGGCGGTGCGGGCCGCGCAGCTGGCGCAAAACCTGCTGCGCCAAGGCAGCGCATCAAACGACGAGACTTTTCTGCCGGCATGGGCAGGTTTCGATGCCGGGAATTTCCTGCCCGCCTTTGCCACTGCACAGGAAACCGTTTCGGCGTTTTCCGGCTTCTTCGCGCCCGCCACGCCTTTGCTGGAATGGCTGTGCAGCCAGCCCGATGCGCCTGCCGCCATGCTGCGGCGCCATTGGCTGCGCCAGGCCCGCGCCGGCAAGCCGCCGGCCATTCCCGAAAAACTGAAAGCCGATGCGCCCGATCATCTGAATGCCGCGCTGTGGCGCGATGGCAGCGTCAGCCGATTGGCGGCAGGTTAGCGCAATATTCCCGCCAGGCCTGGCGCAAGGCCGCGCCGAACGCGGCGGCAAAAGCCGGCGCGTCGCAAAGCCTGGATGCCAGCAGATGCGGGCGCAGATTTTGCCGCAACGCCCGGCGGCGCACGGCATCGCCAGCCAGCGCCGCCGCCTTGGCGATGAAATCCGCTTCATCGCTGGCGATGAAATCCGGCAAGCCGGCCTGACGCAGCAGGCTTTCGCCCACCCGCGCCGCCGGCAGGTCGCCACGCAGGGCAATGACCGGCACGCCCATCAGCAACGCTTCGCAGGTGGTCGTCGTGCCGTTATAGGGCAGCGTGTCCAGCGCGATATCCATCTGCGCGTATTGCGCCAGATGCCCGGCCATATCCGGCGCCGCATCGAGCAGCGCGATGCGCTCCGGTTCGGCGAACAAGCCAAGCAGCCTGTCGCGCTGGCGCGGAGACGCCATATTCACGCTTTTCAGCAGCAGCCGGCTTTGCGGCACCGCCTGCAACACGCGCGACCATAGCGCTGCGCAGCGCGGACCGATCTTGAGCGCGTTGTTGAACGAGCCGAAGGCAATCGGCCCATCCGGGCGCGGCAGCACTGCCGGCGTCTCCTCGGGCGGCTGATAGCAATGATAGCCATCGGGCAGCAGCAGCGGCTTATCCGGTCCCGGTTGCATCGGCCATGGATGCGCCACGGCATCGACGATGCGGTAATCCATCGCCGGCAGGCCGCTGGGCCCGGGATATCCCAGCCATGTCATCTGCACCGGAGCCGGCTTTTGCGCCAAAGCGCCCAGGCGATTGCCCGCCGTATGGCCGCCCAATTCGATCAGGATATCCACGGCATCCTCGGCGATCAGGCGATGCAGATCGGCATCCTTGCGGCCATTCACCGGCCGCCAATGATCGGTCAGGGCCTGGAACCGCGCGGTGTAATCATCCGCAGCGCGATTATCGGCATAAAGCACGATCTCGAAAGCCGCGCGGTCGATGCGTTGCAGCAACGGCAACAGGAAATACGCCACCGAATGCCGCCGCAAATCGGCGGAAAGAAAGCCGACGCGCAAGCGCTTTTCCGGCTCCGGCGCATTGGCATGATGGCGAGGCCCAGGTTGCGGCATCGCGGCGCCATAGGCGGCATGGGCTGTCTGCAAATCCGCCAAAGTCGTATCGTCCAGATAGGCCAGGCTCATCAGCAAGCCATCATGGGCCGCCGTGTTCGATGGCTGCTGCATCAAGGCGGTGCGAAAATGCGCGGCGGCGGCGGCGACTTCATGCAAGGCAAGACTGGCATAGCCGAGATTGCACAGCACTTCGGGATTGCCCGGCGCCAATGCCGATGCCCGCGCATTGATCGCTTCGGCTGCTTCCAACTTACCGCGCTGGGCAAGGATTTTGCCAAGCTGGATCAAGCAGGCCAGATCGTCGGGCCGCCGCGCCAATGCCGCCTGATAGGAGGTCTCCGCCTGCCGCAGCAAACCGAGCTGAAATTGCGCGCGGCCCAATGCGGCGTATTTCGATGCCGTCGGCTTCTGAGTCAGACTTTTCTCCAGGCAGTCCGCCGCGCGCTGCCAAAGGCCCAATTCGCAGAAAACCAGCCCCGCCACGGTCTGCGCCGGTTCGGCATCCGGCGCGGCTTTCAACGCAGCTTTCGTCAGAGCGAAAGCGCGATCCAGCGCGCCGGCTTTCAAAGCCGCGAGCGCCGCATCGAGCTGAGCGGCGATTTCCGGCGTCATGCCGCGCACCATTGCTGCCAGAGTCTACGATAGCCGGCCTCGATGGCCTTGACCAGGCCGGGACCATCCGACAAGGCCGAGGCCTGGAAGCGCGGCCGCAACTCAGCCCGCAGCTTCGCCAGACCATCCAGATCGTTCGCCCATCGCGCTGCGATCTCCACATAGCGCTCCGGCGTCTCCGCCACCCAATCGCCCATATCCAGCGCACCGAGGATGCTGGCCCCAAAACGGCCGACCGTGGGACGATCCGCCTTGCTGATCACCGGAACGCCCATCCACAGGGCTTCAATCGTGGTGGTGCCGGCATTATGCGGGAAAGGATCGAGCGCGATGTCGATCTCGTTGTAATACGCCCAGGTCTTCGGCTGCGGGCTGGTATAGATCAGCTTCAAACGCTCCGGGCCGATGCCATTGGCGGCAAACCGCGCCTCGAATTGCTGACGCGAGGCTTCTTCCGCAAACGGCTTGCTGTTCAACACCAGGATGGCGTTCGGAATCTGCTTCAACAGCTCCGACCATAGCGCGATCACCTTCTCGTTCAGACGCACCGTGCGGCTGAAACTCCCGAAGGTGACATAGCCGTTGCGCTGCGCGGGTAGAGTACCCACATCCGGCATGCCGTCCGGCGGCCGATAGACCAGAGGCGAGCGCCCAAGCCGCACGGCCTGCTCGCTCAGCACCCATTCATGGCCCGGCGGCACCATGTAATCATCGGTGAAGAAGCCATCTATCGCAGACAGGCCAGTCGTCGTGCCCTGCCCGATCAGATAGGCGAATTGCACCGGCGCCGGCTTGCGCGCGAAGACCGGCAGCCGGTTCCCCGCCGTATGGCCTGCCAGATCGACCAGGATGTCGATGCCATCCGCCCGGATCATCTCCGCCACTTCATCGTCGCTCTTGCCGACCGTGCCCCGCCAATGATCCGCCAGGCCGCGCAAGCGCTGGGTAGTGCTATCGGGATTGGCCACTTCGCCATAGAGATAGATCTCGAAAGCCTCGCGATCCCGCGACATCAGCAACGGCTCGAAGAACATCGCCACCGCGTGATGCCGGAAATCCGGAGATACATAGCCGATCTTCAAACGCCGATCCGCCCTGCGATCATTGCCGTGCGGCGGCATGGCATAGCGGCCATGCGCCGCGTCCCAGGCCCGGTATTCCGAACGAATTTCTTCCGGCCCAATATCGGTGCGGTAATTGATGCAGAATAGTAAATTGCTATGCGCGGCTGCATGAGCCGGATTGATCGCCAACACCGACCGAAAGGCCGCTTCCGCGCCGGCAGAATCTTCCAGCGCCAACAAAGCGGAACCGAGATTGTTCAACGCATCGATATTGGCTGGTTCCGCCCGCAAGGCGGCGCGATAGGCTTCGGCGGCCTGGGCCATGCGGCCGCGCGCGAAATGCATGTTGCCGAGATTGATCCAGCCGCGCGGCTTGTCGGGCTGCCGGCGCGTCACCTCGGCATAGGCTTCCGCTGCATCGGCCAACTTGCCCTGCTGCTGCAAAATGGCGCCCAGATTATTCCAGACCTTGGCCGAGGGGCGCAAAGCAATGGCGGCGCGTGCAGCTTTGGCGGCTTCATCCAATCGGCCCAGAGCCTGCAATATCGCGGCGTGATTGAGATGCAATTCGGGCGCGGCAGGATTGCATTGGATGGCGCGCGCGAGATAGGCCGCGGCGGCAGCGGCTTCGTTCTGACGGAAGGCGATCAAACCGAGCAGATGCAGCGCATCGCCATGATCGGGATTTTGCCGAAGCAGGTCTTCCGCCATCCGGCGCGCACGCGGCAAATCGCCGGACTGGAAAGCCGCCAGCGCCAGCTGGTAGCCAGCGGCTATTTCGCGCACCATTTTTGCCAAAGCTTGCGATAGCCGGCCTCGATGGCCTTGACCAGGCCGGGACCATCCG